>CANIRG010000438.1 GCA_947469635.1 Rhodospirillales bacterium | reverse complement strand
TTCTGCCGCAGCAGCTCCAGCGCCAGAGGCTTCACATCGTCAGAATGCCAATCGAGCTTCTCTGGACCCATGCGAGCTTGAATCAGCTCGCTTGGGAAAACTCAACCCGCTACGCCAGAGTCACACCGCCGCAGGGGGTGAGTAGTTACGTCTGCGACGATATCCGGCCGATTCTTCTGCGCGAAGCTCAGTTGCTTTTCGGGTTGGGCATTTCCAAAGGAATGATCAGCAGGCTCAACGATGATGGACTACCCAAGTACATTTGGGCCGTCGACGCGCAAGGCGAGGTGTACGAAGCTAAGGTTAGCAGATCGAAGCCAGATACTTATCATGGTTACAGACTCGGTCCCGACGATGACGATCAACGCACTGTCGTTCTGAAAGAGTGGAAGAAGAGATGACGGGTGTACTTGCACTACAGGCGGAGTGGGAGCGCACCGATGATGGCTCGCTGGAAGAGCGCGCGTGCTTTGCGACGCTGCGGATTGGAACGAGTGCCTATTCGCTGACCGAAGGCTTTGACTCCTACGTCAATCGACTGCGGGAAGGACCGCTCGTCTCCACATATCACGTCGCCGAATGGCTGGCCTGGAATTGGTGGCGATTGAGGTGGGAGCCTCGTACTGCGCGAGATGGCTGGGCTCACGCCCATCGGATGTCGACAATTGGCAACGGCTACGTTTGGCCGAACCTGACCATCCAATCCGATGGCGCGCGCGTCGTGCTGATTCCCAAGCCCTCCGCCTCGACGGCCAAGCCGTTTAGATTCATCGCCGATGTGCCTTTGGTCGTTCCGGCCATCCAGTTCGAAGCGGCCGTCGATGCCTTTATCGCGCAGATCCTCGACAGATTGCAGGTCGAGAAAATCGCAGAGACCAATCTGTCTCGGATCTGGTCTGACGTCCGGTCTGAGCGATCGAGCCCTAAGGCAGCCCTGCGTCGCAAGCTTGAAGCTCTCCTCGGTGCGGAGCCGGACGAAGCCGATTCTTCGGTTATCGATCGCCTTGAGGCGGAGAGTGAAGAAGTTGGGGCAGCAGCGATAGAAGAACTCGCCGCCAATCAAGGCGCGGAAGGCAAAGTTCATACGGTTGCCGAATTGCGTTCCATCGCGGCCTCGAAGGGACGCCACGCCAATCTTGCCGATGCAGTAAAGCTGTGGAGTGCATTTTCGCTTCAGGGATTCGATTCGGTCCCAGGGTGGCTGCGTGGTGCCGAAGCAGCGCGTAAGTTGCGTGAGCAGGAGAATCTGGGAGCGGCGCCGATCTCGAACAATCGCCTCGAAGCGATGGCAGGAGTGATGCGAGGTCTGGTGGTCGCCTCCGAACGATATGCGGATCTGTCTTTCGCGTTCGATTACGGTGACGAGTCGCGGGTGGTCTTGCGCTCCAAATCGGAGGCGGGTCGTCGTTTCAGCCTGGCGCGCTTGCTGGGGGACAGGATTTGTGCCCCCGACGGAGGCTTCCTAAAAGCCGCAACCCGCTCCTATACCTATCGACAAAAGATGCAGCGTTCGTTCGCCGCTGAATTTCTCTGTCCTTTTGGAGCGTTGGAGGATTGGTTGAAAGGCGACTATTCCAGTGACGCAATGGATGACGCTGCGGAATATTTTTCGGTCTCTCCCCGCACAATCGAAACGCTATTGGTCAATCATGGCAAAATCGACCGCGCCGGCCTGGAAGCAGAAGGCGAAAGATTCGAGACGACCAGTGCCGCGTAGAACGAATGACCTGTCGATCCAGCAGGCCGCCGATCTGCTGAATATCTTGCGGCCGTTCCTCGTGAAGCTCCTGGATGACAAGGAGATGCCCCATCACAACGTCGGCGCGCATCCGCGCGGAAGATCTGCTCGAGTATAAGCATCGCCGCGACGGTATGCGCGCGGGCGCTCTCGCTATCGCGCCTTGCAGGCGCGCTTGCTGCGAGCGCCTCAGTAACGACCGTATTCGTTAGTCGGGCATCACCGCGCGTATAAGCTTGGGATGCTGACGCATCTCCATCGCCTGCCTGGCGCGGGCCGTGTGTTTCTGAAGAAGACCATCGTCGCGGCCGCGCTCGACGGCTGGCTGACACCGAGGCAGGCGCAGCGATGGCTCGCGCGCCTCAAGCTCACCTCGGCGTGAAGAAGAAACGGCGGGCGTCGCCGATCCCAGAGAACGCCCGCCGCTCGCGTTACATGGTCTTGCCGCCCTTGGCCGTGCACTCGGCGGCGTCCTTGGCTTCGGTGAAGCCCTGGCCCTTGCAGCCGTTCTGGCCCTTGCAGGCGTTGGCCGCACCCTTGCAGGCGCTCTGGCCCTTGCACGCGTTGGTGCCGCCGCAGTGCACGCCCGCGGCGCTGGCGGTGCTGGCAACGAAGGTGGTGGCGGCGAAGATCGAGGCAGCGGTGGCGATGATGGCTTGCGTCTTCATGGGGCACTCCCTGGGGGTTGAGCAGGACGTCCTGTCCTGCGTGCCGTCTACGCCACGCATGTCGCGGCCGATGGCTCACGGCCGATCAACCTAATTTGCGCCGGTCGCGATGATCCGTTCGCCGTGGCTTGCGTATGGGCTCACTTCCGCGCCGCTTTGTAGCCGAGCCACGCCACGATCGCGTCGATGTCCGCATCGTGCAGGCTCTCGGCATCGAAGCCCGGCATCTTTTGCTCGCCCCAGGCGCGCACCGACGCGGGGTTGCGGATGTACTTCTTCAGCGCCGCCGGCTGGAAATAGTCGACGGGGTTCATCGGTCGCGCGAGGTCGGGGCCCTGCTCGCCTTCGCCCTCGCCGTTGAAGCGGTGGCAGGCCATGCACACCGCCACGAAGCGGTCGAGGCCGCGCCGGATCGGATCGGCGGCGGGCAGGCTCTCGTCCACCGCCAGCCCCGGCCAGCGCTTGATCGGGCTGTCGGTCACCGCCAGCGCCGCGAGCTTGTAGGCCCAGTATTCGCTGCTGACCTGGCCGCGCACCTTCTGCTGCCACACGACGTAGAAGGGGCCGGCGCCATCCTGCTTGCCCGGCAGCTGCGGCCAGCGGGAAACGGGGCTCTCCACAGCCACGAAGGCCTCGACGTCGGCGGGCGGCACCGCCATCAGCAGGCGCGCGGGGATCGCCACGGAGAAATCGTCGGTGGCGCGCGCCTGCACATAGTCGTCGACGCCGACCTTCAGGCCCTTCAGCAGCACCGCCGTCGGCACGGCGCGGTAGCTCATGGTCCGGCGATAGACCGGGTCGGGCGTGATGCTGATGTTCTGCGCCGCCGGATGGTTGAGCAGGTCGCGGACGCCGAACGTGCGGCTGCCGTCGCGGTCGGTGAGGGTGAGGGTCTGCGCCTGCGCGAGCGTTGCGCCGCAGAGCAGGGCCGCCAGCGCGGCGAGGAACGCACCCGGCTTCATCGCGGCCCGGCCTTGAGGGCGAGCCAGGCGATCATGGCGTCGAGGTCGTCGTCGCTCAGCGCCGTGTCGTCGAACTTGGGCATCTTCGCGTCGAGATTCACCGACTTGGGCGAGCGGATCCACTTCTTCAGCGTCGCCGTGTCGATGGCCTTGGCCGAGGCGAGGTCGGGACCGGCCGCGGCACCCGCGCCGCCTTCGCCGTGCAGCTTGTGGCAGGTGATGCAGAGCGAGACGTAGCGGTCGAGGCCGGTGCGGAGCTTGTCGGCGGCCGGCACGCTGGCGGCGACGTCGTGGCCCGGCCACTTCCTGACCGGGTTGTCGACGACCTTGAGGCCGGCGAGCTGGGCCGACCAGTATTCGCGGCTGACGTAGGCTGAGCCCGCGAGCTTCCACACGATGTAGAAGGGCCCCGCGCTCACCTTCTCCGGATTGTCGGGCAGCACGGCCCAGGTCGCGGCCGGATCCTCAACGGCGAGGAAGGCCTCGACCTCGGCCGCGTTCGCCGGATCGAGCAGGCGGCCGGGCAGCGGCACGGTGAAGCCGTCGGCGGCGCGGGCGGCGAGGTAGTCGTCCGGCGCGCGCCTGGTGTCCTTCAGCAGCTCCTTCAGCGGGATGACGCGATAGGTCATCGGCTTGCCGTAGAGCGCGTCGGGCAGGGTGACGGTGTCCGTGGCGCGCGGCAGCAATTCCTTCTGGGTGAAGCTCTGGATCGCGCCGTCGCGGTCGGTGATGGTGAGCGTCTCGGCCCCGGCAGGCAGCGCGGTCGCCAGCAGCACCGCCAGGGCGGCGGGGAGGGAGCGTCGGGTCATCGTCATCCCTTCATCGTTTGCCCGCCGATCCGGAAGTCCTTCAGGACCTCCGGCCGGAAGGCGAGCCCGTGGCCCGGCCGCTCGGGCGGCGCCATGGTGCCGTCCCTGGTGGGCAGGACCGGCTCGATCCAGAGATCGTCGTTCCAGTCCATGTACTCAAGGTAATTGGCGTTGGGGATCGAGGCCAGCAGATGCACCATCTGCTCGTGGAAGAGATGCGGCGCGATGCGGATGCCCCAGGGCTCGGCCGCCGCCGCGATCTTGCGCAGCTCGGTGTAGCCGCCGCGCATCGGGTCGGGCTGCAGGATCGGGATGCTGTGCGGTGCCTCGAAGAACGGGCGCAGGTCGTTGCGCCCGAAGTGGCTCTCGCCGCCCACGATGCGCGTCTTCAGCGCCGCCGCGATGCGCTTGTAGCCGCTGAAGTCCTCGGCAACGACCGGCTCCTCCAGCCAGTAGGGGTCGTACTCGTCGATGCGATGGCCGGCCTGGATGGCGGTGTCGGCGTCCCAGCCCATGTTGACGTCGATCATGATCTCGACCCCGCCGCCCAGGGCGTCGCGCATCGCCTTCACGTTCAGCACGTCCTCGCGCCACGGCCTGAGGTGGGCCACCTGCATCTTGATGGCCTTCAGCCCCATGGCGGTGAATTCCTGCGCCCGCGCGATCATGCCGTCGCGCCCGAGGCCGCGGAAGCAGCCGGAGCCATAGGCCGGCACCTCGGCGCGCGCTGCACCCCACAGGCGGAACAGCGGCAGCCCCGCACGTTTTCCGACCACGTCCCACAGCGCCATGTCGACCGCGCTCTGGGCGAACATCGTCACACCCATGCGGCCGAGCCAGAAATTGTTCTTGTAGAGCGTCTGCCAGATGCCCTCGATCTCCGTCGCATCGCGGCCGATCACGCGCGGCGCCACCAGCTCCGCCATGCAGGCGTCGATCGTGTGCAGCCCGCCGCGCAACGGCATCAGGTAGCTCATGCCGGTGGGCCCGCCCTGGGTCTCGATCTCCAGCACGTAGATCTCGCGGAACGGGTCGGAGAGGATGCCGGCGGCGGGCGGCTTGCCCTTCCACGGCACCTGCAGGAGCGTCGAGCGTAGGGCCACGATGGTGGTGGCAGTGGTCATCAGGCGTATCTCCC
>CANIRG010000437.1 GCA_947469635.1 Rhodospirillales bacterium | reverse complement strand
TTCAACAAGGTCGCCAAGTATTACTACTATCCCGGCTGGTGGGAAGGCACGTCGGGCGGCTCGCTCTACATCAACAACCAGGCTTGGGAAAAGCTGCCCAAGGCGTATCAGGCGATGGTCGAGACGGCCGCCGGCCTGGTCACCTCCTGGATGGTGCCGAAGTACGACGCCGGCAACCCGGCAGCGCTGCGTCGCCTCGTGGCGGCTGGCACCGAGCTCCGCCCGTTCCCGCGCAGCGTGCTCGAGCCCTGCTTCAACGAGTCCTACAAGTACTACGACGAGCTGTCGGCCAAGGACGCGAAGTTCAAGAAGATCTTCGACAGCCTGAAGGCCTTCCGCGCCGACCAGAACCTGTGGTTCCGGGTGGCCGAGAACACCTTCGACAACTTCAACTTCACCATGTCGGCTGCCGGTCGCTAGACTCCAGCCGCCTCGGCAAAAAGAAAGCCCCGCTGGAAACAGCGGGGCTTTTTTGTGTCTTGCTGGGGGCGCGCCACTCCGTGGCGCGATCATGTCACGAGAAGACGCGCCACTGGAGTGGCGAGCCCCCAGCGACGAAGGTCGCTACTTGAAGACGGGCGGTGCGGCGTCCTCGGACGGCGGCGCCTGGATCTCGATCTTCACCTTGCTGGGATCGACGTCCGAGGGCTTGTCGAGGAAGTAGGTGACCGACTGCGGGAAGGCGATGACCACCGCCACCATGATGAGCTGCAGGAACACCCAGGGGACTGCGCCCCAGTAGATGTCCGAGCTCTTGACCTCCTTGGGGGCGACGCTGCGCAGGTAGAACAGCGCGAAGCCAAACGGCGGATGCATGAACGAGGTCTGGACGTTCACGCAGAGCATGACGCCGAACCAGATCAGCGCGGCGTCGTGGCCGACCACCGGCTCGAGGATCTTCTGCGCCACCGGCGCCAGCATCGGGACGATGATGAAGGCGATCTCGAAGAAATCGAGGAAGAAGGCGAGGAAGAAGACGAACAGGTTGACGACGATCAGGAAGCCCCAGACGCCGCCCGGCAGGTTCGACATCAGATGCTCGACCCAGCGGTTGCCGTCGACGCCCTGGAAGGTGATCGAGAAGCAGGTCGCGCCGACCAGGATGAAGGCGACCATGGCGGTGATGCGCATGGTGGCCTGGAAGGCCTGGACGATCAGGTTGCGCAGCTCGGTCACCTGCCAGGCCCGCCAGCACAGCCAGACGATCGAGGCGAACATGATGGTGAAGGCGATCTTGAAGGCGATCGACTTGAAGAAGGCGATGCCGATCAGCGACCCGGCAATGGCAGCGACGCAGCCGGCCAGGAACATGAAGCGGTCGAACTGGGTGAGCGGTGCGTTGCGGACCACGGCCAGCACGATGGCACCGATGGTGCCCATGGCGCCGGCTTCGGTGGGCGTGGCGAGGCCCATCATGATGGTGCCCAGCACCAGGAAGATCAGCACCGCGGCGGGGATGATGCCCCAGGCGCACTTGATCAGCAACGCCCGGCCGAACAGCGTGCGCGGCACCGGCGGCAGGGCTTCGGGCTTCACCAGCGTGACGTAGAAGGTGTAGGCAGCGAAGATGAAGATCTGCAGGAGCGAGGGGCCCCAGGCGCCGAGATACATGTCGCCGACCGAGCGGCCGAGCTGGTCGGCCAGGACGACCAGCACCAGCGACGGCGGCACGAGCTGGGTTATGGTGCCCGAGGCCGCCAGCACGCCCGTGGCGTAGCGCATGTCGTACTTGTAGCGCATCATCACGGGGAGGGTGATCAGCGCCATGGCGATGACCTGCGCCGCCACCGTGCCGGTGATGGCGCCCAGGACGAAGCCGACGATGATCGTGGAGTAGCCGAGGCCGCCCCTGATCGGGCCGAACAGCTGGCCCATCGACTCGAGCATGTCCTCGGCCAGCCCGCATTTCTCCAGGATCGCGCCCATGAAGGTGAAGAACGGGATGGCAAGCAGCAGCTCGTTCGACAGGATCGAGCCGAACACGCGGCCGGGAATGGCCTGCATGAACGGCATGGTGAAGTAGCCGAACTCGATCGACATGAAGCCGAAGAAGAACCCGACGGCGGCCAGCGAGAACGACACCGGGTAGCCGATGATCATGAAGACCACCAGGCCGGCGAACATCAGCGGCGGCATCCACTCCAGAGGGATGATCATTGTTGCGGCCTCTCGTAGTGCGCTTCGAGGCTGTCAACAGGGTAGTCGTTGAGGAAAGCCACACGCTTGATGAGCTCGGAAAGTCCCTGCAGCGCCACGAGGGCAAACCCGACCGGCAGGACCAGCTTGATGGGCCAACGGACCAGGCCGCCGGCGTTGGAGGAGTGCTCGAGCACGTTGTAGGACTGCATGAAGAACGGCCAGCTGAGCCAGGCCAGGATGGCGCAGGTCGGCAGCAGGAAGATCAGCGTGCCCAGGATGTCGATCCACAGCTGCCCGCGGCGGCTGAGCGTCATGTAGAAGATGTCGACCCGCACATGCTCGTTGCGCTTGAGCGTGTAGGCGGCGCCGAACATCACCATGACGGCGAACATGTACCACTGCACCTCGAGCCAGGCGTTCGAGCTGTAGTCGTAGGCGTAGCGCACCATGGCGTTGCCGGCGCTCACGACGCAGGCGATCAGCACCAGCCAGTTGCAGATCACGCCGACCTTCTCGTTCACGGCATCGACCAGGGCGCTGAACTGCAGCGGTGCGACGATCGCTCCCAGGACGAAGGCGGCGAGGCCGACCCAGAAGATCAGCGGCTCATAGGGAAGCCAGATGCCCGCGGCCCAAGCGGCGGACTTGATCGTGCCGCAGGCGCCGGCCGAGCTGACCAGGCAATGGAAGGCGGTTGCCATCGACACGTTGGGCGCGCCCGTCGCGGCGGCGATCCCCTTGGTGATCGGCAGGCTGTAGAAGATCGCGAGCCAAGCGACGGCGCCGATGGCGATCGCGGTGCCGGCGCAGACCATATAGGTCGGCCAGTGGGTCGCGAGCGGTGGCAGGGCTTCTCTGGTTTTGGACATGGTGCTCTCCGGCTAGCCTGCGCTCTGCGGCGCCGGTCGAAATCGCCAAGCAGCACGGGCCGCATCGGCGTCGGTGCGACATGCCGCAGGTACGATTATGAAGGACGAAACCGGTCCCGTCGCGGCTGTGCCGACGGTCGTACTGAACGACAGCGATAGTCGCATCCATTCCCCCGCGCGAGTTCTGATTATGGCCTGCCCATCCTCGCCGACGGGCACGTCTTCATAACGCCGCCTGCGAAATAACGCTAGCACTAGGGACGGTTCCGATAGTTCAAGGGGTGCGTCAAGTCGCTCCACCTGAAGCACTGCCTATGTCGTAGGCAGTTCCAACCAGCCCTCGGAGCCGAAGAACTCCAGCGGCCGGAAAGCGCGCTTGTAGGCCATCTTGGTGGAGTCGGCGATCCAGTAGCCCAGGTAGACATACGGGAGGCCGCGCTTCGCGGCGGCCTGAGCCAGCCACAGGATCATGTAGGTGCCGAGCCCGCGCCGCGGGTCCTGCGGATCGAAGAAGCTGTAGACAGCCGAGACACCGCTCGACAGCCAGTCCACCAGGCAGGCGCCAACCAGGCGGCCATCCGCGGAATCATCACGGAACTCGATGATCGCCGTGTCGACAGGGCTTTCCTCGACCATGGCGCGATAGTCGTCGAAATCCATGTCGGCCATGTCGCCGTCGCGGTGGCGCGCCAGCACATAGCGCGAGAACAGCGCATATTGCTCGCCGGTCGCCAGGGCCTGGGTCTCGACGGCATGCACGTGCTCGTTGCGGCGCAGGATACGGCGCTGCATGCGGCTGGCATCGAAGTCGCGGACGCGAATGCGCACCGGCACGCAGGCACGGCAGCCGTCGCACAGGGGCTTATAAACGAAGTGATGTGAGCGGCGGAAACCCGCGTCGGTCAGCGTGTCGTGCTGGGAGATGGCGTCCGGACCGCTGAGCTCGGTGACGAGCTTGGTTTCCAGACGATGCGGCAGGTAGGGGCAGCGCATCGCCGGGGTGGTTCGGAAGAACCGCAGGGTCTGGATGTTTTGGCGGATGAACATATTGCGAGAGGGAGTGTAGCGCGCTCCGTCGCGAAGGAAAGCGGCGCGTCATGCCGTCATGTCGCGGCGGCCCGATTCCAGCCCCTCAAAGTCAAGAATTTTGTCGGCGACGGGCCATCCGGCGAAACGGCAGAAGCGCCAGGCGAATGAGCTTGGGCAACAACCAGACGAGCACGACGAGAAACAGCGCCAGCAAGCACAAAAAAGTGATGGGATGGGTGAGGGCGAGGATCAGCCCGCCGATCACCAGCGAGTCCTCGGTAACGGAGGCCGCGATGTTGCTGAAGGGCTCGGGCGAGGTGTTGATGAGTGCCCGCGAGCCGGCCTTCGCCAGATGGCTGCCGGCTGCCAGCGTGCCGCCCAGCAGGCCGGCGATGGCGGCGATCTCCGGACTGGTCCCGCTCGCGGCACCGAAGGCCAGCAGGGCGCCGGCCGGGATGCGCACGAAAGTGTGGAGCGCGTCGTTGATGCTGTCGACGAAGGGGATCTTGTCGGCGAAGAAATTGAGCGTGAATAGAATCGCGGCCGCGCCCATCACCCAGGGCGAGGAGACGACCGCGAGATCGGCGGGCAGGGTGGTGAGGCCAAGCCGCTGCGCGCCGCCCAGCACGAGCACGGTGGCATAAGGATTGAAGCCGCTCGCCCAGGAGGCGCCGAGCCCGACGGCCAGCGTCGCCAGGGTCTCGACTCCGATCATGGGATGCGGCTCACAGGGCCCGCCGTGCCTTGAAGGCGGTCGCCAGCGTGCCGTCGTCGAGCCAGTCGAGCTCGCCACCGACCGGTACGCCATGCGCCAGCCGGGTCAGCGGCACCTCGAAGTCGGCGAGTCGTTCGGCGAGATAGTGCGCAGTGGTCTGGCCGTCGACCGTAGCGTTGGTCGCCATGATGACCTCGCGGATGCCGCCCTGCCGCAACCGCCGCACCAGGCTCGCGATATTGAGTTCGTCCGGTCCGACGCCGTCGAGCGCCGACAGGGTTCCGCCCAGCACGTGATAACGGCCGGCGAAGATGCGGCCGCGTTCCATGGCCCACAGGTCGCCGACATCCTCGACGACGCAGAGCAGGCCCGCATCGCGCCGCGGATCGGTGCAGATCGAGCAGGGTTCAACCGTGTCGAGGTTGCCGCAGAGAGTGCAGGGCTTGATGGCGCGCGCGGCATCCGCCAGCGCCGTGCTGAGCGGCAGCATCAACGTCTCGCGCTTCTTCAGAAGGTGCAGCGCGACGCGCCGGGCCGAGCGCGGCCCCAGACCCGGCAGCCGCCCCAGGAACTGGATCAGCCGCTCGATCTCC
>CANIRG010000436.1 GCA_947469635.1 Rhodospirillales bacterium | reverse complement strand
CGCCAGCCCTCCTGCACGACCGAGTGGAAGGTGTAGACGGCGGCGCGTTCGAGCACGGCGTCGTCGGGGCCGAGCCAGCGCGCCATCATCGGCCAGAAGACGCCGGGCTCGGTGAGGCGCGCCGGATCGTCGCCCGGCATCAGCATGATCTCCCAGCGCCGCCGCTTGCCGCCGACATGCACGACCGTCATCGGCCGCGCCGGATCGCAGAGCTGCACGGTGTGATCGGGCAGGGCCGTCACGCGCGACGATGCCGGGTCGCACAGGAGGTCGACCACCAGCCAGGGCTGGTGCAGGCCGAGGTCGCGCTGCCGGCTGCCGATGGCACGCCGCACCAGCGAGCGGGCGCCGTCGCAGCCCACGATATATCTGGCGTCGATCTCGCCTATGTCGGCGATGTCGCAGCCGAGATGGACCTCGACGTTGGGGAACCGTGCCACGCCCTCGCGCAGGATCGCCTCGAGCTCGGGCTGATGGAAATACCAGTTGCCCGCCCAGCCATGCGGTCCCGGCCCATCGATGCCGCGCCGGACCATCAGCGTGCGGCCGTCGGGATTGACGAAGTGCATGCCCTTGGACGACGACCGCGCCGCCTCAGCGATGCGCTCGGCCAGCCCGACCGACTGGAAGATGCGCATCACCTCGCCGTCGAAATGCACAGCGCGCGGCAGGGGATGGATCGCGGTGTCGCGCTCGAATACGCCGACGTGAAGGCCGGCTTGCCCCAGCAGGTTGGCGAGTAGTGCGCCGACCGGGCCGTGGCCCAGGATGCCGACGTCATACATGCCCAGAGTCACGCCTGCGTAAGGTCGATCTCGAGGCGGACGCGCTGCGCCGTCAGGACCGGCCGCCGCTCGCGACCCTCACCGGGGACGAGCGTGACGATGTCGGCAGCCTGCAGCTTCTTCAGGGTGCGGGACACCGAGGCCTCGCTTCGATGCGTCAGCGCCGCCAACCGACGCACCGACTTCGGCTTGTGGCGTGCCATCATGCGCAGAAGGTCGATGTTGCCCGGCGACAGAAGCTTGATCATGGCCTCCGGCGACACGGGCATGGAGGGCGTGCCGATCCAGCGCTTGGGCTTGCCGCGCGCAGCCTTGGGATCGCGAACCACCTGCTTGGTCCACGCCATGAATTCGCCGATGGTTCCTTGCCTATAGGTCATTGGGAATTCCTTTTTCGTCGAGCGCGCGTTTGACGGCCTGCCAAAAATCGTCGAGCAGCTGAGCCGTCGAGATGAACCTATAGGGCCGTCCCGGATCGTCTATCGTCCGATGCCAATGATCGAAGGCGCGATTGCTCCCCACGGCATGAGCGTTGTCGAATCTCACCAATGGTTGGCCACCGGCCCGTGGTCTCAGCACCAACGAGTAGACCAGCCCATGGGGGCGCCGTGCCGACGCCTCGATAGATTTCGCCTTGAACTCGACGACATAGCCTTCTGCTGCTTCGAATGAAGCGCCATCCAGAATGAGCAGGGGATGGAGATCGTGCATCACATCAAGTATAACTTAACAAGTTAAGTTATACTTGACTATCCAAGAACCAACAACATCATCTACGTTGGGCGGCCAGTGCGCCGACTGGCTCGTAGCTTGGAGCGCGCGGTTCTGTTGGCGGCGACGGCTCGGCGCGGCCCTCAGGAATTCAGCGCCTCCCACACCCGCTCGGGCGTGGCGGGCATGTTGATGTGCTTGCCGCCCAGGGCATCGACGATGGCGTTCATCACCGAAGGGAGCGAGCCCGCGCAGCCGGCCTCGCCGCAGCCCTTGGCGCCGAGCACGTTCGTCTTGGCGGGCACCGAGTGATAGTCCATGCGGAAGCTCGGCGTGTCGGCGGCGCGCGGCAGGGCGTAGTCGGTGAAGCTGCCCGTCACCGGCTGGCCTTCCTCAGTATAGACCACGTGCTCGAACAGCGCCTGGCCGATGCCCTGCACCACGCCGCCGTGGCTCTGGCCCTCGACCAGCAGCGGATTGATGACCGTGCCGAAGTCGTTGACCATGGTGTACTTCACCACCTCGACCGTGCCGGTGTCGGGATCGATCTCGACCTCGGCCACATGCGCGCCGTTGGGGAAGGCGGACGGCGCCGCCTCGTGGACATGGCTGACGTCGAGCGTGTCGGGCACGCCCTCGGGCAGCTTCATGCCGCTGCGCAGGCGACCTGCCAGCTCCATGATGCCGATGCCGCGGTCGGTGCCCACGATCTCGAAGCGGCCGAGCTTGAACTCGATGTCGGCGGCCGAGGCTTCGAGCGCCACGCCCGCGATCTGCTTGCCCTTGTCGATCACCTTGTCGGAGGCTTCGACGATGGCGGCGCCTGACGCCATGATCGACTTCGAGCCGCCGGTGCCGCCGCCCGCGATCAGCAGGTCGCTGTCGCCCTGGATGAGCTTGATGCGCTGGAAGGGAATGCCCAGCTTCTGCGTCAGCACCTGGGCGAAGGCCGACCAGTGGCCCTGGCCGTAGTCGAGCGTGCCGGTGATGATGGTGACGTCGCCGTTGGGCTCGAAGCGGATGCCGCCCATCTCCTTGGTCGGCGGCGCGGTCACCTCGAGATAGTCGCCGATGCCGAGCCCGCGCAGCCGGCCGCGCGCCTTGCTCTCTTCCTTGCGCGCGGAAAAGCCCGCGACGTCGGCCAACTCGATGGCCTTGTCGAGCAAGGTGCTGAACTCGCCGCTGTCGTAGATCGTGCCCGATGCGGTCTTGTAGGGCATCTCCTCGGGGCGGATATGGTTCTTCTTGCGCAGCTCGACCTGGTCGATACCCATCTCGCGCGCCGCGGTGTCGAGCAGGCGCTCCATGAAGTAGTTGGCCTCGGGCCGTCCGGCGCCGCGATAGGCGCCGATCGGCGTGGTGTGGGTGAACATCACCTTGGTCGCGACCTCGATCAGCGGCGTGCGGTAGATGGCGGGGAGGTTGCGCGTCACGCCCATCGAGCCCATCAGCGGCCCGACATTGGCGAGATAGCCGCCGACATTGGCGAAGCCCGTGAGGCGCGCCGCAAGGATGTGGCCCTCCTTGTCGAGCGCCAGCTCGCCGTCGAAATCATGGTCGCGGCCGTGCTGGTCGGAGAGGAAGGAGCCGGAGCGGTCGTCGGTCCATTTCACCGGCCGGCCGAGCAGCTTGGCGGCATGGAAGAGCCCGGCATATTCCGGATAGGGCGAGCCCTTCATGCCGAAGGAGCCGCCGACATTGTTGGTGACGACCCGCATCTGCGCCGGCTTGATCTTGAGCAGGTCGGCCATCTGGTGCTTGAGGCCAAACACGCCCTGGCTGCCGGCATGCAGCGTGTAGCGGTCGGAGGCCTTGTCGTACTCGCCGATCGCCGAGCGCGGCTCCATGGCGCAGACGACGATGCGGTTGCTGACCAGGCGCAGGCGCGTGACGTGGGCGGCCGTGGCGAAGGCCTCGGCCACCTTGGCCGTCTCGCCAAAGTAATAGTCGACGCAGACATTGCCGGGGGCGTCGTCGAAGACCAGCGGCGCGCCTTCTTTGGCCGCCTCGCGCGAATCGGTGACGGCGGGGAGCGACTCTATCTCGACCATCACCGCTTCGGCCGCGTCCTTTGCCTGCGCCAGCGTCTCGGCGACGACGAAGGCCACCGGATCACCCACGAAGCGCACCTTGTCGGTGGCGAGCGAATGACGCTCGGGCGTCTTCATCGGCGTGCCGTCGCGGTTGGGCACCGGGATCAGGGTCTTGAGCAGGCCGTATCCCGCCGCGTTGAGGTCGGCGCCGGTCCAGACGCCGAGCACGCCCGGCATGGTCCCGGCCTCCGCCGTGTCGATGCCGGTGATCACGCCGTGCGCCACCTGGCTCCGCACCATCACGGCATAGGCCTGGTTTGGCAGGTTGATGTCGTCGGTGTAGCGGCCCTGGCCCCTCAGCAGGGTAGGGTCTTCCTGCCGTGGCACGGGCTGGCCGACGCCGAATTTCGCCAAATTGAGATCGTCTGCGGCAAAGGGCGCATTCATGGCTGGGTCCGTCCGAAATGGGTGGGAAATATTCGGCCGAATATAGCGGGGTCGGCCGGTCTCGTATCGCGGTTCATCGCCACGCTGCCATGTGGTTCTGCATCGGCGCCGCTGCAAGAATGATGCCTCTCGGCTGTGACGAGGAGATGAAATGTCTGCGATAGCGTGGGAATTGCCGGACGACATACGCGCCGTGCGCGACGGGCTGATCGATTTCGCCCGCAAGGAAGTGCTGCCGCGCCACGCCGATCATCACGATCTGTTCGAGGACCCGCGCCGGCTCTATCGCGAGGACGGGCGCTTCTCCGACGCGTTGCGCACGCTGATCGGCGAGGTACGGCGCGCCTCGGCCAAGGCCGGCTACTACAATATGTGCGTGCCGGAATCGCTGGGCGGCGGCGGGCTTGGCCATCTCGCCTACTACGTCGGCTGGGAAGCGCTGTTCCATTTCTGCGGGCCGAAGAACTGGCTGATGCTCTATGTCATCAGCCATTGGGCCTTCGGGCCGAGCCGGCTGCTGGAGAAGGTGACGGAGGAGGCGCGCGACAAGATCCTGGCGCCGATGATGGCGGGCGAGGCCTCGATGTGCTTTGGCCTCAGCGAACCCGGCGCCGGCTCCGACGCCGCGGCGCTGTCGACCAAGGCGGTGCCCGACGGCAACGCCTGGCGCATCACCGGCCGCAAGATCTGGACCTCGAACTTGCCGGTCGCCGACTACTGCATCGTCTTCGCCGTGACCGATCCCGCGCGCGCGGCGGCCCGCAAGGGCGGCATCTCGGCCTTCCTCGTGCCGACCTCGTCGCCCGGCTTCGAGGTCCAGCGCATCATCAAGCTGTTCGGCCATATCGGCGGTGACGAGGCCGAGCTGCGGCTGGAAGACGTGCGGGTCGAGCCGTGGCAACTCGTGAGCGCGCTCGACCAGGGCTTTGCCGCCGCGCTCTACGGCGTCTCGCTGGGCCGCATCTACAATTCCGCCCGCGCCGTCGGCTACGGCCGCTGGGCGCTCGAACTGGCGCTTGATTACGCCCAGACCCGCAAGGCCTTCGACAGACCGATCTCCGAATACCAGGGTGTCACCTTCCCGCTGGCCGAGAGCGCGACCGAGTTGCACGGCGCGCATCTCATGGGGCTGAACGCCGCCACCCTGCTCGACCAGGGCGCGCCCGCGATAAAGGAGCTGTCGATGGCCAAGGCCTATTCGGTGCAGGCCGGCTATCGCGCCGTCGATCGGGCGATGCAGACCCACGGCGCCATGGGCTTCACCAACGAAGTTGGCCTGCACCATGCCTGGCACGCGTTGCGGATCATCAACGTGGCCGACGGCACCAACGAGATCCTCAACCGCTCCATCGTCCAGCGCCTGCTGAAAGGCGATACCGAACTGTGATAGGGAAAGG
>CANIRG010000435.1 GCA_947469635.1 Rhodospirillales bacterium | reverse complement strand
GCTGCCGCGATCTTGCGGATCGATTGGCCGGCTTGGTGAAGCTCGGCAATCTTGTAGCGCTCGTCGAGGTTGATTTGATCGTAGTGCTTGCCCATTGCAACACCTTAAGCTGGTGTTGCACTTCGTTGGTGAAGTCAGGGGGATCTCTGCGCTACAGCCTACGCTGCGTTCTCCGCGATCCACTCGGCATAGGCCGGGTAGATATGCTCGAAGGCGAAGGCGTGGATCGCCGGAAGCTCGTAGGAATGCAGCTCGCGGATCGCGCGTTCGACGGCGTCGTAGCTCGACTCGGTGGTCTTGAACAACAGGCGGTATTCCTTGCCGCGCTCGATAGCGCCCTTCCAGGCGTAGACGCTGTCGATCCGGGTGATCTGTGCGCAGGCGGCGAGGCCGGCCTCGACCAGGGCATGCGCCATCTTGCGCGCCTCGCGCTTGCTGCCGACGGTGGTGACGACTGCGATAGGGATGGCCGCGATGGGGATGGCGGTGGCGGTCATGCTGGCCTCGTCTAAAAAGTCGAGAAATATTCGCGCTGTTCCCAGTCGCTGACTTCGAGATTGAACCGGTCGATCTCGGCGCGCTTCAGCTTGAGATAATAGTCGACGAAGAAGTCGCCGAAGCCGGCACGCAGCGCCTTGTTGCCGGAGAGGGCAACCAGCGCCTCGTCGAGCGTGCGCGGCAGCAGCACGGCTTTCGTCTCGTAAGGCATGTCGGCCGAGGGGCCGGGATCGGCCTGGCGCGCGAGCCCATCGAGGCCGCACACGACCTGGCTCGCCATATAGAGGTAGGGATTGGCCGCAGGCTCACCGACGCGATTCTCGAGATGCGTCGACGGATCGCCCGGCGCGCCCAGCACGCGCACCATGACGCCGCGATTGTCGCGCGCCCAGATCGCGCGGTCGGGTGCCAGCGAGAAGGGGCGATAGCGCTTGTAGCCGTTGAGCGTCGGCGTGCTGAAGGCCGCCGACGCGCCGGCATTGTCCAGCAGGCCCGCCATGAAGTGCATGCCGACCGGCGACAGCAGCTCCTTCGGGTCCATGAAGGCGTTGGTGCTGGTCTTCCGGTCCTTCAGCGACTGATGCAGATGCCAGCCGCTCGACATGACGTTGGGAAGCTTCGGCCGGCACATGAACGTGGCGTGGTAGCCGTTCCGCTGCGTCACCTGCTTCACGGCGCTGCGGAACAGCACCATCGCGTCGGCGGGCTCCAGCCCTGTGCCGGCGCGGAAGGTGAACTCGACCTGGCTCGGCCCGAACTCGACCTCGAGCGAGCGCAGCGGCAGGCCGAGGCCCGCGATGTTGGTGCGCAGGATCTCCAGGATCGGGTCCATCTCGTCGTAGCGTTGCTCGGTCAGGTACTGATAGCCCTGGTTCAGCAGCGACACCTCCGGCGGCTCGCCCGGTTGGCCGGGTTGACCGGCGTCGCCGAAACCAAGCTTGGTCTTCTCGACCTTGAAGAGATGGAACTCGACCTCGAGGCCGGCGAAGAAGTCGTAGCCCGCGTCGGCCAGCGACGACAGCGCCGTGCGATAGAGATGCCGCGTGCTGAGCGGCATCGGTCGACCGTCGGCGAAGACGATGTCGCACAGCATCCAGCCGGTGTGCGGCGCCCAGGGCAGCACGCGAAAAGTGCTGGGATCGGGCAGCATCATCACGTCGGCCGCGCCTTCCCATTCCTTGCCGCCGAACGCGCCGCCGGGGTTCCACACCGGGAACACCGTGCGATGCGCGGTGTCCTTCAGCAGCATGGTGGCGCTGAAGCCGACGCCGGCCTTCATCGCGCCGGAGGCCTCGCCCGCCGTCAGAGTCTTGCCGCGCAGGATGCCGTGCTGGTCGGCGAAGGAGAGGCGCACGACCGCGAGCCCGTCCGCCTGGATGCGGCGCTCGATCTCGCGCGCGGCCGTCTGGCGCTCGTCGGTCCACAGACCGGCCTTCTCGGCGAGATGCATCGTCGTCAGGCGACCAGCGGCGGCAGCGTCGTCGCGGCCCAGCTCGACCCGCTGCGGCGGCGAGCATCGAATTCCTTCCAGTACGACTGCCAGCCCTCGGTCGGTCCCATGCCGTCGACGGTGACCGGGCCGCGGATCGTGGCGGCGCGGGCCGGATCGAGCCACATCGGCGGCTTCTCGCCGTTGCTCACCTGGCCGATCGCCGACAGCAGCAGGCGGCGATAGGCGACGATGGCCCGGTCGCTGTAGCCCAGATGCTCTCGCGTGCGGTCCTGGATGCGGCCCTGGCCCTCGATCGCCCACTGGTCGTGCACGTTGATGTCGAAGCCCATGCCGGTGAAGGTCTGGGTCGCCTGCTCGCCGACGTTGTAGCCGTAATCGTTGTGCCGGCCGATGCGCGGGCGGTAATCCGGCAACTCGTAGAGCTGCAGCCGTTGCTCGCGCATCTGGGCGTGGTCGACCGGCTTACCGAAGCTGGTGAAGATCGCGTACCAGTAGCAGGAGGTGTCGTCGATCGGCACGTGCCACTGCGTGATCGTCATCTCGGCGCTCATCGGGATCACGAAGGCGTAGGGGAAGACGAGGTTGGTCACGCGCACATGCGTGTGCTTCTCGCTGATCTTGCGCAACGCGAAGAGGCGCAGGCCATAGTCCGTGCCCTCGACGTCGATGGTCGGCCGCGCGAACTCGCGCATCATGCGCGTCATCGGGATGTTGGAGTCGGCGGAGGCCGCACGGAACTGCTTGCCATAGGCGTCGCCCGACGGGTCGTCGTCCTCGTAGAAGCGATGCAGGTAGGAGGCGTGCGCCGGATCGATGCCGACCTCCAGCGCCTGCAGCCAGTTGCAGTCGATCATTCCCTTGAAGGCGAAGGCGTGCGTGCCGGGCGCCAGGAAGCAATCGAAGTCGGGGAAGGCGGGCGCCTCTCCCCCATGATCAATTGGGCCGAGATAGGCGAAGACGATGCCGTTCTTCACCATCACCGGATAGGAGCGCTGGCGCACGCGCTGGCAGAGAACGCTACCCTCGGGCTCGGCGGGCGTCTCCAGGCACTTGCCGTCCGTATCGAACAGCCAGCCATGGAAGAGGCAGCGGATGCCGCCACTTTCCAGCCGGCCATAGGCGAGATCGGCACCACGATGCGGGCAGTCGCGGTCGAGCAGCCCATGCCGGCCGTGCTCGTCGCGGAACAACACGAAATCCTGGCCCAGCACGCGCACCGCCTTGGCCGGTCGCTCGGCCGGCAGCTCGTCGGCCAGCGCGACCGGATGCCAGTAGTGCCGCATCAGGGCGCCGCATTTGGTGCCCGGCCCGACGCGGGTGATCAGCTCGTTTTGCTCGGGACTCATCATGGTGGAAGTGTTGCGCAATTGGGCGTTTGTGTCACCCCGCGCCTGGGATGACACAGTGGCTTGGTCGCAATGACAGCCTATAGAATGCCGCCATGAGCACCCTGAACATGCCGGGACCGACCTCCCGCCACTATTATTCCCAGCGTCTGCGTCTTCACTATGTCGACTGGGGCAACCCCGACGCGCCGCCGCTTCTTCTCGTCCACGGAGGGCGTGACCATTGCCGCAACTGAGACTGGGTGGCGGAGGAGCTCCGCAAGGACTGGCACATCATCTGTCCCGACCTGCGCGGGCACGGCGACAGCCAATGGTCGCCCGACGGCAACTACGCCATGTCGTCCTACATCTACGATCTCGACCAGATCGTGCATCAGCAAGGGCTCGCGCCCGTGACGATCGTCGCCCATTCGCTGGGCGGCAACATCTGCCTGCGCTACGCTGGCGTTTATCCTGAGAAGGTCCGCAAGCTCGTTGCCATCGAAGGGCTGGGACCGTCGCCCAAGATCATCGCGGAGCGCGCCACCAAGTCGATGGGTGCGCGCATGCGCGACTGGGTCGACGAGCAGCGCAAGCTTTCCGGCCGCCTGCCGCGGCGCTATCCCACGATCGAGGACGCCTTCAAGCGCATGCAGGACGAGAACAAGCATCTCAGCGCCGCCCAGGCCCGGCACCTCACGCAGCAGGGCGTCAACCAGAACGAGGACGGCACCTATAGCTGGAAGTTCGACAATTATGTGCGCGCCTGGGCGCCCTACGACATGAGCTACGAGGATATCGAGAAGCTCTGGACCGAGATCACCTGCCCGACGCTGCTGATCTACGGCAAGGAAAGCTGGGCCTCCAACCCCGAGCAGGACGGCCGCATCAGGCATTTCAAGAACGCCAGGGTCGAGTCGTTCGAGAATGCCGGCCACTGGGTGCATCACGACCGGCTCGAGGCTTTCGTGTCGATGGTGAAGGACTTCATCAAATGAGGGCAGCCGTCTTCCGCGGCGGCGAGATGGTGGTCGCCGCCCTGCCTGAACCGGTGCCGGGCCCCGGCCAGGTGCTCGTGAAGACTCTGTGCTGCGGCATCTGTGGGTCGGACCTGCACTACGCCAGGCACGCACCGCACATGGTCGAGATGTCGCGGCGCATTCCGGGCCGCAAGCCGCTCGACCTCGCGCGGGACGTCGTGTTCGGCCACGAATTCTGCTGCGAGGTGCTCGACTATGGTCCCGGCACGGAACGCAGGTTCAAGCCGGGCACGCGCGTCTGCTCCATGCCGATCATGCTGCAACCCGACGGGCCGCGCACCGTGGGTTACTCCAATGATTTTCCAGGCGGCTACGCGGAGCGCATGGTGCTGGCGGCACCCCTGCTGCTCGAAGTGCCGAATGGACTCCCGTCCGATTACGCCGCGCTCACCGAGCCGCTGGCCGTCGGCGTCCATGCCGTCGAGAAAGCGGCGCTCAAGGGCGACGAGGCACCGCTGGTCGTCGGCTGCGGCCCGGTCGGGTTGGCGGTAATCGTCGGGCTCCGGCTGAAGGGTATCCGGCCGATCGTCGCCGCCGACTTCTCGCCCAAGCGGCGCGAGCTCGCGGCCAAGATGGGCGCCGACATCGTGATCGATCCGGCGAAGGAATCGCCCTACGCCAGGTTGGCGGCCGAAAAGCGGGCCGCGATCTTCGAATGCGTCGGTGTGCCGGGCCTGATCCAGCAGATCCTCGAAGGCGCGCCGCGCGATGCCCGCGTGATCGTGGCCGGCGTCTGCATGGAGCCCGACAGGATCGAGCCGCTGTTCGCCATCGTGAAGGAGCTCAGCCTCCAATTCGTGATCGGCTACACGCCGCAGGAATTCGCGCACTGCCTCGATCTTCTGGCCGAGGGCAAGGTCGACGCCGAGGCGCTGGTCACCGCCAAGGTCGGGCTCGGCGGTGTCAAGGGCGCCTTCGAGGAACTGGCGAATCCCGAGCGGCACACCAAGATTCTTGTGGAGCCGTGGCGAAATTGATAGGTGCAGGGCGGGGAGAGCAGCGACAATGAAATTCTACAATTCCGGCGGGCCGAACCCGCGCATGGTCCGCATGTTTATGGCCGAGAAGGGCTTCGACGTTTCCAAGGTCGAGGTC
>CANIRG010000434.1 GCA_947469635.1 Rhodospirillales bacterium | reverse complement strand
TGCGGCTGGTGTTCGGCGGCCGCATGCCCGAGACGCCGTCGCTGCCCTACAAGTGGTACGACACGCCCAACATCCATCTCTGCAGCATCGACGATTTCCGCGCGCTCTGCCGCGACATGGGCGTCCGCATCGAGCGCGCCATCGTGCTCGACCGCAACAGCCGGCCGATCAAGCTGCCGCCGCTGATCGCCAACCTTCTGGGCGAGCAGGCGGTGTTCATGCTGCGGCGGGACTAGACTGCTTCCCGAGCAGCCAGATACTCGGCGGGCGTCGAGATTGGAATGCCGTCGATTGATCGGAGAGACAGCAGGTCAGCATCGCCGCTGACGAGAACGTCCGCGCCACCATTCACGGCGACGTCGAGAAACTTGTCGTCCCCGGGATCGCGGCAAAATGTGGAGCGTGCGGTAAATCTCCACGACGTGAACGGTCGCATAGATCAAAGCTACAAATCTGCGGCGTACGGACAGAGTCGCGTAGCGGTCGAACTTTGCGCGCTCCATCGTCGACGCAAGTTCGGTGAGCGTGGCCGTCGATCCCAGAATCAGATCGTTTGCCATGGCGTGCCTGAGGGCAAGCGATGGCTTCGATGTTGCAAAGAGGGCAGCGCTGATCAGAACGTTGGTGTCGAAGACAGCAGCCACGTCAGTCCGGCTGCCTCGGAAGTTCAGCCAACTTTTCTTCAGTGAGCCCGTTGGCGGCCGCTTCCGCGGCAAGCTCATCCATGACACTCAACAGTTCCGCGGTGCGCTATTTTCGAAAGCGAGCGTATTCCTCCGGCGGCAGGACCATTGCGACGTCCGCCTTGTCGCCGTCGCGCAGCACGACGCCCTCGCGCTTGGCTGTTTCCAGCATGCTGTCGAAGGCGTCCCGGGCTTCTTTCACGGTCATGGAGCGCATGGCCGACCAATAGACCTCAAGGCCGACATCGTCGAGATCGCCTCGTTGACTATCAAATATGTAATAGTATAACATCACCTTCTTGAGGCCGACAGAGGGGGATGGGATGCGGCGATTGGGGAGGCGGGCGGTCGCGCTCGGATCGGCTCTCGTGGCGGCAAGCCCTGCACTGGCACAGGCTCCGGCTCAACCGGCCAGGACCAGCCCGCTCGGCGTCACCGTCACCGCGCGGCAGTTCGACGAGGCACGCGGCTCGATCCAGCCCAGCCTCGGCGCCGCGCGCTACGATTTCAGCCCCGGCGTCATCGAGGCGGTGCCGCAGGGCCAGGGCGCGCCGCTCAGCAGCGTGCTGCTGCGGGCGCCCGGCGTGGCCCAGGACAGTTTCGGCCAGCTCCATGTGCGCGGCGACCATGGCAACCTGCAGTACAGGCTCGACGGCGTGCAGCTGCCCGAGGGCCTGTCGCTGTTCAGCCAGTCGCTGGCGACACGCTTCGTCGGCAAGATGTCGCTGATCACCGGCGCGCTGCCGGCGCAGTACGGCTTCCGCCAGGCCGGCGTGATCGACATTACGTTGAAGTCGGGCACGACCGATCCCGGCGCCGAGGTGTCGATGACGGCGGGCTCGCGCAGCCATCTGCAGCCGGCCTTCTCCTATGGCGGGGCCAGCGGCAAGCTCGACTATTTCGTCACCGGCCAGTTCCTGCACAACGGCAACGGCATCGAGAATCCCGCGCCGACATCGACCGCGCTGCACGACGACACCGACCAATGGTCCGGCCTCGCCAAGCTGAGCGGCATCATCGACGACAACACGCGGCTCAACTTCATCGCCGGCGGGACCAACGCCGCCTTCCAGATCCCGCAGCGCTCGAGCCAGGTGCCGGGCTTCACGGTGAACGGCGTCTCCAACTTCAACAGCGCGCTGCTCGACCAGCGGCAGTGGGAGAAGACGCTGTTCGGCATGCTGTCGCTGCAGAAGCATTACGACACGCTCGACTTCCAGCTCTCCGGCTTCACGCGCTACTCGAAGCTCAAGTACCAGCCCGACCCGACGGGCGACCTGATGTTCAACGGCATCGCGCCCTGGGCGCGGCGCACCAGCCTCGCGACCGGGGTGCAGGCCGACGGCAGCTGGAAGATGGCGAGCGACCATACGCTGCGCGGCGGCTTCCTGGCGCAGCGCGAGCGCGTCACCAGCCTCACGCGCTCCAACGTGTTGCCGACGGACGCCGACGGCGAGCCCGCGAGCGACCAGCCCTTCGGCATCGTCGAGGGCTCCGACACTGTCGGCTGGCTCTACGGCTTCTATCTGCAGGACGAGTGGAAGGCGACGCCGACGGTGACGGTGAATTTCGGCGCCCGCTTCGATGCCTTCACCGCCGACACGGCGGAGAACCAATTCAGCCCGCGCCTCAATGTCGTATGGGAGCCCAACGACGTGCTGACGGCGCACGTGGGCTATGCCCGCTACTTCACGCCGCCGCCGCTGGCCCAGGTCAACAACGGCGCGCTGCAGTCGCGGCTGGGCACGACGGCGGCGTCGCCCAACATGACCAACGACGCGGTGAAGGCCGAGCGCGCGCACTATTTCGACGCCGGCTTCGAGCTGAAGCCGCTGAAGGGCCTGACGCTGGGTCTCGACGCCTACTACAAGATCGCGCAGAACCTGCTCGACGAGGGCCAGTTCGGCGCGCCCGTGCTCCTCACCTCGTTCAACTACGCCAATGCCGAGGTGAAGGGCATCGAGCTGTCGGCCAACTACGAGGAGGGGCCGTGGTCGGTCTTCGCCAACCTCGCCTGGTCGGAGGCCAAGGGCAGCGACATCAACTCGGCGCAGTTCAACTTCGCCGCCGACGATCTCGGCTTCATCCGCCAGAACTACATCTACCTCGACCACAACCAGAGCTGGACCGCCTCGGCCGGCGCCGCCTACGTCTTCAATCAACAGTCGGAGTGGGCAACGCGCGTCTCGGCCGACGTGATCTACGGCAACGGCTTGCGTCGCACGCTGCTCACGCCCAACGATTCGGCCGGCGCGCCCTACGCCACGGTCAACCTCTCGGCGGTGCAGAAGATCGCCATCTCAGGCACCCGCGGCACCCAGCTCCGCTTCGACGTGCTGAACGTCTTCGACGCCAGCTACCAGCTCCGCGACGGCACCGGCGTCGGCGTCGGCGCCCCCCAGTTCGGCCAGCGCCGGACATTCCTCGTGGGCATTACGCAGAAGTTTTGACGCTTCATTCTGTCATCCTGAGCGCAGCGAAGGATCTAATCGTCCGTACTCATGCGAGAGGTTTCGCTGTGCTCAGGATGACAGAGGAAGTGGCCGCTCGTACTCAGCCTCGATGGCATCCTCCGACAGTTTCACGAAGCCGTGGCGGAGGTAGAAGCGGTCGGCGGGGCTGCCGCGCAGGACTTCGAGGCGGATGGGCAGGCCGGCGGTATCGGCCTCGGCCAGCAGGACCTTCAGTATGTCTGTGCCGAGGCCGGTGTTGTGGAAGCGGCTGGCCAGGTAGAACGAGTCGAGCTTGAAGCAGTCCCCGCCCTGGCGGAAACCGACGCAGCCCACGGTCTCCTCACCGATCAGGATCAGCCGCAGGCCGGGCTCGCCGAAATGCTCGCGGAAGACGGCGCGGGAACGTTCGGGTGTGAAGCGGCCGACGCGTTCGAGATGCTCGCGCATCACCTCGACGCGCAGCGCCAGCAAGGGTTCGAAGTCGGCTTCGCTCGCCGGCGCGAACCGCCAGGCCTCAGGCACGCGCGGCGATCCTGGCCACGCGCGGCTTTGCGACGGCGAGCCAGTCCTTGGTGTCGAGCTCCATCGAGCGATCGAGCCGGCCGGCATTGAAGAACAGCGTCTCGTTGGCCAGCAGGTCCTCCTCGACCACGACGGTGAGCGCGGGATCGAGCGCGAAGGGCGGCACCGCGCCCATGACGCAGCCGGTGATCTGCTGCGCCGTCTCGGGGCTCGCAAAGCCGCACTTGCGTGCCTCGAACAGGGCCGCGACGGCGGCGAAGTCGAGCTTGCGGCTGCCGGGGAGGATGGCGAGCACGTGGCGCCGCCCACCGCCGCCGCCGCGCACGTCGAGCACCATCGCCTTGGCGGCCTGGTCGGGACGGTTGCCGCGGATGGTGCTGATCGCCTCGGACTTGCCCTCGGCCTCGTGCTCGATCACGCGGAATTTGGCCTTGGCCTCGGTGAGCAGCGCCACCAGCCGGTCGAACACGTCAGCGTCCACGGACGACCTTCTCGGAAAGAATCTTCAATGCGTCTTCGAGGCTCGGTACCTTGCCGTCGGCCGGTGCGATCTCGGCGTCGATGGTGCGACGATGGCTCTTCTCGATCGCCGCGGTCATCAGCGGATCGACCCCGGTCTCGCGCAGCGTCTGCGCCACCAGCCCCATCTCTTCCCAGCGGCGATGGGCATGGACGATGTGGGTCTGCACCAGCATGGCGATCGACCCGCCGAAGCCCATGGAATCGACATCGCCCAGGCAGCCCAGCACCTCCGGCAGGATGCCCTGGCGCTCGGCCGCGACCAGTGACTCGACGCCCAGCGCCTCGACGCCCTTCATGATCACCGAGCGCAGCATCTTCACCGACGAGGCGCTGCCGGGCTTGGCGCCCAGGTGCTTGGCCTCGAAGCCGTTGGCGTTCATCCAGGCCACGACCGTGTCGGCGCCGTCGCCGGCCACCAGCATCGGCGCCTTGATGCCCTGCTTGAAGAAGCCGCCCATGACGGCGACGTCGATATAGTGCCCGCCGCCGCTCTCGATGGCGGCGCGGTCCTCGTCCGACATCTTGCCCGTGACGGTGCAGAGGTCGAGATAGTGCGCGCCCTTCTTGAGCAGCGGGGCGGCGGACCGGGCGGCGGAGAGCGCATGCTCACCCTGCACCGCGCAGATCACCAGGTCGGCCTCGGCCAGCGCCTCGGTGTAGCTGCCGTCGATGGCGACATCGAGCGCGCGGGCGGCCTTACCCAGCGTCGTGCCGCGCTCGTCCTGGTCGAGGGCGGTGTCGATGGCGATGAGGCGCCGCGGAGCGTTGTCGCCCGGCTTCGACGGACCACGCCAGCCGCCTTCGACGGCGAGGCCGCGCGCGATGGCCGAACCTGCTTCGCCGAAACCGAGCAGGGCGATGACACGGGGAGAGATCTGCATCAGTCGTCGTTCTGGCGGGCGGCCTGGGTGTCGCGGGAGGAGGCGATGCGCAGCTTCGGCCGCACGGCAGCCACCGCCGGCGTGTGGCGTTCGGCGATGCCGGCATAGAGCTGCTTGCCCGATTCGATGACGCTGACGCCGGCGAAGCGGCCGAGCCAGCGCTGGCCGAAGCGCTCCACGGCCGGCGCCATGCGCAGCGCCAGGCGCGAATGGGTGGGCGGCATGAAGAGGGCGCGAGTCTGGGCCAGCGGCGCGAACATGTTGGCGCGCAGCAGCGAAGCCACTTGGCCCGCGGAGTAGGGATGGCCCTGGAAGAAGGGCGAGCGGTCGATCTGCGACCATAGGCCGGCGCGCGTCGGCACCACCGTGACCAGCCGGCCGCCGTCGGCCAT
>CANIRG010000433.1 GCA_947469635.1 Rhodospirillales bacterium | reverse complement strand
TCCAGGCCCGCTCATAGGAGCACGAGCGGGCCTGGAGGCCCGCGGTCCGCTTGAGTCTGAATGTGCTCAGTTCCGTCGGGCCTCATAGTAATCCGCCAAAGCATCGAGCGCGGCTTCACCGTCACCGGTGAAGGTGGGGCCGTGCATCAGCGCGATCGTCCGGGGTTTCAGCGCCGCCAGCCGACGCAAGGTCGGCGCCGCTAGCGGGGTCACCGGCATGAATGGCACGGCTTTTTCCATCGCGATGGCGGGTGCCACGATGTCGCTCGTCGTGGTCGCCGGGCAGGCTCCTGCCTGGGTGAAGATATCGCTGCTGAACAGCGTGCCGGTCGTCTCCTCGTAGATCAGGCCGGCATCCCAGTTGTGCGGCACATGCGGCGTGTCGAGCCAGCGCACCTTCTTTGCGCCGAGATCGAGCGTCTCGTCGTTCTTCAGGGCACGCGGTGCGCGGTCGGCCATGTCGGTGAGCCAGATGTTGCAGCCGATCTGGCCATGGGCCGGGGTGGCGTTGGGCGCCGCCGCCAGCCACTGGTTCAGCGCACCCGATTCGTCGCCTTCGACATGGCTGCAGGTCGTCCAGCGCAGCTTCTCCAGCGGGATGACGCTCTTCACCGCCTCCGAGATCGGCGGGAACATCGCACGATGGCCGTAGTGGAAGAGCAGCGGCTGCTCGTCGTCGATCAGGAACTGGTTGAAGGTGAATCCGGTCGGCCCGACGGCCGGCACGAAGGTCGACAGACGGTAGATCCTGTCGGCGATCTCGGTGACCGTGGTCTTCATGGTCGTGCTCCGCTTTTCTTGCGATAGTGCCGATCATGCGGATTTTCAGCTTCCTTGTCGCCGCCGCCGTCTCACTCGCGCCGACCCTGGTAGAGGCGGCCGGCTTTCGCTTCGTCGAGGTGCCGGCCGATACAGCCGGTCCGGCGCTCGACGTGGCCATCTGGTCCCCTTGCCCCGAACCGCCGGGTGAGATCGTGGCCGGCAGGACGGTCGTGCCGGGCGTGAAAGATTGCCCGATCCGTGGAAGCAAGCTGCCGCTCGTCGTCATCTCGCACGGCAGGGCCGGGAGCTTCCTCAGCCATCACGATACGGCGGCGGCGCTGGCCGATTCGGGGTTCGTCGTGGCTGCGATCAACCATCCCGGCGATAGCGTCCGCGACCCGAGCCGAAGCGCCGATTCGTCGGTCTTCGTCACGCGGCCGACCGACATCAGGCGGCTGATCGACTTCATGCTCACGGGCTCGCCTGCCGCCGCCGTGATCGACCGCGACCGTATCGGCTTCTTCGGCTTCTCGCGCGGCGGCTATACCGGCCTGCTCACGGCCGGCGCCACCTTCGATTGGGCCGCCGCCGTAGAGAATTGCCAGGGAGTGACGCGGCCGGTCTGCGAGCAGATTCTCCGCAAGGAATTTCCGGCGCCTGTGCCGATGCACGATGCGCGGATCAAGGCCGCCGTGATCGCCGATCCGCCGACCCTCGTCTTTTCCAAGAGCAGCTATACCGATGTGAAGATTCCGCTGCAGCTCTGGGCGTCAGCGCGGGGTGGCGATGGCGTGTTTCCCCAGTATGTCGCCGAGCTCGACAAGGACCTGCCGGCACCGCACGAGTATCGTGTCGTCGCGAATTCCGCGCATTTCGCGTTCATCGCGCCCTGTCCGCCGGAGATGGCAGCGGCGGTGCCGGAGATCTGCGTCGACGCCGCAGGCTTCGATCGCGTGGCGTTCCACAAGGAACTCAACGCCGCGATGCTGGCCTTCTTCGCCAAGCACCTGTGAGCGTCAGCGGCCCAGGACCTCGAGCAGCCTTGTATTGAACGCCTCGGCTGCCTCGTAGGAGACCCAATGGCCGGCGCCCGGGATGAGGTTCATCTCGAAGTCGGGTTGCAGGGCGCGGAAGAGGTCGATGCGTTCCTGGATGTAGGGATAGGTGGTCGAGTCGAACTCGCCCCAGATGCCGGTGAACGGCGTCTTCACCTGCGGCAGCACGATGCTGAGCGCGCCGGCGATGCCCATGTCGCGGCTGCGCGTGCGGGCGCGCGTCGTGTTCAGGATCTGCATGTAGATGGCGACGCCGTCGACGTTCTTCGGGTCGTGCAGCATCAGCAGCTCGAGGTTGCGCCGCGCCTCGTCGGCCAGCGTCTGCGGCGGCATGCTGGGCAACAGCTTGTGCAGCTTCTCCGTCGGCTTGCGCGTGGCCTTGAGGCCGCCGGCGCCGACGAACACGATGCGCCGCAGCCGCTCGTCGAGCAGCGTCGAGAGATGGCCCGCCACCATGCCGCCGAAGGAGAAGCCGGTGATGGCGAAGTCGCGGTCCCTGGGGATCAGCGCATCGACGGCATGCTTCACGCAATGCGTCACCGACCAGATGTCGCGCACGTTGTCGGGCGAATCCGAATCGCCCAGCCCCGGCAGGTCGGCGGCATAGATCGTGTAGTGCTGAGCGAGCGGCTGCACGTTCCGGATCCAGTGGATCCACGAGCCCGAGCCGCCATGGAAGAGAAGCAGGATCGGCTTGCCCGAGCCCTCGCCCCAGACGCGCCACATCATGGTGCCGCCGTTGCCCATGGGCACGCGCACGGCGCGCGAAGTGGTGGCGACGGACTCGATATGCTCGGCGGCGGTGCGGCCGTCCGGCATCTTCGGGACGGCGGAGTAGTCGAGGCTCATTTCTTGATCGCCCCCAGCAGGCGTTCGACGAAGCCGGGCGCCTTCTTGCGGTCGATCCAGCGCAGCACCGTGACGAGGTCATGGTCGGGATCGATCCAGACGATGTGGCTGCCCCAGCCCAGCGCGAAGTAGCTGCGCTCCGATGCCGCCGCGAACTGGCGCCGGTCGGTGTTGAGCCACCACATCAGCCCGTAGAAGGGCGCCACCGGGCAGGGCTTCACCAGCTCCGCCGCCCAGCCCTTGGGCAGGATCTGCTTGCCGTTCCAGACGCCGCCCTGCGCCACCAGCAAGCCCATCAGCGCGAGGTCGCGCGCCGAGATCACGATGCCGCCGCCCCAATGGCCGCCGCCGGGCACCGAGATCATCTGCTTGCCGTCGATCGTGACGGTGGAGTTGGCGTAGCCGTCCCACTTCCAGCCGGACGAAGCGCCGATCGGATCCATGATGCGGCGCTTCAGCACCGAGGGCAGCGGCTCCTTGAAGAGCTGCAGCAGCGAGTAGGAGAGCCGGTTCACGCGCACGTCATTGTATTCGTAGAAGCTGCCCGGCGTCTTCAGCGCGCGCCGCGTGCCCTTGGGCGCGTCGGCGACCGTGACGCCGACCACGCGATTGTGGTCGATGCGGTCTTCCTTGCCGAAGACGAAGCCCTGCCATTCGCTGGTCTGGGTCAGCAGGTGCCGCCAGGTGATGTCCTTGTTCTGGTCGTTCCTGAATCCGTCATCGAGCGCGTAGTCGCCCGCCTTGTCATCGAGGCTCCCTATGAGGCCATCGTCCAGCGCCAGGCCTGCAAGCAGCGCGAGGTAACTCTTGGCGACGCTGAAGGTCATGTCGGCGCGATTGGTGTCGCCCCATTCGGCCAGGATCTTGCCGCCCTGGTAGACGATGCCATTGGGCTCGCCGCGCGGCGTCACCGGCCCCAGCACCTCGTTGTCCGGGGCCTTCTCGCCCGAATCGTAGGTCATCACGAATTGGCCGTCCGGCATGTACATGCTGGCGGGCCAGTGGCTGCCGGAGGCCTGCGCCCAGGCGATGGCGTCTTTCAGATCGGTCATGCCCGCAATCAACATTGGAGGGCGTGCGCGAGCAAGCGTAGAAACGCCGTATGCCCATTCCCACAACGCTTTCGATCCGCCGCCCCGACGACTGGCATGTCCATCTGCGCGATGGGCCGATGCTCGCGGCCTGCGCGGTGCACACGGCCCGGCAGTTCGCCCGCGGCGTCATCATGCCCAACCTGGTGCCGCCGGTGACCAGGGTCGCCGAGGCTGCTGCTTATCGCGATCGCATTCGCAGAGCGATACCCGAGGGTTTGAGCTTCGAGCCGCTGATGACCTGCTACCTCACCGACGGCGCCGATCCCGCCGAGCTGGCGCGCGGGAAATCGGAAGGAGTCTGGGTGGCGGCCAAGCTCTATCCGGCGCATGCCACGACCAATTCCGCCCATGGCGTCACGTCGCTCGACAGCATCGCCCGCGGCCTCGAGGCGATGGAGAAGGCCGACATGCCTCTCCTGGTCCATGGCGAGGTGACCGACCCCGAGGTCGATATCTTCGACCGCGAGGCGGTGTTCCTCGACAAGGTGCTGGCGCCGCTGCTGAAGCGCCATCAGGGGCTGAAGGTCGTGCTGGAGCACATCACCACGCGCGAGGGCGTAGCCTTCGTCGAAGCCGAGGGCGCGCGCGTCGGCGGCACGATCACGCCGCATCATCTCAGCTACAACCGCAATGCGATCTTCAAGGGTGGCATCCGTCCGCACTTCTATTGCCTGCCGATCGCCAAGCGCGAGGAGCACCGGCTGGCGCTGCGCCGCGCCGCCACCTCGGGCAGCGAGAAGTTCTTCCTCGGCACCGACACCGCGCCCCACACCGCCGACACCAAGGAATGCGCCTGTGGCTGCGCCGGCATCTTCAACGCACCGGTGGCGATGCAGGTCTATGCCCAGGTGTTCATGGAAGAGAACGCGCTCGACCGGCTGGAAGCCTTCGCCTCCCTGAACGGCCCGCGCTTCTACGGCCTGCCGGTCAACGACGATCGCATCACGCTCACGGCCAAGCCGATGGAGGCGCCGGACTTTATCGAGGTGCCTGATGCCAACAAGAGCATCGTGGTGTTCCGACCGGATACGCCGGTGGGGTGGTCGTTCTAATTCTTTTCCTCCCCTTCGCGGACTCCGCGAAGGGGAGGTGCCCTCGTCTTACGAGGGCGGAGGGGTCATGAGCGCCAAATGGAACTTTTGACACTTCCGACGCCGTAAGACGGCGCCACCTCCCCGCGCTTGCGCGCAGGGAGGAAGGGAGTTTTGTGCGTCTGACGATTTGCTCTATCGTCGCCCCATGACCAAACCTCGCATTCCCGCCGGCGCCGTCGTGCGCGGCACCGACCAGGGTTATGTCCATGGCGACCTCAAGCCCGGCGGCGAACGCCCGGTCGAGCACGTCGACAAGAAATATCCCTACCTGCGGCCGCGCGATGCCGCGACGCTGATCCTGGTGCGCCAGAAGGGCAAGGTGCCCGAGGTGCTGCTGGGTTGCCGCGACGCCAAGCATGCCTTCATGCCCAACCGCTATGTCTTCCCCGGCGGTCGCGTCGACCGGGCCGATTCCCGCGTTCCCGTGGCGACGCCGCTCGACCGGCACGTCAATGCCCGCCTGCAAAAAGCGGCGACGGCGCAACGTGCGCGCGCCCTGGCCGTTGCTGCTGTGCGTGAAACGTTCGAGGAGACCGGCCTGATGCTGGCCAAGCCGTTCAAGAACGGTCCCCCCGAGGAGGATTTCGGCGAGCACTGGAAGGGCTT
>CANIRG010000432.1 GCA_947469635.1 Rhodospirillales bacterium | reverse complement strand
TCCGTGCTCTCGCAAGCCCGTGTGCCGGGAGCCTCGATGGCCGTAGTGCGTCAAGGCTCCACGACGGTGTGTTCCGCTGGTGTCACGAACATCGAGTCCGGAGCCGAGGTGAATGCCGATACCATCTTCGATGCCGCGTCCCTGTCGAAGCCGCTGTTTGCCCATGCCGTGCTGCAGCTCGTCGATGCTGGCCGCCTCTCGCTCGAGACGAGGCTTTCGGACTGGGTGCCGGAGTATGTCAGGGACGATCCCCAGGCGCCGACTGTGACCGTCGGCCATGCCCTCAGTCACGCGAGCGGTCTGCCCAATTGGCGATCGGACGCATTTCCGCTGCGCACCTATTACCCGCCGGGTGAACGCTTCAGCTATTCGGGGGAGGGGTTTACCTGGCTGCAGAGGACAGTCGAGGCGATCACCGGCGAGCCCCTCGAGACTCTGGTGCATCGTCTCCTGTTCGAGCCGTTGGGCATGAAGACGTCGAGTTACGTCTGGCAGCCGGGCTTCGAGCCCAATCATGCGGCGCCGCACGACGCTTCGCAGAAGGTCGGACCGAAGCGCAAGCCCGAGCAAGCCATGGCCGCCTACTCGCTGCACACCACGGCGGTCGACTATTCGTGCTTCCTGCAGGCAGTCCTGTCGGGCACAGGCTTGCACTCCGGCACGTCCTCCCTGTGGCTGGCGCCTCAGGTCCCGCTCCGAAAAGCCGTTGTCGCTCTCCAGGCTGACGCGCCCGAAATCGACGCACGTCTCGCCTGGGGGCTGGGCTGGGGCTTGGAGCCCGAGCGGGGCACGTTCTTCCAATGGGGAGACAACGACCAGGGACGGCACAAGGCCTTCGCCATGGGCTCGATGCATGAGCAAGTGGCCGTCGTCGTGCTCACCAACGGGTTCAACGGAATGGCCATCGCGCCCGAACTGGTCGAGGAGGTCCTGCCGGGAGGCCACTCGTGCTTCGACTGGCTGGGTTACGAAAGGCTTTCGCGACCTGCGTAGAGGGCCTGGTCCGCTCTCGCAGATCTCGACTGAGGCCTTCCCCCTCCGCCCTTCGGGCACCTGCCCCGTATGACGGGGGAGGAAATCTCTCATCTCATTCTCCTCCCCCGGCATACGGGGGAGGGCAGGGAGGGGGAAAGCGACAACGCCGATCTGCATTGGACGAAGTTCAGCCCTTCCCGGCCTCAATCACGATGTGTGACTGCGATAGGTCCCGGTCGCCTGGTCGGAGATCAAGGCAGCAGAAACTCATTGCATCTTTTTCCGCATTGACAAGACATGCGAAAATCGCAATACTACTCCGAGGACATCATTCTTGCCCCTGGGAAAGCCTCGCGAGGCTCGCGAGCCTCGCGAGTAATCGCCTGAAAGCCAGCAAGAGAACCGTTTCAGGCCGATCCTCGCGAGAGGCTCGTTTTTGAAGGGGACCCGGACCCAGGCGTCAGCCGAAGCGCGGGGGCCACAGGAGACGCTGCACGGTGGGGCAGATCGAGTGTGGTGAGGATCGCAGTGGCGATCCTCATGAGTCTCATGAGAGTCATGAGCCTCATGAGGAATCGCCTCAAAGCCCGCCGGCGCGGCACTTTCGGGCAATCCTCATGAGGATTGTCTTTTTTGCGAGCTACGCCGTCAGCCCGCCGTCGCAGACGAACTCGGAGCCCGTCGCGAAGCTCGATTCGTCGCTCAGCAGGAACAGGTTCATGTTGGCGACTTCCTCGGCCTGGCCGAGGCGGCCGAGCGGATGCAGCTCCTCGAGCCATTGCCGGCCGGACAGGTTGCCGATGTTCTGGTCGAGGCGGGGCGCGATCATCGGCGTGTCGATGTAGCCGGGATGCACCGAGTTGCAGCGGATGTTGTATTTCATCTGCGCGCAATGCATCGCCACGTTCTTGGTGAGGGCGCGCACCGCGCCCTTGCTGGCGCAATAGGCCATGGCATAGGAGGCGCCGCGCAGGCCGAGCACGGAAGAGATGTTGACGATCGAGCCGCCGCCCGACTGCTTCATCGCCGGCAGCACCGACTTGCAGCCGAGGAAGCTGCCGAGCGAATTGATGTCGTTCACCCGGCGATAGTCCGCGAGGCTGCAGTCCTCGATCGTGTTGCGGACGCCGATGCCGGCGGCATTCAGGAGCCCATGCAGCCCGCCGAACGCGTCGACGGTTGCCGCGACCGCCGTCTGCCAGGTCTCTTCACGGATGACGTCGAGGGGCACGAACAGGGCGGCGGGGCCGAGCTCGGCCGCCAGCGCGCGGCCCTTGGCCTCGTCGCGATCGGCCAGCACCGCCTTGCCGCCCTCGCGCACCACAAGCCGCGCGGTCGCGGCGCCGATGCCCGAGGCGCCGCCGCTCAGCAGCACGACCTTGCCTTCAAGACGGGCCACGGAGCGCCCTCCTCATCAGGCCGGAGGTCAGCGCGCCGTCGGCGACGATCTCGGCGCCGGTGACGAAGGAGGATCGGTCGGAGGCCAGCCACAGCACGACATGGCCGAGCTCCTCGGACTCCGCCATGCGCCCGATCGGGTGATGCGCGCCGATGACGGCCTTGCCCTGCTCGCGCCCGACCATCTGCCAGAGCGGATTGAAGATCGCGGTATCGACGCCGCCGGGATGCACGGAGTTGCAGCGGATGCCGTACTTCTTCTCGGCGCAATAGAGCGCCACGCTCTTGCTGAGCAGCCGCACCGCGCCCTTGGCGGCGGTATAGGCGATGGGGCCGCCGGTGCCGATCAGGCCGGCCACCGAGGCGATGTTGACGATCGAGCCCTGCGACGCTGCCTTGCCGGGGCCGGTCTTCTTCATGCCTTCGATGGCGTACTTGCAGCCGAGGAAGACGCCTTCGGAATCGACGGACTGCACGCGCTGCCAGTTCTCGACCGTCGTCGTCTCGACCGTGCCGGCCCCGCCCGAGATGCCGGCATTGTTGACCATGATGTCGAGTCGCCCCTCGCGCGCCAGCACGTCGGCGAGCAGCGCCTTCCAGGAGTCCTCGGACGCAACGTCGTGCCGGACGAAGCGCCCGGCGGTGCCCGCCGCCGCGGCATTCAGGTCGGCGACGATTACATGTGCGCCGGCCTGTTCGAGGAGAGAAGCAGAGGCGGCGCCGATGCCTGAGGCGACGCCTGTAACGATGGCCACCCGTCCCGCGAGCTCGTCATCCATGGGGCGGGGTGTCGATCTGCCTAGAAGCCAAGCGGTTCGGTGGCACGCGTCCAGCGACCGCCCTTGACCTCGGCCAGGAACGACGCATTCGCGCCCTGCCGGATGTTGGGACCGAAGGTGACCGGCGGGCCGTTGAAGATGTCCTTGTGGCCCTTGATGGCTTCCATGCCCGCGATGAAGCTGTCGGTCGTCAGGTTCTTGCCGGCGTTCTTGATGCCGGTGACGGCGAGGTCGGCGGCGACGTAGCCGTAGACCGCGCCGATGTTGGGATCGATGTTGAACTTCTTCTTGTAGTTCTCGACGAAGGTCTTGACCGTCGCCACGCTGCTGTCGGCATAGGGCATCTCGGTGAGGCCCATGCCGAAGAAGCCCTCCATGCCCGGCGCCGCGGCAACCACGCCGTCATAGGCGGCGGCGGAGCCCAGGAACACGACGTCGTTCCAGCCGGCCTTGCGTGCCGTCGAGTAGGGAACGATCGTGTCGCGCACGATCGAGCCCATGGCGATCAGGTCGCAGCCGGCCTCGCGCAGCTTGGTGATCGGCGCGGTGAAGTCCTGGTCGGTCGGCTTGTGGGCCGTCGTCATGGCGATCTTGATGCCGAGCTTCTTGGTCTGCAGCTCGGCGCCTTCGAGGATCTCCTTGCCGAAGTCGGTGTCCTGGTACATCACGCAGACGGTCTTCTTGCCCTTCGTCTTGACGAAGTAGTCGATGCCCGAGCGGATCTGGTCGGTGTACGAAGCCGCGCCGTAGAACTTCAGCTTCTCGTAGGGCTGGTACATCGAGCGCGCCGCCGACAGCGGGAAGAGGTTGGGCACGCCCGCCGCGAACTGGTCCTTGAAGCAGGCGTTGTTCATCGGCGTGCCGAGCGGCGCCACGAAGGCGAAGACCTTGTCGCGGTTGATCAGCTTGTTGCAGGCCTGCACCGCCTTCGGCACCTGGTAGGCCTGGTCCTCGACGATGACCTTGAGCTTGCGGCCCTCGATGCCGCCGGCATCGTTGGCTTCCTCGAAGCGCATCTTGACGCCGTTCGACGACGACACGCCGTAGGTCGCGGCCACGCCCGACAGGTCGGTGTGCATGCCCATCAGGATTTCCGTGGCGGTGACGCCGCGCGTCTGCGCCGAAGCGCCTGCCGTGACGGCGAGCGATGCCGCCGCGAGTGCCAGACCCATTGTCGATTTTTTCATGTGTTTCCTCCCTTGTTGATCGAAGTATAGCCCTTCAACGTCCCGTCTCAACCCAACCACCTCAGGGTGAGGCTGGAGATAGCCTAGACCGCCTCGGCATACATGCCGTCGATCATCCCCTTGTACTTTTCATTCACGAACTTGCGCTTGAGCTTCATGGTGGGCGTGAGCTCGTCGTCCTCGGCGGTGAGCTGCTGCTCGATCAGCCGGAACCTCTTGATCGTCTCGACCCGGGCGAAGTTCTGGTTCACCCGCTCGATCTCCGACCAGATCAGGTCGTTGACCTCGCGCGCACGGCACAGCGAGGAGAAGTCGGTGAAGGGCACGTTGCTGTCCTGGGCATGCTTGGAGACGTTGTCGTAGTCGATCATGATCAGGCACGACAGGAACTTGCGCTGGTCGCCGATCACGACGGCGTCGGAGATGTAGGGCGAGAACTTGAGCTGGTTCTCGATCTCCGACGGCGTGACGTTCTTGCCGCCGGCGGTGATGATGATGTCCTTCATGCGGTCGGTGATCTTGACATAGCCCTCGTTGTCGATGAGGCCGACGTCGCCGGTGTGCAGCCAGCCGTCGCGCAGCGTCTCGGCCGTCTTCTCCGGCTGGTTGAGATAGCCCATGAAGATGTGCGGTCCCTTGAGCAGAATCTCGCCGTCGGCCGATATCCTGCCCTCGGTGCCCGGCGCGATGATGCCCACGGTGCCGAGCTTGATGCGATCCGGCATGCCGGTCGCCAGGCCGCAATTCTCGGTCTGGCCGTAGACCTCTCGCATGTCGACGCCCAGTGCCCGGTACCATTTGATCAGGTCGGGCGCGATCGGCGCGGCGCCGGTGCCGGCGAACTTCACCCGATGCATGCCGATGGCGCGCTTGATGTTGTCCAGCACCAGGAAGTCGGCGGCGGCGTGCAGCGCCCGCAGGGGCAGCGACGGCTTGCGGCCGGCCAGCTCCTCCTCGGCGACCTTGAGGCCGATGCCCAGCGCCCAGCGGTAGGCGGTGCGGCCGACCCAGGTCGCCTCCTTCATGCGGATGGCGATGCTGGAATAGAAGCGCTCCCAGATGCGCGGCACGGCGAAGAAGGTCGTGGGCGCCACCTCGCGGATGTTCTCCGGCACCGTCTCGAC
>CANIRG010000431.1 GCA_947469635.1 Rhodospirillales bacterium | reverse complement strand
GTCTTCGTCGACCGTTACAATGCCCAGTGGCTGATCGCAAAGAACGACTACCGAAGTCCAAACGACGCCAGAACCGCTTGGGATCAGGGCGCGTTCAGGCTGGCAGCTTAACTCCTACCTTGTGTCCAGATATCCGGGTGCAGTACAAGCACCGCAAACTTGGTGTGGAACTCACTTACGGCAAGCCGGGCCGCCGCGACGCCGAATTTCCTGTATGTCACGATCAACGCGAACGGCACGCTGACGCCTGGTGCTACCCTGCTCGCGCCCATCTACCAGTGGGGTGGCACACCTGGGATTACCAATGGCCAGTTCATCTTCAACATCGTCGAGATGAAGGGCTACATGGGCAACGGCTCGACCGCCCCCCAGTCCTACATCGTCTTCGCGGGCGAGGCCGCGACGGATGCCACCGGCGTCATCAGCACTGTGGCATATGCTTACAACGGCCAATACGACAGCGGATACACGGCGACCCTGCCAGGCACGGCCGTCACGGTCACCAAAAGCCACAACATCGGCATCAAGCCATTCGTGGCAAATTTCGTTGTCGAGTGCACGACGGCCGAACTTGGTTATGCGGTCGGGGATCAGATCATTAATCCGGCCGTTGCCAACAATACCGCAACGTACCCCTCCCCCGTTCGAGTGACTACGAAGACCGCAGCGAGAACGTCTGGTTCCGGCACCAGCGCGACAAACATTATTAGCGTAGTGACTGGCGCACCAAACCCCGCGACTCTCGCGAGCTGGAAATATAAATTTGCCGTGCAACGAGGATGGTAGTCATGCGGCGAGGCAGCCTTTGTGTCGGCGGCCGTGCGGCCAGCGACGGCGAGGTCTTGGCAGAGGGGTCTTGACTCGGAAAGCAAGTAGTCGCCGCCACCAGTATAGACCGCTCACCATCTACGGACACGGTTTGTGGCGTTGCTAGCCACAAACCCTGAAGGAGTAAACCATGGATTACCCCATTCTGAACAAAGCCCCCAACGTTGCCCAAGCTGTCGTGCCGCATCGGCTCGATGCCAGCGGCAATGCCGTGCCTGTGGGGGGGACGGTATACGAGACCGTCGCCGCCTCGCAGACCGATCAGGCCATCGGCGGAACGGGCGCCGTCGGCGATTATCTCGCGGGCGTGCTGATCGTGCCGGCGACGTCCGGGGCCGGCACGGTGTCGATCAAGGACGGCGGCGGCTCGGCGATCACCGTCTTCACCGGTGGCGGCACGCTGTCGGACCTCCGGCCCTTCTTCGTGCCGATGGGAGCGATCAGTGTTTCGGGTGCGTGGAAGGTCACGACCGGCGCGAACGTCTCGGTCATGGCTTTCGGCGCCTTCACCTGATCGCCATGAGCCGCAAGCCTGCCCGCTCCGCCGGCGCGACGGCGGCCAAGCTCGCCATGCACGAGGCGGTTTGCGCCGAGCGTTATGCCGGCATCCTCCAGCGCATGGTCCGGATGGAGAAGATCATCGTGGGCGCGGCGACCGCCCTGATGAGCGCGCTGGCGCTCGTCGCCTGGACCTTCATCTCACATGGGTTGATCAAATGACCTATCGCCTCACCAAGAGCTGGGCCGATCCGCACATGCAGCGGCTCGCGGAATGGACGCGCGAGATGATGGAAGCGGCGGGCGCGACCGCCGCGTCGATCGGCTGCTCGCGCGAAGCGGTCGTCGCGCAGGCAGCGCTCGAGAGCGGCTGGGGTGCCTCCGCCATCGGGCACAATCTGTTCGGGATCAAGGCCGATGCGTCGTGGGCCGGCGCGCGCCGCACCGTGCATACGCGCGAGGTGATCGGCGGGCAGAGCGTCATGATCGACGCCGAGTTCCGCGACTATCCGAGCTACCGCGAGAGCATCGCCGATCACTTCGCCTTCCTGCGCGACAACAGCCGCTATGCCGCGGCCGGCGTCTTCAATGCCGGCAGTGACCAGGCCTATTTCGAGGCGCTGCAGCGCGCCGGCTACGCCACCGATCCCAACTACGCGCATGCGCTGATGAACATGTTGGCAAGCGTGAAGATGTTTACTGCCTTCATGGTCGCCGAACCCGCGACCACCGGCTACGTCGAGACGTCCACCGGCAACGTCGTGCGTGCCGACATGGGCGAGAGCCGGATCGTGAAGGCGTCCGATGCGGCTACGAGGCTCACGACCGTGGCGACGGCGGCCGGCACGGTCGCGACGCCGCTGGCCGCCGTCGCCGGGATGGACTGGAAGCTCATGCTGGCCCTCGCCGCCGTCGTCCTGGCGGGCGCGCTGGGCTTCGCGGTCTGGAAGCTGGCGCAGATCAAGGCGGCGCGGCTCGACATGCACGACAGGGGAATCGCATGAGATGGTATCTCGCCCTGGCTGGCGCCGCTGCGGCCGTGCTTCTGCTGATGCTCGCCTTCCACAAGGGTGAGCAGGCCGGCCGCGCCGATGATCTCAAGGCCAGTGTCGAAACCCAGAGGAGGATCGAAGATGCGGATGCTCATGGCCCTCGCACTGCTGACGATGTCGACAAGCGGCTGCGCGACGGCAGTTTCTAGCGCCTGCCCGCATGAGGTGGCCTATACGCCCGAGCAGGAGATGCAGGCGGCCGACGAACTCGGCGTCCTGCCGCGCGACGGCATGATCCGCGGAACCTTCCTGCCGGACTATGGCCGGCTGCGCGACCAGGCGCGGGCGTGCCGGGGCTACGTCGCGGGCCGGAACGCCCTCACCGCGCGATAGCCCAGCACGATGAACAGCAGCAGCACGATGGCCTGCGCGCCGCCGAAGAACGGGCCGGCACCGGTGGGGCTGAGCTTGTGCAGCGCCGCGATCTTGTCGAAGGACTGAACCACGCCCACGAAGACGTTGAAGTAGAGTGCCACCACCGCGCTCACGACGTAGATCCAGCGCGCCGGACCCGAGAGCTTCGCGCCGTAGAGCGCCCAAAGGGCGGCGGCCAGCACGATCAGCGACAGCACGCCCAGGATGTGGGGTGGGCCGAAGGTCTTGAAGGGGAAGAAGAATCCCGTGACGCTGGTGGCGATGGTGGTGACGAGGAACACCAGGTTCATCGCCCCGAGCGGCCGGTTGGCCAGCATGGCGCCGATCACCACCAAGCCGGCGGCGATGCCGATCAGGCTGATGATGACGTGCACCGTGGTGAAGGTGGAAAGCGACATGCCGAGGATCATCGTGGTCTCCGTCTCTACGTGAAGGCCTCTACTTGAAGGCTTGCATCACCTGCTCGCCGAAGCGGCGCATCGAGGCGATGTTGCGGTCGTGGCTCATGGCGCCGAAGCCGGTCTGGCACAGCAGATGGCGGACGCCGACGTCGCGCAGCTCGGCCACCTGCTCGCGGACGCGGGCGGGCGAGCCGTAGAGCGAGCCGGTCTCCAGCACATAGGGAACTGCCACCTCGTCGCCGACCTTGGGATCGGTCCAGGGATTGAGCGTCGCCGGATCGGGCGAGAAGTCGGGCGGATTGAAGGCGTCGCGCACATGCATCATGTGATGGCGCGTCTCGGTCAGCAGCGCCGACAGCTCGTCCTCGGCCTGGGCGTCGCTCTCGGCGACATAGACGTTGCGCCAGAGGGCACTGCGCGCCAGCAGGTCGGCCTGCTTCTCAGCGCTGTGGCCACCCGCCGCGAGGCCCTTGGCATAGATCGCCCAGCGCTCCTTGATGCGCGCCACCGGCAGGCGCGCCGTCAGGATCGGGATGCCGAGCCGGCCGCATTCCTCGAACGAGCCGGGCGAGATCACGCTGCGCCATAAGGGCGGCCCCGGCTGCTGCACCGGCTTGGGCCGGATCTCCGGGATATGGAACTTGTGGAACTTGCCGTCGAAGGTGAAGGGCGCCTCGCGCCAGGCGCGCTCGAGGATCTCGACCGTCTCCTCCATGCGCTCGCGGCTGTCGTGGCTGCGCATGCCGTGGCCCACGAACTCGTACTCGTTGTAGACCGTGCCCTTGCCGACGCCGACGTCGATGCGGCCGTTGCTGAGATTGTCGAGCAGGGCGAGCTGGACGGCCAGCCGCACCGGATGATGGAACGGCGTCTGCACCACGGCGAAGCCGATGCGGATGCGGCTCGTCTTCATCGCAAGTGCGGCGGCAAACATCAGCGAATCGTTGTAGATGCTCTCGCCGGTGAAATAGTGCTCGCTCAGCCAGACGTCGCTGAACCCCAGCGTCTCGGCGTAGCAGACCTGGTCGATCAGCTGCGCGATGCGGGCACAATCCTCGTCCGGCGAGGGCGACAAGGCGAGCGTCAGCCAGCCGAACTGCATCGATCGATCTCCCCCGAACTCAACGCCAACGGCGGGGACATTAGCACCGGTGACGGCTCCGCGCTCGATACGTTTGATACCCGGCCGTTGTGGACCATCCCCACCGTTTGCCCTTGGATGGTGAACGGACAATTGCGACAGCCGGGGATGAAGGATGCCTACGCCCACAAGGGCCGAGCTTCGCGATGCATTGCAGGCCATCCAGCGGGCCGCCGACGCCTTGAAGGCCTACGAGGCCGGTGCGGTCGAGTCGCTGCAGGCGGAGCTTCGCGCGCATATCGACACGATTCGCGAGGCGCAGGATCTGCCGCCCGACGCGCTGGCGCGCCGCAACCGCGTCGCCAGCCAATGCAGCGCGACCGCCGACAGCATCGCTCGTGCGATCAAATATCCCGAAGTGCCGATGGCGCGCGCCACTGTAGTGGAGATCGCGCCGGCCCTGTCGCGGGCGATCCGCGAGCTGCTGGTCGCCTTGAGGCCGCCGGCCTAGGCCGGCAGATCGTAGCCGATCCCGGATTCGACCTCGATGGTCCGCTGGACCGCCGGCCGCGCCATCATGCGGTCGCGGTGGGCGAACAGGTTCGCCAGCGTGGCGAGCGGCGGCTGCAGCGACTTTTCCATGCGCCAGAACAGCCGGAAGAGATGGATGTCGACGATCGAATAGGCGTCGCCCAATGCCCAACGGTTGGCGCCGAGGCGAGCGTCGGCGATGCGCCAGACCTCGTTGGCGTGCTCCAGCCCCTGCCGGCGCGCGGGATGGATGGTCGAGGCGAGGAACGACATCCATGACACCGCTTGCGCCTCGGCCTCGATATCGCCGGCGGGCAGCAGCTTCGCGTCGGGAAAGCGCCTGGCGAGATAGAACAGGCAGCCCGCGACCTCGGTGAGCGGCCGGCCGTCGACCAGCAGGGTCGGCACCTTGCCGGCGGGATTGATCGCCAGGAACTCGGGCGTGCGCGTCTCCTTGCGCGCGAGCGACACCGGCTTGCCCTCGAAGGCCGCGCCGACCTCGTGCAGGGCGATGTGCACTGCCATCGAGCTGGCGCCCGGGCTGAAATAGAGAACGAGCTTGGTCATGACGGGCTCTTCCTAGCAGCCTGTCGGACTGGTGTTTTGTGGTGGAATGGGGTGATTGGCGGTGCGCCAAAATCGTGCGGTGCTGACGCTCATCCGGTCGCTCTCATGGTGAACATCCGCTTGATGTTCCAGGCCAGGGTGACGAGGTT
>CANIRG010000430.1 GCA_947469635.1 Rhodospirillales bacterium | reverse complement strand
TCATGGCGAAGTAGAAGGTGCGCAGCCTCAGCGCCGGCAGTCCGACGACCACGCCGGCCAGCGCGCCGACCACGCCACCCGCGACCAGCGCGAGATAGGGATGCCAGGGCGCAGTCGCTGTGCCGGCCGTCAGGGCGGCCGTGGTGTAGGCGCCGATCGTCAGCATCGCCACCCAGCCGATGGCGATCTGGCCGGCATAACCCACCACGAGGTTGAGGCCTGCCGACAGGATCCAGTAGATATAGGCGCGCTGGGCGATGACGCCGATGTAGGAGTCGCCGAGCAGCGGCAGGAGGAGGCCGACGAGGCCGAGCGCGATCCAGGGCAGCGCGCCCTCGATCCGGGCAAGGGCCGAGGCGCGCGCCGGTTGCGCGGGGGAAACGGCGTCGCTCATACGCGCCGCGCCGAGGCCGCACCGGCCAGGCCCTCGGGCCTGAGCAACAGCACGACAATGAAGACCACGAACACCGCGACCGCGGCGAAGATGCCGCCGAAGAAATAGTTGGCCGCCTGCTGGAAGAGACCCAGCGCCAGGCCGCCGACAACGGCGCCGCGGTTGGAGCCCATGCCGCCCAGCGCGACCGGCACGAAGCCGTAGAAATTCAGGATCGCCTGGTTGCCGATGAAGGCCAGCAGCATCTCAGCGCCGGTGAAGCCGGCCAGCGCGCCGATCACGCCGGCCAGCGCATAGCTCGCGAGCCGCAGCCGCGTCTCGGGCAGGCCGAGCGCGCGGGCGGCGTAGCTGTCCTCGGCGATGGCGAGGAAGGCGCGGCCGATCAGCGTCTTGCGGTAGAGCAGCTCGAGCCCGAGGATGGTCGCGGCGCAGGCCAGCACCGGCAGCCAGAACTGCTGGTCGAGCCAGCCTGGCCCGATCGGGATCAGGCGCGGGAAGGGCTGTGGCTCGGTGCTCCATTCGATGGCGACGAGCTGCTGGACCATCAGCGCAAAGGCCAGCGTCGACAGCACGTAGAGATGCTGCTCGATGCTTTTCAGCACCGGTCGCACCGTCAGGATCTCGGTGACCAGACCGAGCACGGCACCGCAGGCGAGCACGAGCACGAAGCCCACGATCACCGGCATGCCCATCTTGCCGATAAAGAGCGCGCCCAGCACACCGCCCAGCATTCCCAGCATGCCAGCGGTGAAGCTGAACACACGCGACGCCGAGAACATCACGTTGTACGTGATGCCGATCAGTGCGTAGACCGCTCCTACCGCAAGGCCGTAGGAAACGATCGATGCGAACATGGCTTAGGTGCTGTACCCCGGCGCGACGTTGAAGGCGCCGTCCTTCAGCGAGTTGACTTCGCACATCACCACTTCGGAGTCGGGGAAGCCGTTGTGCTGCTCGGGCGTCCAGGTGACGGTGCCGTAGATGCCCGGCCTGTCCTTGATCTTGTTCATGTAGGCCACGACGTCGTCGTTCTTGGTGCCGGCTGCCTTGAACGTATCGGCCATCAGGTAGGCGCTGTCCCAACCCAGCGCCACCCACCACAGGAGCGTGTCGCTGAACTCGATCTTCGCCTTCTTCAGCCGCTCGACGAACTCTTCCGCCTTGGGCAACAGCTTGCCGTTGACGTAGCAGACCTGGCGGAAGTTGTTCGAGTAGACTTTGTTCCAATACTCGGGCTTTTCGAGCAGGGCCTTGGTCTGGCCGGAGCCGAGCGTGGTCTGGCCGACGATCGGCACGTCCCAGCCCATGGCGCCGCGCGTATTGCAGATGCGCGACAGGAAGCCGGCATTGACGCTCCACGGCATGATCACCTGGGCGCCGGCGGCCTGCATGCGCAGCAGCTCGGGCTTGAGGTCGGGGTTCGCCGCGTCGATATGGTTCTGGTAGACGACCTCGGCGCCCTTGGCCTTGAGCATCGGCACATAGGTGTTGACCGAGGCCGTGCCGTAGCCGGTGGTGTCGCTGATCACCGCGACCTTCTTCACCTTCAGCACGTCGACGACGTAGTAGTTGGCGCCGCCGCCGATCTGGGTGTTGGTGGGGGCGATGCGATAGGCCATCGGATACTTCTTGACGTCGATCAGCTCATCGACCCAGCACGGGTGCAGCATCGGCACCTTGTCGCGCGCGATCAGCGGCGTCGCCGCCAGCGCCTCACCCGAGTTGACCGGCCCGAAGATCAGGGCGACCTTCTGGCGCTGGGTCAGCTCGGCCACGGCATTCACCGCCTTGGTCGGGTCGCTCTGCGTGTCGCGTGAGACCAGCTCGATCTTGCGGCCGTTGACGCCGCCCGCGGCGTTGATCGCCTCGACGCCGAGCTGCACGCCGCGATTGATGCCGACGCCGGTCGACGACGAGGGACCGGTGAGTGCCGGCAGGTAGCCGACCTTGATCGGCTCGCTTTGCGCGATGGCGGGGCTTGCAAGGCCGCTCGCGAGCGATGCGGCGCTGACGGCCGATCCGGCCAAGACTTGGCGACGAGTAATCGACATGCCGTTTCCTCCTAAAAGATTTTTTTCAGGAGTCTGATGCTCCTTGGTCGCGACCCTATAGCCGTCGGGCGACCACGGTCAATGCGGGAGCGGCTTACTTCAGGAATGGATTGTCGCTGCCGCGTCCGCGCCGGCGCGGCGGAAACTGCTCGGCGAGATAGTCGAGGATCTCGGCGCGATCATCGGGTTTCACAGGCGGCATGCGGTGCTTTTCCAGCATCAGGTCGATGGTGGAATCCCAAAGGTCGCGCGTCAGTCCCTGGGCCTTGATCAGCGCAACGCCATGACACGCGGTGCAGGTGTAGAATGTCGTCTCGCGCCCCTTGCCGTCGGGCAGGTCCTCGACCTTGTCGTTGTGCGGTGGCGGCTTGCCCTTGTCGGGATCGGCCGCAGCCGTGATCGGCGCCTGCGTCGCCGGCGGCGTCCACACGTACTGGTCCTTGCGCAGTCCGCCCGCCTTGTCGGCGGCGAGCAGCAGGAACGTCGCCGTCAGGGAGATGACGACGACGTGGGTGATGGTGAGCTGCATCAGGCTTCGACGAGCACCCTGATCCGGTTGATCGGGTTGGCGCCGTAGCCCTGCGGGTTCCAGTTGGCGGCGGTGAAGGGCTGAGTCACGCCCTTGGTGTCGGTCGCCTTCGCCCACACCTCGTAATAGCCCGCGCTCGGCAGGTCGACCGAGGCGGTGAAGCGCTGCCAGGCGAACTTGTTCGCCGGCGGCTTCACGTCGGCGGCCTTCCAGGTGACGCCGTAGTCGGTCGAGATCTCGACCGTCTTGATGTCGTTGTCGCCTGCCCAGGCGTGGCCGCGCAGCTCGAGCTTGCGCGCGCCGGCGGCGAGCCTGGTGCCGTCGGCGGGGAAGGTGACGATCGAGCGCACCGGCATGGACTCCAGGATCGCCATGTCCTTGTCGTCGCCCTTGCTGCCCGGCACGATCGGCTTCTTCGGTGTGCGATAGGAGAAACCGCCCATGCCCGGGCCGTCATGCTCCTTGTCGCGGATCCAGATGCGCTTCAGCCATTTGGTCGAGAGCGAGCCCGCCCAGCCCGGCACGATCAGCCGCACCGGCCCGCCGTGGATCAGCGGGATGTCCTTGCCGTTCAGCTTGAAGGCGATGAGCGTGTGCGGGTCGAGCGCCTTGGCGATCTTCATGCCGCGCGAGATCGAGGGCTTGTCGGTCTCGCCCGCGAGCGTGGGATCGGCGCCGTAGTGGCCGGTGTAGGTGGCCGAGGGCTTCACGCCCGCATCCTTCAGCACATCGGCAAGGCGGACGCCGGTCCATTCCGGGCAGCCGGCGCCGCCGTTGGTCCACTGGTTGCCGCGCGCCTCGGGCGTGAAGAAGGAGCGGCCGTTGCCGCCGCACTCCAGCATCAGCTTCAGCGTCACGGCGGGATACTTGGTCATAAGCTCGCCGAGCGAGATCTCGATCGGCTTGTCGACCTCGCCGTCGATCTTGAATTTCCATGCCTTGGGATCGCCCGTGACGTCGGGCACCTGGCCGTTGTTGCGCACGAACAGCTTGTCGGTCGGCGTGACGTCGTCGTCGAGCAGCTCGGCCTGCGTCTCGGCGACCAGCGGCTTGTCGCCCAGCACCGACAGCTTCGCCTTTCCGTCCATCTCGAGAAGCTTCGGACTTTTCGGTGCTGCGGCCGGCGTGCCCTGTGCCAGTACCGATTCGATCGGAAAGATTGCACCCAGTGTGGCCATGCTTGCCCCCTGAAGCAGATTACGCCGCGATGCGGCCCAAGTTCCGAAGCTTTTCATTGTTTGTCCTCCGATTTTGGAAAATTCTATCTCATGCGCGGCGTCGCGTCAGCCAGCCAGAGACGATCAGGGTGGAGGCGGCCACGACCACGACGATGGTGGCGAGCACGTTGATCTGCGGATCGACGCCCAGCCGCACGCTCGAATAGACGCGCATCGGCAGGGTCTGCGACTGCGCGCCCGAGACGAACTGCGTCATGATCAGATCGTCGAGCGACAGGGTGAAGGCCAGCAGCCAGCCCGAGCCGATGGCGGGGGCGATCAACGGCAGGGTCACCGTCCGGAAGGTGATCCAGGGCGTGGCGCCGAGATCCATCGCCGCCTCCTCGAGCGAGCGGTCGAAGTCGGCGAGGCGTGCCTGGACCACGATGGCCACGAAGGCGAGGCCGAAGGTGGTGTGGGCGATGGCGATGGTGAGGAAGCCGCGATCCGGTCCGCCCATCAGCCGCTCCGCGCCGATGAACAGCAAGAGCATGGAGATGCCCATCACCACCTCGGGCATGACCATGGGCGCCACGATCAGGCTGCCGAACAGCGTGCGGCCGAAGAAGTTGGGAGCGCGGGCGAGCGCATAGCCCGCAGCCAGCCCGAGCACGGTTGCCGCGGAGGCGCTCACCGCGGCGATGCGCAGCGACAGCCAGGCGGCCGACAGCATGGCCTCGTTGGCGAACAGCGCTGCCCACCATTTGAGCGAGAAGCCAGCCCACACGGTGACCAGCCGCGATTCGTTGAAGGAATAGACCATCACCAGCGCGATCGGCAGGTAGAGGAAGGCATAGCCGAAGGCCAGGACGTAAAAGGCGAAGCGCGCCTTGCCAGTCATGACCGCCGCTCCAGGCTCCTGGCCTGCTGGCGCTGGAACAGGGCGATGGGCCCGACCAGCAGCACCAGCAGGCAGATCGCCACTGCCGAGGCGAGCGGCCAGTCGGAGTTGGTGAAGAACTCGTCCCACAACACCTTGCCGATCATCAGCGTCTGCGTGCCGCCCAGCAGGTCGGGGATGACGAACTCGCCGGTCGCGGGAATGAACACCAGCAGGGAGCCGGCGACGATGCCCGGCAGCGACAGCGGCAGGGTGATGGTGAGGAAGGCGCTGAAGGGGCGGGCGCCGAGATCGGCCGCTGCTTCGAGCAGGCTCCAGTCGAGCTTCTCCAGCGTCGAATAGAGCGGCAGGATCATGAAGGGCAGGTAGGCGTAGACGATGCCGAGATGCACCGCCCATTCGGTGCCGAGGATGGTGCCGGGGTTGGACGCGATCCCCGACCAGCGCAGGAACTGGTTGAGG
>CANIRG010000429.1 GCA_947469635.1 Rhodospirillales bacterium | reverse complement strand
GAACGATTATTGCGGGCCACGGGCGTGTACTTGCGGCCCAGCGTCTCGGTCTGCCCGAGGTGCCGGTCATGGTCGCGGCGGGGTGGTCCGAGGGCAAGAGGCGGGCGTACGTCATTGCCGACAACAAGCTGGCGCTGAATGCCGGCTGGGACGAGGAGCTGCTGTCGCTGGAGATCGGCGACATGAAGGGCATGGGGTTTGACCTCACCCTGACCGGCTTCGGCGAACTCGAGCTGCAGAAGTTGCTGCTTGGCACCGATGGCGACAGTGACCCCGACGAGGCTCCCGAGCCGCCGACGGAGCCGATCAGCCGTCCCGGCGACATCTGGATCTGCGGTGAGCACCGCGTGCTGTGTGGCGACACGACGGTCCGCGCCGATGTCGAGAAGCTGCTGGATGGCGAACTGGCCGACATGGCCTTCACCGATCCGCCCTACAATGTGAACTACGCCAATTCGGCCAAGGACAAGCTGCGCGGCAAGAACCGGCCAATCCTGAACGACGCCCTGGGCGAGGGGTTCCAGGGCGTGCTCACGCTGACCAATGGCGCCAGCCTCATCAACCTCAGCGCCGCCAACATCGTGACAGTGGCTGGCGACTTCGCGAAGTTCCGTGGCTACGCCAGCGGCGTCGTCAGAATGGTGTCCTACAGCCGCGCCAGCGGTGCCCCCCTCGGCGGTGGTAGCGCACCGTTCTGCGCCAACAAGAACGGCACGGGTCAGACGATCACCACGGGCTCGTGGCAGAAGCTCACCTTCACCACGAAAGAGTTTGATGTCGGTAGCTACTACGATGCGGCCAACAGCAAATGGACGCCCCCGGCGGGCAAGCGCCTCATCATCATCAACGTTACGATGGATCGAAGCGCATCAAACGCGTCCTACAACTACCTCGCGATCTACAAGAACGGCTCGCTCCTCAAGGAAAGCGTTCAGTTTCATTACGGCGACCGCAACACGGACGACACGCACCACCTCGTGGCCATCGTGGATGCGAACGGCACCGACTACTTTGAGGCGTACACCTACATCAACTCCACTGGCGGCGGTAACGTGACGGTGAACGGCGCGGCCGCCCTAACCTTCTGGTGCGGACAATGAACGACCTGAAGCCTCTCCCGTTCGTCGAACCCTACGACGGCGACTACGTTCGCAAAGAACTGATCGAGCGACAGGGCGAAGTGACGCCCGAGCAAGAGGCCCTCATCAAGGAGAACGAGCAGGCTTCGGCGGCCAGGATGAAGGAGGCGGATGCCGAGATCGCGGCCTACGAGCCGCCTGCCGATCTCTACAAATACCAGCGCGCCTCCGAGTATCCGCCGCTCACCGATCTTGCCGACGCGATCGTCAAGGAGCCCGACGACAAAGGCGCTGCGCTCGAGGCGTACCGGGTGGCGTGTCGCGCCGTCAAAGCCAAGTATCCGAAGCCGGCCAATGGAAGGTGACCTCACGAAGGCCATCATAAATCCATGGGCGCAATTCGGCGTCATGGGCTCGGCGGTGATCGCCTTGGCCGTCGCGCTCTACAAGGTCGCGGGCCGGTTGATGGCATCGCAGGAGGCCCGCATCGCCATGGCCGAGAAGTATGGCGAGCGCCTGGCCGACAATTCGACGGCGATGCGGCCGCCGCGCCGGGCGACCTATATCGGGTTCCGCCAGAACTACACCGTGCAGAACCAGTCGCAGCTCGCGACATCCGTCACCCAGGTCGACGCCGCGATCTACGGCGCCCCGGTGCGCTTCAGCACGGCCTTCGATCAGTGGACCGCCAACGCCTATCCCGGCGCCGTCGTAGTCTACATCGCCCACACCGGCTACCGTGACCATGGTGCCGGGCCAGGGCCGTGACCGCGTACATGCCGTGCAGGGAGGGACTGTAGATGGTCGGGCCGGATCTCCATGCCATTGACAAGGCCCTGACCGCCCATCTGGCCGAGTGCAGTGAGCAGAACAAGCACATCACGGAGAGCCTCTGCCGCCTCGAAGCACAGGTGAACGGCCTGTTCGCACGTTTCTGGAAGCTGGCTGTCGCGCTGGTCGCCGCGTCGGTAACCGCGAACGTCGGGCTCGCCGTCTGGATTTTGAACAGGTTCATTCACTGAGAACGCTTTCCGCCTCAAATCAACCAACCCGCCCTCAGGCGGGTTTTTTAATGTCCAAAGGAGAAGACGATGACTGCCTCAGGCAACCGAGGCCGTGCGCTGCCGCGCGGCATATACAATGATAACCCCGGCAACCTCCGCCGCTCGCCCGATCCCTGGCAGGGGTTGGCGCCCGAGCAGACGGATCGGGAGTTCTTCCAGTTCACGTCGGCCAAGTGGGGCATCCGGGCGCTGGCGCGCACGCTGATCGCCTACCAGGACCGTGTCGGCCTGAAGACCATCAAGCAGATGATTGGGCGCTGGGCGCCGCCGACCGAGAATGACACGGGAGCCTATGTGCGGGCAGTGGCTGCAAGCGTCGGCGTAGGTGCGGATGAGCAAATCGATGTTCACGATTATGCAGTGCTGCGCCCGCTGACCCTGGCGATTATCCGCCACGAGAACGGGCAGCAGCCTTATACGGATGCGGAAATCGATGCGGGGCTGGTTCTTGCCGGCGTCGAGCCCCCACAGCGGGTGCTGACGCAATCTCGCACCGTACAAGGCGGGCAGGTGGCCGCGGGCGCCACGGTTCTGGGGCTGACGGCTGAGGCTGTACGCCAGGTCGAACCCGCAATCCCGCTGCTGCAGACGATGCTGCAGCTTGCGCCGTGGGTCGTCGGCGCGGTCGCGCTCGCGGGAATCGCCTACATGATCTGGGCGCGCATCGATGATCGGCGCAGGGGGCTCCGGTGATCGCGATCATCTGCCGACTGCTGGCCCCCTATGCCCTGCAGCTCGCGGGGCTGTTCGCAGCCATTGGTGCCGTAGCCGCCGTCCTGCTCGGCGCCCGCCAGGCCGGACGCAACGCGGAACGTGTCGACCGAATGCGCAAAACCAACGAGGTGCAACGTGAACAACTGGATGCTGCGGCTCGCCGTCCTCGCGATCGTAACGAGCTTACTGGCCGGATGCGCGACGGCTCGTTCTGACGGTGGGGCATGCCCGCCCGTGCCGGCATACAGCCGAGAGTTCCTGGCGCGGGCGGTAGGGGAGGTGGAGCAGTTGCCGGCGGGCTCCGCGGTGGAGCAGATGCTCGCCGACTATCAGGTCATGCGGGATCAGGCGCGGGCGTGCAGTCGCTAGAAACATTATCAATCCGCACTCGTGGTATCTCGCGCCACCGTGTGGTGAAATGCGGCGATAACCGATCCTGTCGCATTCTCCATTCGGCGTTCTTGGCCGAAAGGCCCAATCCAACGGCCCCGCGGCCAAATCGATCGTTGATGCGATCGACTGCCTTCATTAAGCCGTCGCTCTGGGTTGTTTGAACGGTAAACAGGTTAGGCTGCACGTCCTGCACCGATGAAAGATCAAGGAGCAGAACCCCCGCCTTGCGCCACGCGTAGCCATCCCGCCAAATGCGCTCCAAGATTCTGACCGCTGAGGTGACGACGGCGCGACTGTCAGCGGTCGGTGACATGAAGGTCGTTGACGCCGACGCCGAGTGCTGCGGAGCTGTGGTATCGAAAGGATCGGTTGTGATGAAGACCTGCATGGAGCCGCAGACTTGATCGGAATGCCGTATCTTCTCGGCAGCGCGCTCCGCAAATGAGACGATGGCGTTTCGTACCTGATCCTTGTCAGTGATTGCCTGTCCGAACGAACGAGAGCAGCACGTCGTTTTTTTTGGCGCCGGTTGCGTGTCGAGTTCGTGGCAGGCGATGCCGCGCAATTCGTGGACGGTTCTCAAGCCCACCACCCCCATGCGTTGACGGATCCATCCATCTTGGGCGTTGCGCAATTGAAGCGCGGTCGTAATACCGCGTTCGCTGAGCATCTTCGACCAACGAAAGCCGATACCCCAGACATCTCCCACTGGCGTTTTGGTCAACGCCGCCTCAATCCACTCGGGGTGCCCGGCCAGATCGATCACGCCATCGGCCTTCGCCGACGTTTTTGCGAGCTTATTCGCAATCTTCGAAAGTGTTTTCGTTGTTCCGATGCCGACTGAAACCGGTATTCCTGTCCAGCGTTTGGCGCGTCCCCGAAGATCACGGCACCATGCTGTAAGGTCTTTAACCGGCAGGCGCTCGAGATCAAGAAAGCACTCGTCGATGCTGTAAATCTCATGCTGAGGCGCCGCTGCCGCCAGAATGCTCATCACCCGTTCCGACAGATCGCCGTAAAGTGCGTAATTAGATGATCGGACGACAACGTCGTGACGGTTGACGATGTCGCGGATCTTAAAGAGGGGAACGCCCATCTTGATCCCGAGGGTCTTTGCCTCCTGCGATCTCGCGACAACGCAACCGTCATTGTTGGAGAGCACGACGATAGGGCGACCGTTCAAACTTGGCTGGAAAACGCGCTCGCAGGACGCGTAAAAATTATTGCAATCGACGAGACCAAACGTCGGCACGGCGCTTATCGCTCACAATGACGACGGATGCTGTGAGTGACTACGCCCCAAACCTCGCAACCGGACTCGGTGATCTGAATATCCGGGAATACTGGGTTTTCCGCAGTGAGGACCCATGCGCCATTCGGTTTCCTCAAGCGCTTGACCGTCAGTTCTCCGTGCAGGACCGCAATGACGATGTCTTCAGCCTGAGCTGTCAGGCTCCGATCAACGACGAGGAGGTCGCCGTCGAATATGCCGGCGTCTTTCATCGATTCGCCCATCGCCCTGGCGAAAAAGGTGGCGGCAGGGCGCCGTATGAGGTGTTCGTTGAGATCGAGCTTTCCTTCGATGTGGTCGTCGGCGGGGCTCGGGAATCCGGCAGGAACCCTGGAGCTATAGACCACCAGGGCGAGGTTGGAGGGCTGATCGGAAAAGCGAAGCACTGGCTGGACCTTTTGCAGACAAGAACATATAGTGAACACACATGTTCTTCTACTCGTCAACGCCCAACCGCTCTCCCACGGAAATTTGGCCCGTCGCGCTGGGATCAGCATGTTCGATCGTCCGGCTTTCTCCGGCTTTCTCCGATGACGATCAGGCCTCGTCGTCGAAGACCTCGTATTGTCGAGGGGCTTTGCCGGCTGTGCCAACGACCCTCGTAAAAAATCCCTTGTTAGCGGACTCTCTCTGTCCGACGACTTCGACGAGAAACCGCCATTCATGCCCGTAGTCGAAGAGGAACAACATCCTGCTGCCCACTCGCGGAAATGCGAGGGCGACAGGCGTTCGTTTGACGCTCTGCGACGTGGCGTCGGCGCCAGCCTCGGCGAAAAGCTCGTAACGGACTGGGGAGTCGTACACGCGTCTGTACTGCACCCGGATATCTGGACACAAGGTAGGAGTTAAGCTGCCAGCCTGAACGCGCCCTGATCCCAAGCGGTTCTGGCGTCGTTTGGACTTCGGTAGTCGTTCTTTGCGATCAGCCACTGGGCATTGTAACGGTCGACGAAGACG
>CANIRG010000428.1 GCA_947469635.1 Rhodospirillales bacterium | reverse complement strand
AATAATCCGTGACGCCGGCGAGAGTGGCGGTGAAGGTTCCGCCGAACGGACCCTTCCAGGTCGGCTTCTCCTTCGCCGGCTCGGCTTGCTGCGCACCGGCCGAGCCGATTGCACATATTGTGACCAACCCGATGCCCATGGTCGCAAATTTCCTGAACATCTCTACTACCCCCGGTTGCCATATCTACAAACCGGCCTTGGCGCGAGTTGCCACATCGCCGAAGCCAGTGAACGCAGTGGATGTGCCGTTGCTGCGCGATTGCCGACAAGAACGCGCTCGCCGCCTAGGAAATCCATCGCGGCAATCCTCGCTTTGCATAGGAAACTCATAGTTTCGTCGATCGGCTCCAAATCTCTATGGGCTTCCTATGCCGAGATGACCCTTGGGGGCTCGAATTCCTACGGCCGTCCGCCTTTCTTATGGCTATGGGCAGTTCATGCCCGATCTGCTGCTCGTTCTTGTCGGCTTGGCGATGGTCTCCCGGCCGATCACCCTCGAATCTCTTGCATCGGGCTGTGTCGACATGCTCACGCTTTCCAAAGCCGACGCCCAGCGGGTCGCCGCCAATCTCAAACGCTGGTCGGAACGTCCGATCGCGGCGTCAAACCTGCAAGCCGTCGGCATTTCCCTTGTGACCGTCGCCATGATGATCCTCGCCGCGAGCCGGACACCCGATCCGGGCTCGGCGATGGGCGGTATGGCGATTGTTCTCGTCGTCATCCAGAGCATCGCCCATGTCGTCACGACGGGGATGCTACAGGTCCTGATCGCGCTCCGGGTAAGCGAAGCCGAAATGGCGCTTGCGAGCTATCGCGACCCGCGGCGCCTGTCCGGCCTCGACATGGCGATGATGTGGATGGTCGTCGCCCTTGCCACTCCCTTTGTTGTGGAGTGAGGCGGAGTGGGCCAGATAGTCGATCGACCCAAAAGCCCGCCCTATCGCATCACCATGGTCGATGGTGGCTGGCAGGTCGTCCGTCCCCGCGCTTCGCTTCCGCACGCCTTCAGTGAGCTCGACGCGGCGCTGTCATTCGTGCGCAGCGACAGTGGTGGCGCCGAAACCAACGTCGAGATCCTGAGCGGCTCGCTCTACATGCTGAAGCGGATCGCGCCGGCACGATGAGCCGTCGCTCAAGGCGATGGCAATCCGCGTCCATTGATCTGCGTCAAAGTCCTATGGAATTCCTATGTGGGCTCCCTGTCAGGCCGCTCGAATTCCTATGACCGGCGCGCCCTCTATGAAGCTGAAGGAGAAACCCATGCTGGACCTGATGTTCCTCGGCGGCGGCGTCGCGCTGTTCTGCCTGCTGATCGGTTACGAACGCCTGTGCAGCAGGCTGTGAGGTTGCGATGACATTCGATTACATCCTGGGCGGCGCGCTGGTCGCGGTCCTGCTCGTCTATCTCGCGGTCGCGCTGGCGCGGCCGGAAAAATTCTGAGGCTGCCATGACCTTCAACGGCTGGGCACAGCTTGCCCTCTTCGTCGCGCTGGTGCTCGTGCTCACGCGACCTCTCGGTGGTTACCTGAACCGCGTCATGGCCGGCGACCGCACGCTGCTGTCGCCGGTGCTGGGGCCGCTCGAGCGCGGCTTCTACCGCTTGGCGGGGATCGATCCCAAGGAGGAGCAGAGCTGGTGGGTCTACTGCCGCGCCATGCTGGTCTTCCACGCCGTGGGCTTCGTGTTCCTGTACCTGCTGCTGCGCCTGCAGAACCTGCTGCCGCTCAATCCGCAGGACATGGCGGCGATCCCGCCCGACCTCGCCGGCAATACGGCGATGAGCTTCCTCACCAACACCAACTGGCAGGCCTATGGCGGCGAAAGCACCATGAGCTACTTCAGCCAGATGGCGGGCCTGTCCGTGCAGAATTTCCTGAGCGCCGCGGCCGGCATCGCGCTCGCCATGGCGATGATCCGCGGCTTTGCCCGCGCCGGCGCCAAGGGTCTCGGCAACTTCTGGGCCGACCTCGTGCGCGCGACGCTTTATGTCCTGGTGCCGGCGTGCCTCGTGCTGACGCTGTTCTATGTCTGGCAGGGCGTGCCGCAGAACCTCGGCGCCTATGTCGAGGCCACGACCCTCGAAGGCGCGAAGCAGACCATCGCCCAGGGGCCGGTAGCCTCGCAGCTCGCGATCAAGATGCTGGGCACCAACGGCGGCGGCTTCTTCAACGCCAACTCCGCGCACCCCTATGAGAATCCGACGGCGCTTTCCAACCTCGTGCAGATGCTGACGATCTTCGTGATCGGTGCGGCGCTCACCAATGTGTTCGGGCGTGCCATTGGCGACGAGCGCCAGGGCTGGGCGCTGCTCGCCGCCATGGGCGTGCTGTTCATGGCCGGCGTCGTCATCGCCTACGGGGCGGAAGCCAGCGGCAATCCGGCCTTTGCGGCGCTGGGCGTCGACAACGCGCTGGGCAACATGGAAGGCAAGGAAGTCCGCTTCGGCACGGCCCTGTCGGCTCTCTTTGCCGTGATCACGACCGCAGCCTCGTGCGGTGCGGTGAACGCCATGCACGACAGCTTCATGCCGCTGGGTGGCCTGGTCCCGCTGATCAATATCCTGCTGGGCGAGATCATCGTCGGCGGCGTGGGCTCGGGCCTCTACGGCATGTTGCTGTTCGCCATCCTCACCATCTTCCTCGCCGGCCTGATGGTCGGGCGGACGCCGGAATATGTCGGCAAGAAGATCGAGGCGCGCGAGGTCAAGATGGCGATGCTCGCCATCCTCTGCCTGCCGCTCGCCATCCTGGGCTTCACGGCCCTGGCTGCAGTGATCCCGGCCGGCCTTGCCGGCACCTCGAACGCGGGACCGCACGGTTTCAGCCAGATCCTCTATGCCTTCACGTCGGCGGCTGGAAACAACGGCAGTGCCTTCGCCGGCCTGTCGGCCAACACCGTCTTCTACAATGCCACGCTCGGCATCACGATGGTGATCGGCCGCTTCGCCATCATCGTGCCGATGCTCGCGGTCGCGGGCTCGCTCGCGGGCAAGCGCCGGGCCGCGATCTCGGCCGGCACCTTCCCCACCCACGGTGGGCTGTTCGTCGGCCTCCTGGTCGGCTCGATCCTGATCGTGGGCGGACTCACCTTCCTGCCGGCCCTGGCCCTTGGCCCCATCGCGGAGCACTTCGCGATGCTTGCCGGCACGCTTTTCTAGGAGCCACGATCATGAGCAAACGCGACAAATCGCAGTCCCTGTTCGATCCCGCGATCCTGCGGCCTGCCCTGGTGGCGAGCATAACCAAGCTCGACCCCCGACAGCTGATGAAGAACCCGGTGATGTTCACTGTCGAGCTGGTGGCGATCGTGGCCACCATCCTCACCGTGCGCGACATCGTCGTGCATGCGCCGGGCATCGGCTTCGAGATCCAGCTCGTGGCCTGGCTGTGGGTCACGGTGCTGTTCGCCACCTTCGCCGAGGCCGTCGCCGAGGGCCGCGGCAAGGCCCAGGCGGAAACGCTCCGCCGCATGCGCAGCGACACCATCGCCAAGGTCCTGATCGGCGTGCCCGACGACGTCTACAAGCCGACGCGCGCCAGCATGCTGGAGGTCGGCGACATCGTGCTCGTCGAAGCCGGCGACGTCGTGCCGGGTGACGGCGAGATCGTCGAAGGCGTCGCGACCATCGACGAATCGGCGATCACCGGTGAATCCGCGCCGGTCATCCGCGAGGCCGGCGGCGACCGCTCGGCCGTGACCGGCGGCACCAAGGTCCTGTCGGACAGGATCAAGGTGCGCATCACCGCCGGGCAGGGCTCGAGCTTCCTGGACCGCATGATCTCCCTGGTCGAGGGCGCCGCGCGCCAGAAGACGCCGAACGAGCTGGCGCTCAACGTCCTGCTGGCCGGCCTCACCATCATCTTCGTGCTGGCCGTCGTCACCATCCCGAGCTTCGCCGCCTATGCCGGCGGCAATGTCTCGGTGATCGTGCTGATCGCGCTGTTCGTCACCCTGATCCCGACCACCATCGGCGCGCTGCTGTCGGCGATCGGCATCGCGGGCATGAACCGGCTGGTGCGCTTCAATGTCCTGGCCACCTCCGGCCGAGCCGTCGAGGCGGCGGGCGACGTCGACACGCTGCTGCTCGACAAGACCGGCACCATCACGCTCGGCAACCGCCATGCCACGCAGTTCATCCCGGTGAAGGGCGTCGACGAAAGCGAGGTGGCAAGGGTCGCCCAGCTCGCCAGCCTCGCCGACGAGACCCCGGAAGGCCGCTCGATCGTCGTGCTGGCCAAGGAGAAATACGGGCTGCGCGGTATCGACGTGGCTGACCTGAAGGCCCAGTTCGTGCCCTTCACCGCCCAGACCCGCATGAGCGGTGTCGATCACGAAGGGGCGGTGATCCGCAAGGGTGCCGTCGACTCCGTCGTGGCCCATGCCCGTTCCCTCGGCACCCAGCCGCCGATGGAGGAGATCGATCGCATCGCCGCCTATATCTCGAAGGCCGGCGGCACGCCGCTTGCGGTGTCGCGCAACGGCATCGTGCTGGGCGTCGTCTATCTCAAGGACGTGGTCAAGGGCGGCATCCGCGAGCGTTTCGCCGAGCTGCGCCGCATGGGCATCCGCACCGTCATGATCACCGGCGACAACCCGGCTACGGCTGCCGCCATAGCCGCCGAGGCCGGCGTCGACGACTTCCTGGCGCAGGCCACGCCCGAGGCCAAGCTCAAGCTGATCCGCGGGGAGCAGACCGGGGGCAAGCTGGTGGCGATGTGCGGCGACGGCACCAACGATGCGCCGGCGCTTGCGCAGGCCGATGTGGGCGTCGCCATGCAGACGGGCACCAACGCCGCCCGCGAGGCCGGCAACATGGTCGATCTCGACAGCGATCCGACCAAGCTCATCGAGATCGTGGCCATCGGCAAGCAGCTGCTGATGACGCGCGGCGCGCTCACGACCTTCTCGATCGCCAACGACGTGGCGAAATACTTCGCCATCATCCCGGCGATGTTCATCGCCTTCTATCCGCAGATTGGCGTGCTCAACATCATGCACCTCGCGACTCCGCAGAGCGCCATCCTGTCGGCGATCATCTTCAATGCGCTGATCATCGTGGCGCTGATCCCGCTCGCGCTGCGCGGCGTGCAGTACCGGCCGAGCAGCGCCGCCGCGCTGCTGCGGCGCAATCTCGTAGTCTATGGGCTGGGCGGGCTGATCGTGCCGTTCGTCGGCATCAAGCTGATCGACATGATCGTGTCGGCGGCTGGTCTTGCTTAGTGCAACACCAATCTCGCCCGGAGGAGCTTCCCATCTGTTCTGCCGACCCCGGTTCAACTTTGACCTCATCCTGAGGAGCACGCCGCAGGCGTGCGTCTCGAAGGATGGGAACGAGCACCACGTTCGTTGCCCACCCTTCGAGACGGGCGCTCCGCGCCCTCCTCAGGGTGAGGTGGTTCCAGTCGTCCCACACCTACTAGCAGCCTGTCGGACTGGTGTTTTGTGGTGGAATGGGGTGATTGGCGGTGCGCCAAAATCGTGCGGTGCTGACGCTCATCCGGTCGCTCTCATGGTGAACATCCGCTTGATGTT
>CANIRG010000427.1 GCA_947469635.1 Rhodospirillales bacterium | reverse complement strand
TTCTTCCGGCCGGCGCTCGCGGGCGAGCGGATCGCGGGCTTCGCGCTCTCCGAACCCGACGGCGGCTCCGACATTCGTGCGCTGCGCACCAAGGCCACGAAGGTCCCCGGCGGCTGGCGCATCAGCGGTTCCAAGCTCTACATCACCAATGCTCCAATCGCCGATTTCCTCACGCTCGCGGCGCGCACCGAGTCGGACCTCACGCCGGCCGTGATCAGTCTCTTCCTGGTCGAGCTACCGAATCCGAGCATCGTCGTCACCCGCCTGAAGAAGGAAGGCATCCGGGCCTCCGACACCGGCCTGGTCCACATCAGCGACGCCTTCGTGCCCGACGACTGCTTGCTGGGAGGACGCACCAGCACTTACCCGATCATTCTCGACAGTCTCTCCGAGAACCGCGTCGGCGTTGCAGCCAATGCTCTCGGCATGGCCCAGGGCGCGCTCGAAGCGGCCGTCGATTATGCGAAGGTGCGCAAGGTGCGAGGAAAGGCGATCGGCCAGTATCAGGCGATCGCCCACAAGCTCGCGGACATGGCGGCGGACATCGAAGCCGCCCGCTGGCTCGTCTACTACGGCGCCTGGCGTGTCGATCAGGGCACGCTGGATCTCGCGACGGCGGCCAAGGTGAAGCTCGTCGCCTCGGAATGCGCCGTCCGGGTCTCCGAAGCCGCCATTCGCATCCACGGCGGCGCCGGCATCATGAGCGAATACCCCGTCGGACGTATCCATCGCGACGCGCTGGTGTACGTGATCGGTGAAGGAACGTCCGAGATCCAGCGCAACCTGATCGCCCGAGAGCTTGGCCTTTAGCTCACGCCGGCGGCGTGATGTTCGACGCCTGGATGACCTTGCGCCATTTCACGGTCTCGGTGGCGATCCATTTCCCGTAGTCGGCGCCGGCGCCGCCGATCGGGCGGAAGCCGAGGTCGACGAGGCGTGCACGCGGCGCGGGAGCAACCAGCATCTCGTTGAAGGACCTGTTCAAGGACTCGACCACCGTATCGGGCGTGCCGGCCGGCGCGAGCACGCCGAAGTAGACACCGCCCTCCATGCCGGAGAGCCCCGCTTCCTCGACCGACGGGATATTGGGCAGCATGGCCACGCGCTCGCGCGCCGCCACGACCAGGCCGCGCAGCCGTCCGTCCTTCACCGCGAGGCCGGTCGGCAGCAACGTGTCGGAGAAAATCTTCACGTGCCCGCCCAGCACGTCCTTCAGCGCATCGGCGCTGCCTTTGTAGCCGATGTGCTCGAGGTTGAGGCCGAGGTTGAGCTTCAGCATCTCGCACCACAGATGCGGCATGCTGGCATTGCCCGCCGAGGCGTAGCTGACCGGCCCCGACTGAGCTTTCACCCACGCGATCATCTCGGCCATGGTCGTGAAGGGGACGTCCTTGTTCGCGGCCAGCACCAAAGGCATGTCGACGAAGCTCACGACCGGCGCGAAGTCCTTCACCGGATCGTAGGGCAGCTTCATGCCGAAAGACGTATTGATCGCGATCGGCGCGGCCGAGAGCAGGATCGTGTAGCCGTCGGGCTTGGCCTTGGCCACGATATCGGTGGCGATGATGGTGCCGCCGCCGGGCTTGTTGTCGACCAGCACCTGCTGGCCGAACCGGGTCGACAGCCATTCCGCGGCGATGCGGGCCGAGGTGTCGGTGGCGCCGCCCGGCGCGTAAGGCACGACAAAACGAACTGGCCTGTCCGGAAAGGCCTGGGCGCGTGACGGTTGGCGAAAGGTGACCAGGCCGGCCGATGTGGCAGCGCCTGCGAGCAGAGAACGGCGTTTCATTTTTTTCTCCCGGAATCTTCTTGTTGTTTGCCTCGCCTACCCTCGCACCACCTTCGGGTACATCACCGCATCGCCTTCCTTGTACATGTGCGCCAGCTCCTCGTCGGTGATGTATTCCGGGGTCCTGCCGTTGGCGGCACAGAGCTGCTCGACGATGATGTTGCGCTTGATCTCGCTCACCAGCACGCAGGTGCGGTGGTAGGCCTCCGACACGCTGCGGCCGAGCACGGTGAAGCCGTGGCGCTTCATGATGATGCAGTTGGTGCCCTGGATGAAGGTCTTGATCGGGCTCACGTCCTCCTCGACGTTGATGCTGGCCGGCAGGTAGTGCGCGGGCTTCTGCATCAGGAAGCCGTAGGTCAGGCTGAAGGAGCGGATCTGGTCGTAACCCGCCGCCATGAAGGCGATCATCTCGTCATGGTGGAGATGGATCACGGCATTGACGTCGGGCCGCAGCCGCAGGATCTCACGGTTCATCTGGTGGCCTACCGTGGTCGCCCGCTCGCCGCGCAGGATGCGGCCCCACGGGATGTCGGTGATCACCAGATCCTCCTCCTCGACCTCCTCCAGGCTCACACCCTGGGGCTTGGCGTAGCACACGCCGTGCTCGGGATGGCCGGGATGGGCCGCGCGGATCACCATGCCGCCGACGCTCGAATTCACCAGCCCGCGCGCCGCCAGGCGATGGGCGTAGGTGACGTAGCTCTTGGTGACCTTGGGATCGAACTGCACGTCGGGATCGTGCGCGAGCTCGTTCACCTTGAATGACTGGGCCGTGGTGCCGTCCATGGGGCTTCTCCTTGTCGTTGAATGGAGCGTAGCCGAGGGCGGCCCTCTCCGTCACCCCGGGTGCAGTCGGGGGCCTATCCGGGAAGACGAGGTCCCTCCACTGCGCGCCTGCGGCGCTCCGGTCGGGATGACGGAGCAGCAGCTCGCGCTGCTACTCCGACGGCTTGATGCCGAGCCGGTCGGCGAGCGCGCGGAGGTCGCGGGTCTGCTGAGCCATCGCGGCAGCGAAGGTCTCGGGCGTCGACATCACGGGCTCGATGTCCATGGCGCGCAATGCCGCCGCACCAGGATCGGTGAGGAAGCCGTCGGCCAGCGCCTTATGGATGCGATGCGCGATCTCCATCGGGAGGCCGGGCGGCGCCACGACGCCGTACCAGAAGACCGCATCGAAGCCCTTCACGCCCAGGCTCTCGAAGGTAGGCACGTTGGGCAGCACCGGCGAGGGCCGCGTCACGGCAAAGGCCGAGAGCCGGCCGTCGCGCACCAGGCCGGCCGAGCCGGACGGGTTGTCGAGCATCAGCGCCACGGTCCCGTTCATCAGCTCGGGATAGGCGAGCGCCGAGCCCTTGTAAGGCACATCGGTGAGCTCGATGCCGGCCAGCAGCTCGAGCTGCTTGGTCAGCAGATAGCCCAGCGTCGAGACGCCGACCGAGGCGCAGGTCATCTTGCCGCCAGCGGCCTTGGCGTTGGCGATGACGCCCGCGAGGTCCTTCGCCTTGGCCGCAGGGCCGCCGATCAGGATATAGGGCGTCGTGCCCAGCATGGTGACGGCGGTGAAATCCTTCACCGGATCGTAGGGCAGGTCCTTGCGGAACACCGGTGCGGCGGCGTGGCTGCTCGCGGTGGCGATGCCCAGCGTGTAACCGTCGGGCTCGGCCTTGGCGACGATGTCGCTGCCCAGCGTCCCGCCGGCGCCGGCCTTGTTCTCGACAACCACCGGCACGCCCAGCGCGTCGCTCAGGCGCTGCATGGCGCGGCGGCCCATCGAATCGGTGCCACCGCCCGGCGGCAGCGGTACGATGCAGCGGATCGGTCGTGCGGGCCAAGCCTGCGCGCGGACGACAGTGGGAGCGGCCAGAGCGGCAGCAGCGCCTGTGAGCAGGGCGCGACGCGATTTCGATTTCATTCGGGCATCCTCGCCCCGAAACGACTCGGCGGCAACGTCGGGGTCAGGCCGCCTTACGCTTCCGGTAGGCCTGGATGACGGCGAGCAAGACGCCGCCCGCCATGCCGGGGAGGGCCGAGAAAAAGGCGATGCCCGCCGCGCCCATCTCGCAGCCGCCCGAATCGCCAGGTGTGCCGCATCTCGGATCGAAGATATGGGCGAGCGTCAGGACCACGATGGCCACCACGATCGGCACGACGATGAGGCCGATCAGACCGAAGAGCAGAGCCTTGCCGAGGAGTAGAAGCATGGAGGGACTGTAGTATGTCAGCCGAGCTCACGCACGTCGGTGAGCCGGCCGGTGACGGCTGCGGCGGCGGCCATGGCCGGGGAGAGGAGATGTGTGCGTCCGCCCCTGCCCTGGCGACCTTCGAAATTGCGGTTCGAGGTGCTGGCGCAGCGCTGGCCCGGCGCGAGCTGATCCGGGTTCATCCCCAGGCACATGGAGCAGCCCGGTTCGCGCCATTCGAAGCCGGCGTCGCGCATGACGCGGTCGAGACCCTCCTGCTCCGCCTGCCGCTTCACGAGGCCGGAGCCCGGCACGACCAGCACCCGCACGCCCGGCGCCACGCGCCGTCCTTTGGCGACCGAGGCCGCCGCGCGGATGTCCTCGAGACGGCCATTGGTGCAGGAGCCGATGAAGACGACATCCACCGTGAGGTCGGTCATCCTCTGGCCCGGCACGAGGCCCATGTAGTCGATCATGCGGCGGCCTTGCGCGTCCTCCGGATCAGGCACGCATCCCGTGATCGGCACGACCGCTTCGGGGTTGGTGCCCCAAGTCACCATCGGCGCGATCATGGAAGCATCGAACGCCGCCATCCTGTCGTAGGCCGCATCGGGATCGGAGGGCAGCAGGCGCCACGCGGCGATCGACTGATCGAGCGCTCCCGCCCTGGGCGCGCAGGCACGGCCGCGCACGTAATCGAAGGTCGTGTCGTCGGGCGCGATCAGGCCGGCGCGCGCTCCCATTTCGACCGACATGTTGCTCACCGTCATGCGGCCGGCCATGTCGAGGCCGCGGATGGTATCGCCGCAATACTCGATCATATGGCCGTTGGCGCCGGCCGCGCCTATCTCGCCGACGAGCGCCAGCGCCAGATCCTTGGCGCTCGTGCCGAAAGGCAGCGCGCCCGTCACCTCCACCCTCATGTTGCGGGGCTTCGCCTGAAGGAGCGTCTGCGTCGCCAGCACATGCTGAACCTCCGACGCACCGATGCCGAAGGCCAGCGCGCCCAGCGCACCATGGGTGGAGGCATGGGAATCGCCGCTGACGATGGTCTGGCCGGGCAGCGAGAATCCCAGCTCCGGCCCGATGACATGGACGATGCCCTGGCGCTCATCCAGCACCGGGATATAGGGCACGCCGAATTCTCTCACATTGGCTTCCAGCGTCTCGACCTGCAGGCGCGAGGCGGCGTCCCTGATGCCGCCGCGGCGGTCCTCGGTCGGGATATTGTGGTCGGGCACGGCCAGTGTCGCCGCCGGGCGGCGCACTGTCAGGCGCGCCTTCCGCAGCCCGTCAAAGGCCTGCGGGCTTCCGTGCTCGTCGAGCAGATGGCGGTCGATGTAGAGCACGCAGGTGCCGTCGCCCAGCTGCTCCACGACATGGGCGTCCCAGATCTTGTCGAAGAGAGTGCGCGGCTTGGCGTTGCGCCCGATGCCGGCCGGTGCGAAATTCAAGCAGGGATCCTGGGGAATCGAGTGCGACGCGCTATCGTAGCGATTGTGGTGTGCTTGGCAACAACAACTGGCTCGATGTCAACGCAACGTGAGAATGTCCCCTATTACAGCAACATGAGAATGTCCCCTTTT
>CANIRG010000426.1 GCA_947469635.1 Rhodospirillales bacterium | reverse complement strand
ATGGGCCGCGGCAAGAAGAGCGTCGTGCTCGACCTCAAGAGCGAGCAGGGCCGCGCCGATCTCTTTCGCCTGTGCAAGGAAGCCGATGTGGTGGTGGAGTCCTTCCGTCCCGGCGTCGCCGCGCGCTTCGGCATCGGCTACGAGGCCGTGAAGGCGGCGAACCCCGGCGTCGTCTATTGCTCGATCAGTGCTTTCGGCCAGGACGGCGCCTACCCCGGCCGCGCCGCGCACGACCTCGCGCTCGAAGCCATGACCGGCGTGCTGAGCCTGACCCTGGGTGACGATGGACGTCCCGCCATTCCCGGCATTCCCGTCGCCGATCTGGTGAGCGGCCTGCATGGCCTCTCGGGCGTGCTGATGGCGTTGCTGCGCCGCACGACCACGGGCAAGGGCGACTACATAGATGTCTCGATGCACGAGGCGCTGATGGCATCGTGCGCCAATGTCGTCGGCACCGCCTTCGCTGAGAACAAGCATCCCGACGTGAAGCAGCAGCGCACGACGGGCGGCTCGGCCTTCTATCGCGTCTACGACACGTCCGATGGACGCCAGCTCGTGCTGGCCGGCCAGGAGATGAAGTTCATCAAGAACCTTTTAGAGGCACTCGGCCGGCCAGAGATGGCGCCTCTGTGCGAATGGCCAGGCGCACACCAGAAGCCTGTGGCTGATTTTCTCGAAGCGACGTTCCGGCAGAAGCCGCTGGCGCACTGGATGGAGTTCCTCGCCACGCTCGACATCTGTTACGGCCCGGTGGCGACGCTGCCCGAAGCCATCGCCGATCCCAACCTGCTGAAGCGCGGCGCCGTGCTGACTGGTTCGGACGGCCGCAAGCATTTCGCCCCCGTGGTGCGCTTCAAGGACGAGCCCTCGACGCCGCTCTACCGCGAGCCGCTGCTGGGCGAGCACACCGCGGAGGTGCTGAAACGTTAGTCGAGGGCGTCAGCCATCTGCTGCGCCGTCACGCCTTCCTTCTCCTGGCGCAGCAGGACGTAGAGCACGGCCGGCACGCAGATGAGCACGGTCATGATCGCGGCACTGATCGTCCACCTCAGGACCTTGGCGGCGTTCGAGTCGGGCTGATGATGGAGATCGAAGGCCAGCACCAGACCAAGGGCCAGGAGGCCGGTGATCAGGCCGCCGGCGACCAAGGTTCCCAGCACCGACCAGCGACGGCCTTCGGTGAGCTTGACGCTGCGGCTCAGCGCCTCGCCGATCGTCGTCCGCTCCACGATCATGACCGGAGTCGCCACCGCCCACAGCGCCAGCAGGTAGAGGCCAGGCACCGCTAGGAGAACAAAGCCGAGGGCGATCGCGAAGGTCTGGAGCAGTGTGAGGAAGAACAGGCGAGTCCCGCAGGAATTGTAGAGCTTCCAGAGCAGCTCTATGAAATCGGTCTTCTTGCCGACCATGGCCCGGATCGTGCCGGCCGTGAGGCAGATCGCGACCAGCACGTCGCTGATCGCCGTGAACAGGAAGTCGGCTAGCGGATTTATGCCGATCATGTCGACGACGAGACAGGGCAGGGTCAGCAGCAGCGCGACGACGAAGAATGCGAGGAAACGGCGACGCAGGACGGCCAATGTCGCGCCGAGCGCGCTTGCGACGGTCCAGTCCATGGTCAACCCACCAGCGCGGCGGCTTTGGCCAGCGGCACCGGGGCATCGCCCAGCAGCAGGTTCATCGCTTCCTCCTCCCACGGCGCTTCGGCGAGCGATAGCGGGTCTTGTGGCGCGAGCCGATGCTCGATGACGAGGCGCGACAGCAGCAGGCGGCGGGCATCGCCGCCTTGGGCACCGAGGGTGGCGCCCTCCCAGGCGAGCAGCGCCGCGGTCGTGGCGTGATAGAGCGCGCCGGCGGCCAGGCGCGAGCGCTTCTCGTGCTTGGGGTCGGCGGCGACGGCCTCGGCGAAGCGTTCGACGCGGTCGAGGGTGGCGCCCAAGAGTCCTTTATATTGGCCGGGCAGCGCGCCGCTCGATTCGTATTTTGCCTTGAGTGCGGCGGAGAGCGTCTTGTGGCCGCCGCTCTTGCCGACGGCGCGCTGGACAACGTCGAGGGCGTTGATGTTCGACGTGCCCTCCCACAGCGTGCCGATCTGGGCGTCGCGCACCAGCCGCGCCGTCGCCCATTCCTCGATGTAGCCCAGGCCGCCGCGCACCTCGAGTGCCTGGCTCGCGACCGGGATGTTGTCGCGGCAGGCGCGGAACTTGTAGACCGGCGTCAGGATGCGCAGCAGGTTGGCGGCCTCCTTGTCGCCCCCCTTCCCGCCAATGCCATCGGCCCTGCCCATGGCGTCGGCGGCGAAGGCGTACATCGACAGCGCCTGCTCGGTCGGCAGCATGATCTTCATGAGCTGCCGGCGCAGCAGCGGATACTCGCCGATGGCCTTGCCGAAGGCGCGACGGCCGCGCGCGACGGCCAGCGCCTCGTTCAGGCAGCGCCGCATCATCGAGGCGGCACGCACGCCGTGGCTGAGCCGCGACAGGTTCACCTGCTCCATCATCTGCTTGAAGCCGCGGTTCACGTCGCCCACGGCATAGGCAATGGCGCCGTCGAGGATGATCTCGCCCGAGGCCATGGAGCGCGTGCCGAGCTTGTCCTTCAGCCGCACGATCCGGTAGCTGTTGCGCGAGCCGTCTTCCAGGCGACGTGGCAAGGCGAACAGGCCGAGCCCTTGTGTGCCCGGCGCCGCGCCGCGCGGGCGCGCCAGCATGACGGCGACATCGGCATCGGCGTGGCTGCAGAACCATTTCTGGCCATGCAGCTTCCAGCGCTCGACGCCATCGGCACCCATGCCGACCAGCTCGGCCTCGGTCTCGATGGCGCCGACGTCCGAGCCGCCGGCCTTCTCGGTCATGAACTGCGTGCCCTTGAGCATCGTGGCCGGATCCTGGCTCAGCAGCCGGTCGAGCAGCAGTCTCTTCAGCGCCGGCGAGCCGTAACGCTTGATGATGAAGTTCGAGGTATCGGACACCGACACCGGGCACATCAGGCCGAATTCCGCCTGCACGAAGAGATAGGTGATGGCGTACTTCACCAGCGGCGAGGCGGGCTCGCTCATGCCCAGCACGCCTGGCCGATGGCTCATTGCATGCATGCCGAACTCCTCGAACGCCACTCTCTCCATCTCGCGATAGGCAGGGTGGTATTCGATCCAGTCCTCGTCGCGGCCGAAGCGGTCGCGTGGATGCAGCACCGGCGGATGCTTGTCGGCCGTCATGGCGAGCTCGTCGAGCCGGCCGCCGCCCAGCGCGCCCAGCCGCTGGAAGTGCGGCGTCATCTGTGCGAGCAGGCCCGGCTCCATGTAGAGCGAGAGAAGGTCCTGGAGCTGCCGGTCGATGGCATAGAAATTCTGGCCATGCGCATCCGGCGCGATGTGATGGGCTCCGCTAGCGTCCGGCATCGACCTCCCCTTTCAATATTCGCTCGACATAGGCCGGCACGATCGTTGTCGCGGGCCCGTAGATATGCTCGTGGAACAGCGGCTGGTTGCCGCTCGGTTCGAGATTGAGCTCGACGGCATGGGCGCGCGGCCGGCGGCGGCGGACCTGCAGGACGAAGCCCGCGGCGGGATAGACCTCGCCCGCGGTGCCGATCGACAGGAACAGGCCGCAGCGCCCGAGCGCGTCGCCGATCTCGTCTATGTGCATCGGCATCTCGCCGAACCAGACGATGTTGGGGCGCAGCTCGCCCACGGCATTGCAGACGGGGCAGACCGATTGCGGCGTGAGGTCGATATCCGATCCGCTCACCGTGGCGCATTTCATGCAGCGGATCTCGCCATCGCGGCCGTGCATATGAAGGACGTTCCTGGACCCTGCCATCTCATGCAGCGGATCGATGTTCTGGGTCACGATCGTGACCTCGCCGTCGTATTTTTGCTCGAGATGGGCAAGGGCCGCATGCGCTGCATTGGGCCGGACATTGGCGCCGCGAAAGGATTTGCGAGTCTCGTTGTAGAAATCGAGCACCTTCTTCCTGTCCCGGTGCCAGGCGTCGATCGTGGCGACCTCCTCCAGGTTGACCTGGCTCCACAGCCCGTCCTTGTCGCGGAATGTGTCGATCCCGCTCTCCTTGGAGATGCCCGCCCCGGTCAGCACCACGATGCCGGGGGGCAAGAAATCCTGATGCATGGCAACAATCTAGCCCTGTGCTAGGGTGCCAGCCATGACCATTGGCATCCTCTTCGTCTGCACCGCCAATATCTGCCGCTCGCCCATGGCCAAGGGAGCGTTCCGGACCATGGTGGAACGCGCCGGCCTCGCCCATGTCTTCGAGATCGATTCGGCCGGCACCTACGAAGGCCATGTCGGGCAGCCCGCCTCGATGCTGGCGCGCGAGACGGCGGCGCTGCGCGGCTACGACATTTCCGACCATCGGGCACGGCAGGTGACGTCGGAGGATATCGGGCATTTCGACTTCGCGCTGGCGATGGATCGCACCCACCTGGCCGCGCTGCGCTGGATGGCGCCGCGCGGCATGATGGACCGGCCCCAGATGTTCCTGAGGTTCGCCCCCGACATCGGGGTGAAGGAGGTCGCCGATCCCTATGGCGGCCCGTCCCGCGGTTACGACGAGGCGCTCGACCTCATCGAATCCGGCTGCATCGGCCTTTTGAACACGCTCAAGCCGGCAGTGGAAAAGGCCATCGAAGACCAAGCTCGCCGAACCGGTTGAGCACGTTGAAGGTGAGCCGCGACACGTCGTTGTCGTACTTGCCGTGGGGCAGGCTGCCGCAATAGGTGATCGAGCCCACCGAGAAGATCGCCCCGCCGTTGGGCTTCTCGATATAGGCCATGTCGGCGCGGATCAGCTGCTCCAGCGTCTCGCCGGTGATGGTGGTCACGAACCCCAGACGTTCCTCGTGCACGACGACGAAGTTCTTGCGGTCGTGGCCTTCCGATGACGCCAGCACGACGGTGTTGAGCGGGCTGCCCAGGCGATGGTCGACACGGTCGAGCTCGAAGCCCGCCGCGCCGCCGCCGGAATAGCCGTAGCCGCCGAACAGATCGTCCTTCACGCCCTCGAAGACCCAGGCGTGATGGTTGTCGCGCGCCGCGGGTGCCTGACGATAGGAATCGCCCACGAAGGCGCCCTGGCTGGAGAAGCCCACGCCGCAGAGCATGTTGGGCGGCCGGTCGGAACGCCGCCACAGTCCGCCGTAGGCGCCGTCGAACGAGTGGTAATATTCGCCGGGCTCGGCCGGCCAGGTGCGGATGCCACCCTCGGTGCGCCGCACCTCGATGGCGCCGGGCACCGCGTCCGACAGCGCGACCCGCCAATAGAAGCCGTTGCCGCCGAGATACATCAGCCGGCCGCCGTGATCGGTGTAGGCCTGCAGCGCGTCGAGCGTCTGGCTGGTGTGGTACTCGGGATGGGTGCCGGTCATCACCACCTTGTAGGAGGCGAGGATGCCCACGCCGCGCTCGTGCAGGTCGTGGTCGGTGACCACGTCGTAGGCCACGCCCATGCGATCGAGCCAGCCCGTGAGATGGCTGTCGGCCGGCAGGTGGCGAAGGCCTGAGCCCGCGGCATCGTTGTAGGCAAGATAGTTGGGCCGCCAGGTGAGCAGCGGCCT
>CANIRG010000425.1 GCA_947469635.1 Rhodospirillales bacterium | reverse complement strand
GTCGCCGATGCGCTCATACGACACCGACAGATCGCGCTGCCAACCGGCATTGCCAGGGTCCGCCGTCGCAAGACGCTCGGCAATGGCAAGACCGGCGCGGAAGCTCGTCAGCGCCTCCGGCAGATTTCCGATCGTCATGTGAATGTCGCCGACCTCGTCGTGCGCATAGGAAGCCCAGGGATCGCCCTCGCCATCGAGCGCGCTCGCCACCGCCGCCAGACGCCACCACGCGATGGCGTCCTGCCATTCGTAGGCAGCAGCCCTTGCTCGGGCGACAGTGAAGAGCGCCGGCGCAAGCGTGTCCCAGGGGCGAAGCACGGTGAGACGGTGGAGATCGGCATCGCTCAGCCGGATCGCCTGGAGCGGCAGCTCGGCGATGCAGAAGGGATCGAGCGGGGTAGCTCCGGGCTTGTCCACCCATTGCAGGAAGACGTCCCAGAGGCCGTTGGCGAGAAGGCGTCGTCCTTCCGTTTGGTCAACGAAATAGGCGCCGGCTTTTTCCTCGCGGGCGTCGATCATCCAGTCCCGCAGGCTCTTGTGGAACGGCGTGACGCCCGACGGGCGGCGCTCGAACAGGCTGGGCAGGCCCTGGAGCATTTCCCTTCGCTGGTAGATCGACGACCAGCCGAGCAGTCGCGCCAGCCAGTCCTCGGGCACCGGATGCTCGGCGGCGGCGATGATCTCCAGCGTCGGGCGATAGGTTTTGTAGGCTTCGCGATCGGGGAAATGGCGCAGGAACCAGCGGGCATAGAGGCCAACCAGGCCGCGCGGGAGATCGGCCGGCGTGGCGAGGTCCAATATTCGGGAGCCCTTCTTCGTGACCTCCTCGAAGAACTTGTCGAGATAGAGGAAGTTTCCTTCCGAGGCGGCGACGATGGGCTCGACCAGCGTCCCGGCGCGCGCCGTCGTCATGCCCGGCACGTCGGGCAGGCGCTTGCGGATATAGTCGCGCACGTCGACCATGTTCTCGACCGACTCGGCGTCGATCTGCACCGGATGGAATTCGGCGAAGAGCTGCTTGATCGGATCCTCGGGGCGGCTGGTGACGACGAGCGCGATCCAGTCGGGCAGGTCGCGCGCTTGGGCCGCGATGACCTCGGCGAGGTCGCTGCGTCGGTTATCGTCGAAGGTCTCGTCGAGCCCATCGACCACCACGACGAAGCGGTTCTCCCGGCGCCCGCCGTCGATCACGCGCCGCAGGGGCTCGACCAGCAGCCAGCGGAACAGGTCGGCCGGGCCTTTGGACGCCACCGCGTCGGTCGGCTCCCGCTTCAGCGCGTCCAGCAGCAGACGGCGATAGTCGGGCAGCCGTGTCGCGAGCTGGAAGGCGAGCGTGCGCAGGACGCGGTCGGCGTTTCGCCGGTCGGGCTCGTTGTACTTGCAGAGGTTGAGGGCGAGCACGTCGACCTTGCCCTTGTGGGCGATCCAGGCCGCGAAGGCGCTCTTGCCGGTGCCGGTGCCGCCGCTCAGCCACAGCAGGCGGGAGTCGCGTTCCGCGGTGCGCCAGCCCTTCAGCCGCTCGAGCAGCCATTCGCGGCCGACGAAACCATCGACGTGGCGGGCGATGTCGGCGGTCTGGGCGGCTGGGGTCAGGTGCTTCTGCAGCTCCTCGATCTCGCCGGCGAAACGTTGCACCTGCGGGTCGGCGAGAAGCTCCTTGAGCTGCTGGAGCTTGGGGGCGTACCAGGCCTCGAACGCCGCCTCGCCGGCGGCCTTGCGGTCGGCCCACTCGTGCATGTCGAGCCATTGGATGTGGCTCACCGACACCGGCGGCGAGGCCATCACCTCGGCTTCGAGCAGCACGGTGGCGATGGCGCCGCCCTTCTCGTGCAGGGCGATGCCCAGCTCGTCGAGGCAGACGCCGGGCTCGCGCACCGAATGCTTGGAGAGGAAGCCGAGCGTGAGGTCGGAGCCTTTCACCCCGTCGAGGATGCCGCGGCGCCAGTCGTCGCCGGCCTTGATGGCCGAATCGTCTTTCCAGACCTCGTGGCCCGCGGCCTTGAGGTCGCGCTCGACACACTCGACGACGGGCCTGTTGTGGTCGTGGCCGTAGCTCAGGAAGATCTTCATGGCCCCCGCCGTACCGTCCTCGCCTTCCGCAATGTAGGGTTGAAGGGGCGTGGTGAGAACATCGCGCGGGCGAAATCGGAACCGCTGGCGGTGATTTTTCAGAGGTGTGAGTCGTGAGACGTGAGACAAATCGCTCAAAAGCCTTGTGCCATCGGCATCGGAGGCGTCTCACGGCCGTGAGACTCGGTGAGACACTTCGGGGACATGGCTGAGACGCTCGGGCGACGTGGAGGGCTGGAAAGGCCCCACTATCCCGGGATAAGTTGACTTTTACCGTGAACCAAACTAGAACATGTGCCGGGTTTCAGGGTTTGTTCCTAAATCCGGTAGGCGTCTGGGGAGAACACGGTGCTGACCCGCAAGCAAAACGAGCTGCTGCTGTTCATCAACAAGCGTCTCAACGATGGCGGCGTTTCGCCCTCGTTCGACGAGATGAAGGAAGCGCTTCGGTTGAAGTCGAAGTCGGGCATCCATCGCCTGATCACCGGTCTCGAGGAGCGCGGCTTCCTGCGCCGCCTGCCGCATCGCGCCCGCGCGCTGCAGGTGCTGAAGCTGCCGGAGACGGCGGCGATGCAGGCCCCCAACGTCACGCATCTCGCCGACCAGCGCCGCAGCAGCTTCGCCGAGAGCCGCGAGAGCTTCGTTCCGCAGGTGATCCGTGGCGAGCGTGTGCCGCTTGCCGGCGCCATCCAGGCCGCCAACGAGGCGCAGGCCCTTTCCCTTCCCCTCTATGGCCGGATCGCGGCCGGCACCCCCATCGAGGCGCTGCGCGACAATTCGACGACGGTCGATGTGCCGGTGTCGATGCTGGGCTCGGGCGCCCATTACTGCCTCGAGGTGCAGGGCGATTCGATGATCGAGGCCGGCATCCAGGACGGCGACATCGCCATCATCAAGAGCGCCGACACCGCCGAGACCGGCGACATCGTGGTCGCGCTCATCGACGACAGCGAAGCGACGCTCAAGCGCCTGCGCAAGAAGGGCGCCTCGATCGCGCTCGAGCCGGCCAACTCGGCCTACGAGACCCGCATCTTCGGCCCGGATCGCGTCAAGATCCAGGGCCGCCTCGAGGCGCTCTACCGCCGGTACTGAGCCGGCGCGGATCGCGACTACTTCATCGTGATCGACGAGAAGTCCTGAAACCAGTTCTGCGCCTGCACGAAGCCGGTGACCTTGGCCGACATGGCGCGCGGGTTGACGTCGTGGGTGACGAACAGGAACAGCGCCTCGTCGACGATCTTCTCATGGATCTGCTGCAGCACCTTGTCCTGCGCCGCGGCATCGAAGGTGGTGCGCGCCTTCTCGATCAGCGCGTCCATCTCGGGATCGATGTAGTGGCCCCAGTTGGTGCCGGTGGGCGCCACCAGCTTCGAATCGATGTGGCGGATGAAGGCCGTGAAGGGGTCCTGGATGAAGTAGGTGAAGTTGACGGCGGTCGAGCCTTTCACCAGCTCCGACTTGGCGCCGGCCCGCCACATGTTGATCATGGTGTTCCATTCCACGACCTCGAAGTCGACCTTGATGCCGACGTCGGCCAGGTTCTGCTGGATGTACTCGTTCATCGGCAGCGGCTGCATCTGGCCCGAGCCCGAGGCCGAGATCAGGATCTTGACCGTGAGCGGCTTGGCCGGGCTGAAGCCGGCTTCGGCCAGCAGCTTCTTGGCCGCCGCCGGATCGTACTTCACCTCGAACTTGGGGCTGCCGAACCACTGGCTGTCCGGCACGACGAAGCCCTTGGCCGGGATCATCAGCCCGTTCAGCAGCACCTTCAGGCCGGCACGGTCGATCGCGAGGTTGGCCGCCTTGCGCACGCGGATGTCGTTCCACGGCGAACCCTCGATGCGGCTCAGGTGCCAGGTCCAGTTGTGCGGATAGGCGTTGGTGACGATCTTGAAGCCGGCCTTCTCGATGCTGGGCACGGCATCGGGCGACGGCGCCTCGATCCAGTCGACCTGACCCGAGCGCAGCGCCGCGGTGCGGGTCGCGGGCTCGGGAATCGGCAGCAGCACAAGCTTGTCGAGCTTGGGAACGCGCGCCTTGTCCCAATACTCCTTGTTCGGCACCAGCTCGGCGCGCGTCTGCGGCACGAAGAGCGAGAGCTTCCACGGGCCGGTGCCGGACGGCGTCTGCGCGAACTTGTTCCAGTCGCGGCCGACCTTCTCCCACTGCGCCGGGCTCGAGATCATGACCCAGCCGATCTGGTACGGCAGGAAGGCGTCGGGCGCCTTGGTGCGGACCTCGAGCGTGAGGTCGTCGATCACCTTGTAGCTCGCGACGCTCGGGATGCGCGACCGGCCCTGCGCCGCCTGCTTGGAATCGTATTGCGGCGACTTGTCGTTCAGCAGCTTGTCGAGGTTCCACACCACGGCCTCGGCCTTGAAGTCGCTGCCGTCGTGGAACTTGACGCCGGGGCGCAAGGTGAAGGTCCAGCGGGTCTTGTCCGCGTCGTCGATCTTCCAGGCGGTCGCGAGACCCGGCACCAGCACCGACGGCTTGTCGGCCGACGACAGGTCCCAGTTGATCAGCCCGTCATAGACCGTGAAGCCCATGAACCGCATGCCCTCGCCGCCCTGATCGGTCTGGCCGGTGGTGAGCGGGATGTCTGCAGCGGTCATGCCGATGCGCAACGTGCCCTGCGCCTGCGTGGCCGTACCGGCAAAGACCATGGCCAAAGCAAGCACGAGAGGCTTGAACCCGAATGCGGCGACAACTTCTTTCAACTGACACTCCCGAACCAAGGCGATGCTCGCCTGGGGGAAGCCAGAAGCGTGCCAACGGGAGCCGGCGCTCGACCGAGCTCAGACCTTCGCCTGGCCGAACACGCGGAACCAGTTCTCGCCGGCGATCTTTTTCACGTTGGCCGGAGTGGTGATCCGGTTGAGCGCCGCCAGGAGATCGGGATAGCCGCTGGGGCTCTTCGGCACCGAGCTGCGGGCGCCCGCCATGTCGAGGCCGATGGCGACATGGTCGGCGCCCACGGTCTTGATCACATAGTCGACCTGCTCCGCCCATTCGTCGGCCGTCGGCACCAGCGGCTCGAGCTCGGGGAGCTCCTTCCACTTGGCGCGGGCCAGCCAGATCTCGCGGAACTCGCGGTCGTAGCGCTCGATATATTCGCCATGGTCGCCGGGCGCGCGCGCGAAGCTCGGACGGTAGCCGACCATGTTGGGCTGCGCCTTGGCGGCGGCGGCCACCTCGGCCGGATGCTCCGCCATCCATTTGCGGTAACGCTTGCCGACCACGGCGGCGGCGCCATGGATGCCGACCAGGCCGCCCTTGGCCGCCAGCGCCTTCAGCACCTCGTCCGAGAGGCCGACGCCCGAGACGGCGCGCAGCGTGTCGTGGCTGGCGACGACCGGCGCCCTGCTCGCCTCGATGAGCTGCTTGTGCGCGGACTCGGTGCCGTGGGTGATATCGATCAGGATGCCGAGGCGATTCATCTCCGCCACCAGGGCGCGGCCGCGATCGTTGATGCCGTGGAAATGGTCGGGGTTCTGCCCACCCTG
>CANIRG010000424.1 GCA_947469635.1 Rhodospirillales bacterium | reverse complement strand
CCTCTCCCGAAGTAGGCGCGGATACTGGTTGAACGGGGCCCTGTCAAGCAAACCAGCCTATGTTAGCGTTGCTGCGCATCAAACAGTGAGGTTGGCCGTGCCAGAAGGCAAGAAGACGATCCAGTCCGATACGGCGCCCAAGGCGCTCGGTCCCTACGCGCAGGCCATCGTGGCCGGCGGCATGGTCTATTGCGCGGGCCAGATCGGGCTCGATCCCGCGACAGGCAATGTCGTAGCGGGCGGCGTCACCGAGCAGACGCAGCAGGTGTTGAAGAACCTGCGCGCCGTGCTGAAGGCCGCCGGCAGCGATCTCGACCGCGCTGTGAAGACCACGGTGTTCATCAAGAACATGAACGACTTCGGCGCCATGAACGACGTCTACGGCCGGCCGGAATATTTCGGCGCCCATCCGCCCGCCCGCTCGACGGTCGAGGTGGCGCGCCTGCCGCGCGACGTGCTGGTCGAGATCGAAGTCGTGGCGCTGGCCTGACGGGTGGATCTCATGATGACCTGGCTTCTCGGTCTGGGCACGCTGGCGCTGCTGATCTTCCTGTTCGGCTATTTCCTGCTGTCGCTGATCATGATCATCCCGACCTGGCGGATCTGCACGCGCGCCGGCTTCTCGGGCGCGTTGTCGCTCTTCCACCTCCTGCCGGTGGTCGGGCAGTTCCTCATCCTGGCGGTGCTGGCCTTCGCCCAATGGCCCAACGGCGAAGACCAGACGCAGCTGCGCTGAGCAAAGGATATCGCCATGGGTTTGGACATAGCGGCCCTTCTGGGCGTCCTGGGGCTCGGCAGCATCTTCGGGCTGGTCGGCGTGCTCGTCGCGGGCTGGATGGTCTGGCGCGTCGCCGCCAAGGCGGGGTTTCCGGGGTGGCTTGGCCTCGGCACCGTCCTGCTGACGCTGACCGGCATCGGCTCGATTGTGACCGTCGTGATGCTCTGGGTCTTCGCTTTCATGCGCTGGCCGCGCGACGAGCCCCACCGCCCCATCCCCTATGCGCCAGGCCAGTGGTCGCCGTCGTCACCGCCGCTTGCCGGCGGGCCGCGCGAGGCGCTGAGCCCGCCCCGGGAGGCCTTGCCGCCACCGCAGCGGGCCTTGCAGGGCCCGCGCGGCTGGCAGCTGAGCGGCCAGCTGGCGAGCGGGCCCTTCCTGCTTGCCTTCGACGGCGCGGAGCTTTCCTACATGCTGACCGGTGCGCCCGTTCGCTACAGGGCCGAGCTGTCGGTGCCCGACCCGTCGGTCGGCCAGCCGCATGCGCGGCTGTTCTGCGTCGACGGGCGGCTGGGGCTGGAGGATCTCGGCAGCTCCGGCGGCACCTATATCAACGGCCAGCGGCTGCTGCCCCAGCACGGTCCGCGCGACATCACCAACATGCGGTCGATTCGGCTGGGCGACGTGCAGCTCGTGCTGTCGCGGGCCTGAAATTGGCTTGATCCACAATTCCTGCCGGTTAGGGTGCGCGCGGCCGGCGACCCGCCGGCAATCGGGAGCGGAGAAGCGATGTACTCGCTGGCGGCGCTGGTAGACAAGATTCTCGATATCTATTCGTGGGTCATCATCGCAAGCGCGATCGCGAGCTGGCTGGTCGCGTTCGGTGTCATCAACGTCCGCAACCAGTTCGTCCGCATGCTGGTCGATGTCCTCTATCGCCTGACCGAGCCTGTGCTGCGGCCGATCCGCCGCATCATGCCCGGTCTGGGCGGCGTCGACATTTCACCGGTGATCGTTCTGCTCATCATTTTCTTCCTGCGCCACCTGATCGCCGAATACTGGCGTTGACCTGCTGACTGGTGATCCGTCATGGCTGCGGCGAACGGGAGCGGGCGTCACCGTCGAGCTCGGCGTGCGACCCAAGGCCCGGCGCACCGCCCTCGACGCCACCGGCACATCGATCAAGGCGTCGGTGACGGCCGCGCCGGAGGACGGCAAGGCCAATGCAGCGGTCATCGCCTTGCTGGCGGAGGAGTGGCGCTTGCCCAGATCGGTCTTCGCCGTCGTGCGCGGCGCTCAGGCGCGCGACAAGGTCCTGAGCGTGGCGGGCGAGCCCGCGGCACTTGCCCATCGGATCCTCGACTGGATGCAGGCCCATGGCTGACGCGAAGCTGATCGACGGCAAGGGTTTCGCCGCCGGCCTGCGCCAGCGCGTGGCGCTGGGTGTCGGCGAGATCATGGGCAAGGATCTTCCGCGGCCCGGTCTTGCCACCGTGCTGGTGGGCGGCGATCCGGCCAGCCAGGTCTATGTGAAGAGCAAGGCCAAGACGGCGGCTGAGCTCGGCATGGCGAGCTTCGATCATCGCCTGCCCGAGGAGACGACCGAAGCCGAGCTGCTGGCGCTGATCGCGCGGCTCAATGCCGATCCCACGATCGACGGCATCCTGGTGCAGTTGCCGCTGCCCCGTCACATCGACACGGCGAAGGTGCTGCTGGCGGTCGATCCGGCCAAGGACGTCGACGGCTTCCATCCCCTCAACGTCGGCCGCCTCGCCTCGATCGCGCCGGGTGCGCCGCTCGACTTCTCGGTGCCCTGCACGCCGCTGGGCGTCTCGATGCTGCTGGCCGATGTGCTGGGGTCGTTGAGCGGCCGCCACGCCGTCATCGTCGGCCGCTCCAACCTCGTCGGCCGGCCGGCGGCGCAGCTCCTGCTGCGCGCGGATTGCACCGTCACCATCACCCATTCCCGCACGCGAGACCTGCCCGGCCTCTGCCGCGAGGCCGACATCCTCGTGGTGGCGATCGGCAAGCCCGACTTCGTGCGCGGCGACTGGATCAAGCCGGGCGCGGCCGTGGTCGACGTCGGCATCAATCGCGTGCCGGGCGCCGACGGCAAGAGCAGGCTGGTGGGCGACGTCGCCTTCGACGAGGCGCTGAAGGTCGCGGGACACCTGACGCCGGTGCCGGGCGGTGTCGGGCCGATGACGGTGGCCTGCCTGATGTTCAACACGCTGCAGGCCGCCCGCCGCCGGGCCGGCCTCACGTCGGCGGCGGCCTAGTTCTTCAGCATCCCCGCGACGAGCGCCGCCACGTTGTGGCGCATCATCGCCTCGTAGCTCGCCGCCGGCCCGTCGGCTTTCGACAGCGCGTCGGTGTAGAGCGAGGGGCCGACGGTGGCGCCGGAATCGCGGGCGATCTGGTTCACCAGCATCGGGTTGGTCATGTTCTCGAGGAACAGCGCCTTGATCTTCTGCTCCCGCACCTGCCGGATCAGCTGCGCGACGTCGCGCGCCGAGGGCTCGCTCTCGGTGTTGACGCCGCGCGCGGCGTGGAACGTCACGCCATAGGCCGAGGCGAAATAGCCGAAGGAATCGTGGCTGGTGATCGCCTTGCGCCGATCGGCGGGCACGCGGGCGACCTCGCCGCGGATCCAGGCATCGAGCGTGCCCAGCCGCGCCTCGTAGGCCGCCGCCCGGGCGCGATAGGAGCCGGCGTTGGCCGGGTCGCTTTCGGCCAGGCCCGCCAAGATGTTGGCGACGTAGCGCCGGGCGCAGGCCACGTCCTGCCAGCAGTGCGGATCCTTGTTGCGCACCCCCGCGGACGCCACGATATGCCGGCCCTTGAAGGACGCCGTCTCGGCCAGCCGATCGATCCAGCCCTCGAAGCCCAGCCCGTTCCGCACCAGCGCCTTGGCCGCCGCCAGCGCTCGCGCATCGGCGGGCTTGGGCTGGTAGGCATGGGCGTCGGTGTCGGGCCCGACCAGCACCGCGAGATCAATCCTGTCGCCGCCGACCTCGGCCACGAGATCGCCCAGGATCGAGAAGGTTGCCACGATCTTGAGCCTGGTGTCGGCCAAGGCGCAGGCCGCCGGCAGGAGCAGGGCGATGAGGAAGGGGAGCAGGCGCATTTTGTTATAGTATAACAGTCATGCTCAGAAATCCAGCCAGCGCGGGACATGGCCCGTGGACTCGAAGAACCGCAGCAGGTCGGCGAGCGACAGGGCCGACGTCATGGTGTTGGTGAGCGGGTGGGCGTTGATCGGCCCCTCCGCCTGCAGGCCGCGGTCGAGCACCAGCGTCACCTTGCGCTCGGTGTCGTTCACGACCGCCAAGGGCGTCACCGAGCCGGGCGCGACGCCGAGGGTGCGCAGGAGCCGCTCGGGGCTGCCGAAGGAGAGCCGGCCCCCGCCCAGGGCCTCGCCCAGCCGCTTCAGGTCGATCGCGCGATCCTCGATCGCTACCACCAGCCACATCTCCTCCTTCTTGTTGCGCAGGAAGAGGTTCTTGATGTGATGCCCCGGCAGCGCGCCGCGATGCTCCTTCGCCTCCTCGACGGTGAAGACGGGCGCGTGCTCGACGGTCTCGTGCGCGATGCCCAGCGCGGCCAGGCGGTCGAATAGTCCTTGCGGGGTCAGCATGCGGTCGATTTACATGATCAGATGAAAGGCATCGTTCTCAGCGGCGGCAGCGGCACGCGGCTTTACCCGATGACACGGGCCGCCAACAAGCAGCTCCTGCCGGTCTACAACAAGCCGATGGTCTATTACTCGCTCAGCACCCTGATGCTGGCGGGCTGCCGCGACATCCTGCTGGTCGTCAATCCGCACGACGTCGAGGCCTACCACCGCCTGTTCGGCGACGGAAGGCAATGGGGCCTGGCCATCAGCTACGCCATCCAGGACAGGCCGGGCGGCATCGCCGAGTGCTTTCTCCTCGGCCGCACCTTCATCGGCAACGACCGCGTCGGGCTGATCCTGGGCGACAACCTCTTCTACGGCGACGCCCTGCCGGCGCTGGCCGAGCGCGGCGCCCAGGCCAGCGGCGCCGTGGTCTATGCCTATTGGGTGGCCGATCCCGAGGCCTATGGCGTGGTCGAGTTCGACGCCTCGGGCGCGGCCGTCAGCATCGTCGAGAAGCCCAAGGAGCCGCGCTCCAACTGGGCCGTCACCGGGCTTTATTTCTACGATTCCGACGTCTGCGACGTGGCCGCGACGATCCCGCGGTCGGCGCGCGGCGAGCTCGAGATCAGCGACGTCAACGCCCATTACCTCAAGCAGGGCCGCCTCACCGTCGAGAAGCTGGGCCGCGGCTATGCCTGGCTCGACACCGGCTCGCCGGTGAGCCTGCTGCGCGCGGCACAGTTCGTCGAGACGGTCGAGGAGCGCCAGGGCCTGCAGATCGGCTGCCCCGAGGAGGTCGCCTGGCGCAAAGGCTACATCGACAACGAGGGCCTGGCCCGCCTGATCGAGCCGATCAAGCAGAGCGAATATGGCAAATACCTGCAGCGGCTCTTGACGCGCGGCTAGGCGCGGCCCGCCCGTCTCACGGGAGTCTCACCGAGTCTCACCCCCGGTGAGACACCTCCGATGCCGATGGCACAGGGCTTTTTGAGCGATTCGTCTCACGTCTCACGACTCACACCCTTGGAAATGCCGACAGTGCGTTTCCTCCCCGTCGCGGACGCCGCGATGTCCGACGCCGACCCGGCTCATCGCCCCTTGCCAAGCCTGTCAAAAACACCTATCAGGTCCGCCTTCCGGCGTACTACCCAGCCGGATCGGAGCGCGGGCGTAGCTCAGGGGTAGAGCACGACCTTGCCAAGGTCGGGGTCGAGGGTTCGAATCCCTTCGCCCGCTCCAATTT
>CANIRG010000423.1 GCA_947469635.1 Rhodospirillales bacterium | reverse complement strand
CATGGTGATCAGCGTCAGGAAGGGAAAGCGCAGCGTCTTGGTGAGGCCCATCAGGTTGATGGTGTTGCCCACGCCCGAGCTCTGCATCAGCAGCACCGAGCGCTGGCCGCCCAGCCAGGCGCCGGCGGCAAGCGGGATGCCCTCCTCCTCGGTGGTGAGCGCGAGCGTGCGGATCGAGTTGGACTTCTGGCACGCCTCGATCAGGCGCGAATGGCCGGCGTCCGGCACGTGATAGACCTGCTTGACCTCATGGTCCTGCAGGACTTCGAAAATCTGGTCGCGCCAGTCGGTTGTGGGAATTGTCTGGGTCATGGCACCACTCTTACCCAACCCATGGGCACGTCGTCGAGTTCGACGGTCTGGCTGAGGTCTGCGGGCCAGGCCACGCCGACCTGTCCTGGCAACAGGTCGGTGGTGAGAGCGGTCGCATAGGCGTTGCGCACGACCGTCGAGCAGATGGTCACGTTGCGAATGTCGGGTCGGTGGTCCACCTGCCAGAGAGTGCTGCGGAGGGCTTGCCAAGCCAAGCGCGGCAACGACGCAAGGCTATAGCCGCGACGGAGGCCCGTCAGCGCATATACGGCAATGCGATAACGGTCTTCCAAGGTCAGCGGCGTCGAGCGGCGGCGGACGAGCAGCTCACGGCCAAAGGTCATGTCGACCAGTTGACCGACCCTGACGCCACCGAAGGGTGTTGCTTCGACCAAAAGGCCACGGTCGATATAGACGGCAATATGGGTCCATCGTGCGTGATCGGGATGAAAGCCGCCGCGCTCCTGCGCACGGCGGATCAGCTTGGGGACCGGCCCATCTCCGGTGACTAACACCACGTCGCCCGGGAGCAGCTTTTGGTCATCGGGAATGTAGCCGAACTCACGAATCCTTTTGCGAAGGATACGGACCTGCCGCCTTGGCCAGTTTCCGTCTGCAGCGGTCTTGGGAATGAGGATCGGACGAGGCAGCGGCAGCTCTGATCAGCCGCCCAGCGACGGGGCAGCAGAGACAACCACCATGACGTTGCCTTTGTCCTCGACCTCGAGAGTAAGCTTGGTCCCGGGTTTTAGACAGGCGTTGCCGGCGACCGGCGTCGTATTTGCAAGAAACCCGAGCTTGAGGGAACCGATCTCATGCACAAAGACAAAGCCGTCCGGCTCGATCCGATCGACGACACCGGTCGTGGTGCGCATCAATGAAATGTCGCCCATAGGTCGCGAGATTGGCAGCGGAGGCCGGATAGTCAAGGGCCCCGAGGGGTATGGCTTTCGGACATTCGGCGTAGGTTTTAATTGATCCTTGCAGCCCTGACCTCCCAGGGTCCCGGATTGAGAATGGCGCCCACGACCTTACCAGTGTCGTCAGTCACGAAGGCAATGCGGGTGCCGTCGCCGCCATCGATGCGGAACTCCTTGTCGGACAGCGGCTTGACGGCGACCGGCTGGCCCTTCTCGAAGTCGAGAACCGACCATGGACCAACCGCTTCGACGGTAAGGCCCTCGTCGACCACCCGCACCTCGATCCGGGCGGTGGCGCCGAACTGGCGGATGACCTCGCGGACGACCGCAACATCGATGGGGGCGGCCTCGCCCTTGCGCGAGATCTTGAGCCGAACGGACGTGCCCGGCGCGCCTCGAAGCCTGGCGAGGACCTCGTTGATGCCCAGGCCCTCGAGCGGGACGTCGTCGATCTTGGTGAGGAGATCGCCGAGCCGCACGCCGGCCTTGGCGGCAGGCGCACCATCGAAGGGATTGCGCACGACGACCTGCCCATCGGTGAGCTGGACCTCGAGGCCGACACCGCCGAAGGCGAAGGCCGGGAAGGGCGCCTGCCTGTCGCGCGAGCTCAGCGACCTTCCGAAATCGTAGGTCCCGACATAGGTCTTGAGGACATCGAAGCCCGCGGCCGATGGAGGTGGAGACACGGCCTGCTGCGGAACACCGAGCGCCGCGTAGGTGAGGTGACGAAAGGCATCGCGGAAAGCCACGCCAGCCTCCGGCGGAACCTGGATCATCTGCACCGCGATCAGTCTTTCGGCCGGATCGATCCAGAAATAGGTGCCCCAGACGCCGCTCCAATTGAAGCTGCCGGCAGCACCCGGCAGCAGGCTGAAGTCCGGATTGGTGCGAATGGCAAAGCCCAGGCCCCAGCCGGTGCCGACGCGCGGGCCCACATACTGGCCTAGGCTTCCAGCGAAGCGCACATCGGCTGGAAGGCTGTTCGTCGTCATCTGCTGGATGGTCCTGGCGGCAAGGATCCGCACGCCGTCGAGCTCGCCGCCATTCAGCAGCATCTGGCAGAAACGCAGATAATCCGGCGCGGTCGACGCCAGCCCGCCACCGCCGGAGAACAGCTTTGCCGGCTTGGTGACATCCCACAGGGACGGACGTCCCCCGGGAATTGGGTCGACCAGTCGGCCAAGCTTGGCCTCGGGAACCGAGAATCCCGTATCGACCATCCGTAGCGGCTTGAAGATTCGACTCTCGAGGAACCGATCGAACGTCTGGACCGAGACGACCTCGATGACCCGCGCCAGGACGTCGACGCCCCAGCTGTATTCCCAGACCTCTCCCGGCTGATGGAGGAGCGGCATCGCGGCAAGAGCGCTGACGAAATCGGCGAGGGTCTTGTCGCGTCGGAATGTCGATACGCCTGCGTAGGTCCTGTGCAGCGCGTCGTCGCCCTCCTCCGGATAGGTGAGGCCGGACGTGTGGCGCAGCAGGTCGATCACCTGCATGGGCCGCTTCTGCGGCACGCGCTCGAGGCCGACCCGCATGTCCTCGAGTTCCGGCAGGTATCTGGCGACCGGCGCGTCGAGCTCGAGCTTGCCTTCCTCGACGAGCATCATCGCGGCCACGCTGGTGACCGGCTTGGTCATCGAGGCAATCCAGAAGATCGCGTCGGGCTTCAGGGGAATCTTGCCGGCGCGGTCGTAGGTGCCGATCGCCTGCAGGGTGGCGAGCTTGCCGTCGCGCGCGATGGCCACGACTGCACCTGGCATTTTTCCGGCATCGATCTGCGACCGATACCAGGGCGTGAGTCGCGCCAGCCGTTCGGCTGAAAAGCCCGCACGCTGAGGATCCGCAACGGTGAGATCCTGCGCGATCGCAGCCGCCGACAGCCAGAGCATCGCGAACGCGGCGCCAGTCAGTCGCACGAGCATCGTCATCAGAAAGGCCTGAGGACCGCGAGGAACACGATGGCGATCATGAGCAAGGTCGGCACCTCGTTCCACCAGCGATAATAGCGGGCGGGGCGGGTATTTCGGTCGGCGGCGAAGTCCTTGCGCCAGCGGCCATACAGGTGGTGGACAGCCGTTAATCCCACCACGAGGGAGAACTTCACCTGCCACCAGCCGGCGTGCCACCAGGCACCCTGCCAGGCGAGCGCGAGGCCAAAGACCCAGACCAGGATCATCGCCGGGTTCATGATGCCGCGCAGCAGGCGACGCTCCATGATCTTGAAGGTCTCGCTCTGCTCGGACCCCACCTTGGTGTCGGCGTGATAGACGTAGAGCCGTGGCAGGTAGAGCAGTCCCGCCATCCAGGAGATGACGGCCACGAGATGGGCCGCCTTCAGGAGTTCGTAGGCCACATCGCGCTCCGCACCAGCTTGGCGAGCCCATTGATGAACAGGGGATGCGTGCCCACGGCCGGGACGCGCACGTAGGTCGTGACGCCTGCCTTCTCGGCAAGATGGCGATATTCGATATCGAGCTCGACCAGCGTCTCGGAATGTTCCGACACGAAGGAGAGCGGATAGAGCACGATGCCGACCTTGTCGGCGGCAGCGCGGCGGATCTCGCTCTCGGTCGACGGGCCGATCCATTTCAGCGGCCCGACCCGGCTCTGGTAGCACACGACCCAGTCGACGTTGCCAAGCCGGGCGGCGATGGCGCGCGCCGTTTCCTCGACCTGCGACTGATAGGGGTCGCCGGCCTTGATGATCCGTTCGGGCAGGCCATGCGCCGAGAACAACAGGCGCACTTGCTTGTCGCCGGCATCGGCGAGGCCCTGCTTCACCAGCTCGACCGACGCGGAAATGAATCCTTCGTCGGTCTGATAGGACCGCACGCTGTGCGTCGGCGTGTTGAGCCGGGCCACCGTCGCGCGCCAGGCCTTGAACGACGAGCCCGTCGTGGTGGTCGAGTACTGCGGATAGAGCGGCAGCAGGACGATCCAGTCGGGGCCGAACTTGCGGACGCGCTGGACGACCTTCTCCGTCATCGGATGCCAGTAGCGCATGCAGACGAAGGCGCGCCATTCCTCGTCGTGGCCCAGCGCCGCCTCGAGCGCGCGGGCCTGCGCTTCGGTCTGGCCCAGGATCGGCGAGCTGCCGCCGATCTGGCGGTAGATTTCCTTCGCCTTCGAGGCGCGCCGGCTGGAGATGAAGCGCGCCAGTGGCAGGCGCAGGAAGCCCGGCAGGCGGATGATCGCGGGATCGCTGAACAGGTTGCGCAGGAACGGCTGGACCGCGTCGAGCGAATCGGGGCCGCCGAGATTGAACAGGACGATGGCAATCCTCATGAGGGCGTCCAAGTGCGGACGATCTCGACCAGCCGCGCGACATGATCCGGCGGCGTCTGCGGCACCACGCCATGACCGAGATTGAAGACGTAGGAGCCGTGGCCGAGCTTGCCCAGGATGCGCCTGGCCTCATGCTCCAGCGCGGCACCGCCGGCGACCAGCATCAGCGGATCGAGATTGCCCTGCACGCAGATCTTGGGCTGCAATTCCTGCGATGCCCAATGCGCGCCGATGTTGGTGTCGATCGACAGCGCCGAGAAGGCATCGGAGCGGCGATACATCAGGGATGCGGGCCCGACACCGCGCGGAAAGGCAATGATCGGCACGTCGGGATGGCGGGCGCGAACCCCCTGGGAGATGCGCAGCAGAGGTTCAAGCGACCAGCGGAAGAGCTGCTCCTCCGGCAGGATACCTGCCCAGGAGTCGAAGAGCTGAACGGCATTGGCGCCGGCTTGGATCTGAAGGCAGAGATGATCGACGACGGCTTCGCTCAGGAGATCGATCAGCAGGCCGAAGGATTCGGGATGGGCGAAGGCCCAGCTTTTCACCTTGGCGAAGTCGCGGCTGCCGGCGCCTTCGATCATGTAGCAGGCCAGCGTGAATGGCGCGCCGGCAAAGCCCAGCAGCGCGGTCTCCGTTGGCAGCTCTGCTCGTGTGCGCTTGATGGCCTCATACACCGGTGCCAGATGCTCGGGCAGGCGGGCGCGGGAGAGCTGGCCGAACTGGGCTGGATCGGTCAGCGCCTCGAGCTTCGGTCCCTCGCCTTCCGCGAACCAGACCTTCTGGCCGAGGGCGTCGGGGATCACGAGAATGTCGGAGAAGATGATGGCAGCATCGAACCCGAAACGCCGGATAGGCTGCAAGGTCACCTCGACGGCCTTGTCGGGCGTGTAGCAGAATTCGAGGAAGGAGCGCGTCGTGGCGCGGACGCGGCGATACTCCGGCAGATAGCGGCCGGCCTGGCGCATCAGCCAGATCGGCGGCGTCGGAAAGCAGGTCCCCGCCAGAGTTTGCAGGAATTTCCCGCCGCTCACTTTCTTTCCCTCATGCCCCCCTCTTACTCTT
>CANIRG010000422.1 GCA_947469635.1 Rhodospirillales bacterium | reverse complement strand
TGCCATGCCGATTCGAGGATCACCCAACGGCGCCACTCACACCCGCCCACAGCCTGGTCGCGATCGATCGGAACAGGTGGTCGCGATCAATCGGAATCGGTGGTCGCAATCAATCGGAACAGGTGGTCGCGATCAGTCGGAATGCGCACCCGACGACTCGTGTCCTTCGGCAACGGCGGTGAACGCCCTGGAGCCGCCGATGATGTTGTCCTGGTGGTATTTTTCCGGATCGCCCGCCGGGCTCTCCGAGATGAACGGGGCGCGCTCGAGCTGGGTCACCGAGAAGCCGATGGCACCGCTGATCGAGGTGCTCCGGGCGAAGGACCGCGGGGCCTCGACCAGCCTGTCGGCGAAGCGGCGCGCCGACCCGCCGCCTTCGATCCCGCCCAGTCCACGACGACGTTCTGCACCCCGATTGCCGCCTATTCGAGGAAACACAGGGCAATGCGCCGGCTTCGGGCCGGATGTGATGATCATCACCACGCCCGAGTGCGAGATGGCGGCGGCGCCTTCGCGCTGAAGCTTGAGCTCGGGCTCGGTCACGCTCCGCGACACGCATCCATCTCATCGCATAGGTCTTGCTCTCCAGGGAGCGAGTCTGAGATTCGGCTTTTCAGCGGTCGATAAGTTTGATTCGCTGAGCGCTGGCGCCGTCTGGGTGCGTCTTGCTGCAAATGGCATGATGGCTTGCTCAAGAAGGGTGATGTCGGATGGCTGATGGAATATTCGAGGGTCTCAAGGTCATCGATTGTGCGAGCTGGATCGCGGGGCCAGCGGCGGCAACGATCCTTTCGGACTTTGGCGCCGAGGTGATCAAGATCGAGCCGCCGGGGTTGGGCGATCCGTGGCGAGCCTTGTCCCCGGTCCCCGGCAAGGTCACGGACTACTGGTGGCAGCTGACGGCGCGCAACAAGCGAAGCCTGGCGATCGATCTCAAGCACCCCGAGGGCCTCGGCGTCCTTCACCGCCTGCTGGGCTCGACAGACGTCTTCATCACCAACTTCCCCTTGCCGGTGCGCGAGCGCCTGAAGATTGCCGCTGCAGACCTCCTGGCGATCAATCCGCGGCTCGTCTACGGCTCCATAACGGCTTACGGCGAGGCCGGCGACGAGGCGGACCGGACAGGCTTCGACGCAACGGCCTACAGGGCGCGCACGGGTCTGATGGACATGGTGCGGGCGACGGCCGAGACCGAGCCTTCCCGGTCGATGCCGGGCATGGGCGACCATCCCACGGCGACGGCGCTGTATGCGGCCATCGTGACGGCTCTCTACCGGCGCGAGCGGACGGGGCAGGGTGGCGTCGCGCAGACCTCGCTCCTTCAGAACGGCCTGTGGGCGAATGGCTGCTTCGTGCAGAACAGGTTGTTCGGCGAGCATGTCGGCCATCGGCCGCCGAGGACCGAGGCGCCGAGCGCGCTCGCCAATCACTATCGCTGTAGCGACGGCCGGTGGTTCCTGATGGCCCTGCACAATGAGCCTCGCCAGCTGGCGGGCTTCCTGAAGGCGATCGAAGCCGAGCACCTCGCCGAGGATCCGCGCTTCGCCACCCCTCCGGCGCGGCGCGCCAATGCCAAGGCCCTGACTGCGATCCTCGGGGAGATATTCGCCCGGCGCGACCTGGCGGCTTGGCGCCCGCTTCTCGAACAGGCCGGCGTGACGTTCGGTGCGGTTTTCTCGGTCAACGAAGCGGCGGACGATCGCCAAGCGCGCGAGATCGGTGCGCTGGTTCCTTTCGCCGACGGTGCGGGCCTGACCGTGTCCAGCCCCTTTCACATCGATGGGGCGAGCAAGGTCGCCGCGATCCGCGCGCCCGCCATCGGTCAGCATTCGGAGATGGTGCTGCGCGACGCCGGCTACTCGGCCGACGAGGTCGCGCGGCTGACGACGCTCGGCGTATTGCAGAAGTAGGCGGCCAACGGCTCGATCAGCCCGTCTCGATCGGCAACGACTCCGTCTTCGCCCATTCGCCCATGGAAGCATCGTAGAGCGTGATGTCGTCGTGCCCGAGCTGGTGCAGCAGGAACAGATCGATGGTGGCCGATATGCCGCCGCCGCAATAGCAGATCGTGCGCTTGTCCTTCGACACGCCTTGGGCGGCAAACTTCGCCGCTGCGTCGGCGAGGGGGGTGAAGCCCTTGGTCGCGGGATCGACGAGCGTGGCCGCCGACACGTTGACGCTGCCGGGCACGCGGCCGGAGCGACCGTAGCGGCTGGGCTCCAGCCCGCGATGGAACTGCGGTCCCAGCGCATTCACGGTCACGGTGTCGCCATGCCCGATGGCGGCCTTCACCGCCGCGGCATCGACGAACAGGCCGTTGCGCGGCGCTGCCACGAAGGTCGCGGTGGGGTAGCCGCGCGGTGGGCCGGCTTCGAGAGGCCGACCCTGGGCTTTCCAGGCGTCGAGGCCGCCGTCGAGCACGGCGGCATTGTCGAAGCCCAGCGAGCGCAGCATCCACCAGAAGCGCGTCGCCCACATCATCGTGCCGATGCTGTAGAGCACCACGCGCGTGCCGGGCCCGACGCCGTGCCGTCCGAAGGCCGTGACCAACTGGGCGATCGGCGGCATCATGAAATGCAGATGCGTCGCGGCATCGGAGAACTCACCCTGCAGGTCGAGAAAGTCGGCACCGGGGACGTGACCCTCCTCGAACGCCTTGCGGCCGGGCACGGCGATGTAGGGCTCGGCCGAGCCGGTCGGCGTGGGCTGGAGGTGGGTGGTGCAGTCGAACACGCGCAGGGACGGATCGCCCAGCGAAGCGGCGAGGGCGGCGGTGTCGATGATGGCGTGCGGGTCGCGCAAAGCGTGTCCTCCGGGTTTCGAGCGTGTCGTTTCACTTCATCAAGAGGCTGCCATGAGCCAGGAAATCTACGAAGTCTATGCCATCAAGTACGCCACCCGCGACGGTACGCGCAGCGCCAACTTCATCGGCGGGGATCCGCACGACGCGCCCATGCCCATGGACTACTTCGTCTGGCTGATCCGCAATGCCGGGCGGACCTTCGTCGTGGACACGGGTTTCAGCGAGGCGATGGCGCGGCAGCGCAAGCGTAGGTTCCTCCGAACCCCCAGCGAGGGGTTGGCCCTCCTCGGCGTCCAGTCAGCAACCGTGAAGGACGTCATCATCACCCACATGCACTACGATCACGTGGGCACGTTCTTCGATTTTCCCGCGGCGCGATTCCATCTCCAGGATACGGAGATGAGTTTCGCGACGGGCCGATACATGCGTCACTCCCGCTTCAATCACGGCTACGAGGTCGACGACGTGGTGGGCATGGTGAAGCTGGTCTTCAAGGATCGCGTCCACTTCCACAACGGATCGGGCGAGCTCGCGCCGGGGGTGAGCGTGCATCATATCGGCGGACATACGGCCGGGCTGCAGTGCGTGCGGGTCGCGACGGCCCGGGGTTGGGTCGTGCTCGCCTCCGACACCAGCCACTACTACGAGCACATGGAGACCGGGCGGGTCTTCCCTACCGCCTTCCACGTCGGCGAGATGGTGGAAGGCTACGACAGGCTGCGCGCCCTTGCCGAGTCGCCGAGGCATATCATCCCGGGCCACGATCCGTTGGTCATGGAGCGCTATCCGGCGCCATCGAAGGCCCTGGAGGGCGTGGCCGTCAGGCTCGATGTGCCGCCGGTTTCGTGATCGGAGATTCCAACTGCTGCTCTATTCCATGGCCGCGAGCCGATCGGGGGGAAAGCCTGCGATCTCCTGGATCAGCTTCTTCGTCAGGGCCCGGCCGAACGACCCGTGCCCTTCGGCAACGACGGTGAACGCCCCGGACCCGCCGATGACGTTGTCCTGAAAGTATTTTTCCAGGCCGCCCGCCGGATTGGTGTGCTCCGGTCGGAACGATTCGGCGAGCGGCGTCAGGATCACCAGGGCATTGATGGTGATCCTCTTCGCCAGGGCATCGTCGCGGGCGTCGGTGACCGAGCGGCCGGAATTGTTGGTGCCGTCGCCGGAGATATCGATGACGTGCCGTTCCGATGTGAAGGGCGCGCGCGCGAGCTGGCTCACCGAAAAGTCGATGGCGTTGCTGATCGAGGTGCTACCGGCGAACGATCGCGGTGTTTCGACCAGCCTGTCGCCGAAGCGGCGGGCGGAGTCGGCGCCGTCGATCATCGTCCAGTCGATGACGACGTTCTGCATGCCGATGGCCGCCCATTCGAGGAAGCACACCGCGATGCGCCTGTGGGGGCCCGACGTCATGGCCATCACCACGTCCGGATGGGTGATGGCGGCGGCGGCCCCTTCGCGCTGAAGCCTGAACTTGGGCTCGGTCACGCTGCGCGAGACGTCGGCGGCGAGCACCAGCAGCATGTCGACGGGGTCCGCAGCCCGCGCCGCCGGCGAGACAATGGCCAACGCCAGGCCGAGCAGTGCAATCATCCTTCTCATTGCATAGGTCATATTGCTCTCCTAGTTGCCTGGCCTGGTTCCGGTAGCCTTCACCACCTCGGCCCAGGTCGCCATGTCCTTGGCGATGAAGGCCGAGAACTCGGCGGGCGCCATGGGCGATGGCAACGTCGCCCGCTCCTCGAACTGGCGCAGCACCGCGGGATCGCGCAGCAACGAAGTGAGATCGGCATTCACCTTGTTCACGATCTCGTCCGGGGTCTTCGCCGGCGCCACCAGCCCCGACCAGCCGGCCGCATCGTAGCCCGGCACGGTCTCACCGATCGACGGAACCTTGTCGAGCGGCGCCGGCACACGACGCGCCGTCGTGACGCCCAGCGCCTTGATGCGACCGTCGCGCAGCGCGGCGAGCGACGAGGCGGTGCTGTCCATCATCAGCTTGACGTGGCCGCCCAGCAAGTCGGCCATCGCCGGGCCCGAGCCCTTGTAGGGGATGTGCTCGATATCGATCCTGGCCTGGAGCTTGAACAGCTCCATGCTGAGATGCTGCGCCGTGCCCGGGCCGGCCGAGGCGTAGGAAATCCTGCCCGGCTCCTTTCGAGCGAGCTCGATCAGCTCGGCCACGGTGCTGGCGGGGAAGCTGGGATGGGCCACGATCACCAGTGGCCCGCGAATGATGTTGGTGATCGGCCTGAAGTCGACCAGCGGCCTGTACGGCAGGTCGGGATAGAGGCTGGGATTGACGCCGAAGGTGCCGCTGGTGGCGACCAGCAGCGTGTAGCCGTCGGGCGTCGCCGCCCTGCCGGCCTCGGTGCCGGGGATGCCGCCGCCCCCGCCCTTGTTGTCGACCAGGACCTGCTGCTTCCAGATGTCCGTCAGCCGCTCCGCCATCAATCGCGCGAAAATGTCCGCTGCCTGCCCGGGCGGGAACGGCACGATGATACGCACGGGCTTGGACGGCCACGACGCCTGGGCGGCGGCGGGCATGGCGATCAGCGGTGCGACCAGCCCCATCGTCACGGCATGGCGGCGCGTCATGACCTTCGACATTGCTCCTCCCGGCATCGTTTCGGGGGGCAGGCTAGCACGTCACCGCGAGAATGCAGGCTTCCGACATTCCAACTCTACAACCAGCCCCTCTCCGAAAAGGCAGAGAGATCCACGCCGGGAGGCGCATACCAGCCATCGGCGCTGTAGCGGGCGCCGAGCTTTTGAGCGACCTCCTTGTTGCCATAGGGAATCTTCAGCGGCGTGTTCGCGCTCGCTTTCTGTCGCGGAAGGTCAGCAGTCGCAGCGG
>CANIRG010000421.1 GCA_947469635.1 Rhodospirillales bacterium | reverse complement strand
GGCCAGTGCCAGGGCTCCTCGAGATCGAAGATCACGAACTTGGCGAGCGCGCCGGCGCGCTCGTGATCGTGCGCCAGCTCGACGGCCTCCGCCCGCGTGAGCGTCACGCCATCGCGCATCTTCACGAAGCCAATCACCGTGGTGATGGTGAATTGCAGGCGGCCGAGATAGGTGCCGCGATAGCCCAGAATCGGCCGGTCGCTGACGCCGTAGCCTCCGCTCTCGCAGATCGAGAGCTGGCGGATGACCTCTTCCTTGCGCGCCTCCACCTGCCGCGTGTGCTCGCTCACCACCGCCGCTCGTGCCGCCGCCCGCGCCGCCGCGGCGGCTTCGGTCCGCGACGCAGGCGCAGTGCAGCTGCCTAGGGCGAGGATGAGGGCGAGAAAAATGGCGGCGCGCAGGAGCATCGTCCCTTGCTGACACGATTCGCTCCCCCTCGCAAACCCGGGGCGCGAAGTTTTTCAACCCACCATGCGCTGCTGGCCGGCCCAGTATCTCGCCCGCAGGACTTTCTTGTCGACCTTGCCCACCGCCGTCAGTGGCAGTGAATCCACGAACTCGACCTGCTTGGGCGCATGCGTGCCGCCCTTGCGGTCCTTAACGAGCTGCATCAGCGCCTCGGGCGACGGCGCGGTGCCCGGCCGCGTCACGACCAGCGCCGCCACCGCCTCGCCCCACTTCTCGTGTGGCACGCCGATCACCGCCACCATCGCAACATCGGGATGCGCCGACAGAACATCCTCGATCTCGCGCGGGAAGATGTTGAAGCCACCGGACACGATCATGTCCTTCTTGCGATCGACGATATAGAGGTAGCCGCGCTCGTCGGCGCGGGCGATGTCGCCGGTATGCAGCCAGCCGCCCTTGAAGGTCTCCGCCGTCTGCTCCGGCCGCTTCCAGTATTGCTCCATCGCATGCGGCGCGCGCACGCAGATCTCGCCCGCCTCGCCTGGCGCCACCTCCTCGTTGTCGTCGCCGCGCAGGCTCACGCTGCACGAGGCGATGGGAAAGCCGCAGGAGGCGAATAGCTCCGGCCGCCTGGCATCGTGGTCGGCCTTGCGCAGCACGCTCACGGGATAGCATTCGGTCTGGCCGTAGAGCTGGCTGAACACCGGCCCGATGCGCTCCAGCCCCTCGACCAGGCGCGATGGCGACATCGGCGAGGCGCCGTAGAGGATCAGCTCCAGCGAGGACAGGTCGGTCCTGTCGAGCTTGGGGTGATCCAGCATCACGTAGATCATGGTCGGCACCATGAGCGTGAAGTTGATCTTCTCGCGTTCGATGGTGGCGAGGAACTTCTCCGGCTCGAAGCCCTTGAGCAGATGGATCGTGCCGCCTTTCATCAACGAGGGCGTGACCTTGGTGCCCGAGACGTGGGTGATGGGCGCGGCGGCGAGATAGCGCGGCGTCGCCGGGAACTCGAAGTCGGCGGCGATGGCCAGCGTGCTGGCCGCCGTCGAGCGATGGCGGCGGATCGCGCCCTTGGACTTGCCTGTGGTGCCGCCGGTGTAGTTGATGATGGCGTAGTCGTCGGGCGACGAGAGATCGACCGGGCTCGCCTCACCGGCCTTGTCCGCCAGCATCAGCAGATCGCGGCCAAAGTCCGCCGGTCCCATGGTGAGCACGGTCGCGAGCCGGTCGGCGGCCCGTGCCGCCAGCTCGCCGCCACGCGCTGCATGCGTCTTGGGATCGACGATCAGCACGCTCGCCTCGGAATCCTCGATGACCTCGAGATGATCGCCGAGCGAACCGACCGGATGCAGCCAGGTGGCCACCAGACCCAGGCCCAGCGCGGCGACGCCGGCGCACCAGGTCTCGGCCGAGTTGGCGCTGAGAAAGGCAACCGTACGCCCCTTGCCGAGGCCGGCCGCCACCATCGCCGCCTGCAGCCGTCCGATCAGCGACCGCGCTCCGGCATAGGTGAGGCTACCGCCATCCCACACGAATGCCCGTCGCTCGGGAAAGCGCGCCAGGGCGCGCAGGACCAGCGTCGTGCCGGTGGGCGCGGTCGCGATCGGATCGATCATCGTCATTCCCCCCAAGCTCAATCCTGCACTTGCGGCAGCGTGCGCAGCAGGGCAACGACGGCCAGCAGCACCGGGTCCGTCCGGCGATCGGTGCAATAGCTGCGCAGGAACGCCGTGAGACCATCGCCCGAGCTTTGCGAGGTGTTGAGATTGCGGACCTGCTTGCCGGCGATGCGCAGCTCGGCATTGGCGCCGCTCATGAAGCCTTGCGTCCAGAAGTAGAAAGCTGCCTCATTGGCTTGAGAGGAGGCGATGTCCTTCAGGAAGTCGCCGCAGCTCAGCGTACCCGGCCCCATCATGTCGAACACCGGCACACGCGGCCCGGCCGACGAGGCCCGCAGCTCGTCGTAGGTATCTTTCGCGACGTCGTACTTCAGGATCTTGCCGTCCGCCCGCGCCCGGCAATAGGTGTCGACCTGGGCCAGATGCGTGGGATGGTTCTCCTTGAGCTGGTAGCAATCGAGGCCGGGCGTATCGTCGAGCTTGCGCCAGATCAACGGCACCTTGGTGATCGCAGCCATCTGCCGCTTGACCTCGGGATGGGCCATGATCGCGGCCAACGCCGCATCGGTCTGTGCCACTGCGGGCAGGGCCGACAGCAGGCCGATCAATGCAATCACCATAAGTCTCGACATCATTCCTTCTCCCGAATGGCCCGCAGCCCTTCTCGATAGCTCGGATACTTGAGCACCACACCCAGCTCGCGCTTTATCCTGTCGTTCCGCACCCGCCGGTTCTCCGCATAAAAGGAGCGTGCCATCGCGCTCATGCGCTGCGCTGCTTCGTCATAGGGCACGAGCGAGGGCGGCGGCACGCCCAGCAGCTCGCAGGCAAGCGCGATCACGTCGGCCTGCGGTGCGGGATCGTCGTCGGTCACATTGAAGATGGTGCCGAGGCCGCCGTGCGCCATGGAAGCGAGCACCGTCTGCGCGAGATCGGCGACGTGGATGCGGCTGAACACCTGGCCCGGCTTGTCGATCCGCTGCGCGCGGCCCTCGCACACCTGGTCGAGGGCGCTGCGGCCCGGCCCGTAGATCGCTGGAAGACGGAAGATATGGACGGGAACGCCTTGCCGCGCACCCCATGCCTGCCAACCCTGCTCGGCCGCGAGCCGGTTACGGCTGCGCGCCTGGCCCGGCTGCGGCGTGTCTGTCTCGTCGACCCAGCCGCCGCCGCGATCGCCATAGACGCCCGTCGTCGAGAGATAACCGACCCACGCCGGCCGCAGCCTCTCGCAGGCCGCCAAAGCCGGATCGCCCGAGTCACCTGGCGGGATCGACACGAGGAGATGCGTGGCCGCGCCAGCCTTCTCCGCTGCCTCGCCGAAGGCGACGGTATCGATGCCACCTCGCCGCAGCAGTGCGGCCTTCTCCGCCGTCGTGACGCATCCCGCCACCGGCCAGCCCGCCGCCATCGCCGCGCGCGCGATCTCGAGGCCGCTGAAGCCCAGGCCAAAGACGAACAGACGGCCGGTCATGTTGGCGCCGGATGCACCTTCATCCAGTGCCGGGCGATCTCCTCGCGCGTCGCCACCCACACCTTGGGCTTGGACGCGACATAGTCGAGGAAGCGCGCCAGGGTCGCCGCCCGGCTCGGCCGGCCGGCGAGGCGGCAATGGATGCCGATCGACATCATCTTCGGCGCCCGCGCCCCTTCGGCATAGAGGAAGTCGAAGGCGTCCTTCATCGCCTGCAGCCAGCCGTCGGCCAGGCCAAAGCCCGGCGGCACGGCGAACTTCATGTCGTTCACCTCGAGCGTGTAGGGGATGATCAGATGCGGCGCGCCCTCGACGCGCACCCAGTAGGGCAGGTCATCGCTGTAGGAATCGCTCGAATAGAGGAAGCCGCCATGCTTCACGACGGCTTCCAGCGTGCGCATGCCGAAGCGGCCGGTGTACCAGCCCACCGGCGGCTTGCCGGCTGAATCGGCGATCGCCTTGACCGCCTGCCTCATGTGGTCGAGCTCCTGCTCGAGGGTGAAATCCTTGTAGTTGATCCAGCGCCAGCCGTGGCTCGCCACCTCGTGGCCCGACTCCGCCATGGCCTTGCCGGCGGCGGGGTGGAGCTCCAGCGCCTTGCCCACGGCCCAGGAGGTGAAGCGCATGTGGCGCTCGTTGAAGATGCGCAGGATGCGCCAGAAGCCGGCGCGGCTGCCGTACTCGTACATCGACTCGGTGGAGAGGTCGCGGCCGCCCACGATCGGGGTGCCGCCCGGCGTCTCGGTCAGGAACACCTCGGAGGCCGCATCGCCGTTCAGGATGTTGTTCTCGCCGCCCTCCTCGTAGTTCAGCACGAAGGACACCGCGATGCGCGCCTCGTTGGGCCATTGCGGATCGGGCGTGTCGGGACCGTAGCCGATGAGATTGCGGTCGAGATGGTTATGCATGGGGTCTCCTGATTGAAGCGCGACTATGGGGCCGCTATAGCTCGGCCAACAAGTCTCTGGAGGAAGCATGAGCGGGGCCAATGCGGTGCGCGAGGACCGGCTGTGGCAACGGCACGTCGACATGGCGAAGCTGGGCGGCACGCCCAAGGGCGGGGTCAACCGGCAGGCGCTGTCGGCCGAGGATGCCGCCGCGCGGAACCTGCTGGCGAGCTGGGCCAAGGCGCGCGGCTTTTCGCTGTCCACGGACGCCATCGGCAACCTGTTCGTGCGCCGCGAAGGCACCGATGCCAATGCGACGCCGGTGATGAGCGGCTCGCATATGGACAGCCAGCCCACGGGCGGACGGTTCGACGGCATGTACGGGGTGCTGGCGGCCTTCGAGGCGCTGGAAGCGCTGGAAGACTCCGGCGTCCCGACCAAGCGCCCGGTCGTGGCCGTCGCCTGGACCAACGAGGAGGGCTCACGCTTCCAGCCCGGCGCCATGGGCTCGGCCGTCTTCGCCGGCCACAACAAGCTCGACGAGATGCTGCTGGTGAAGGACTGGAAGGGCGTGGTGCTGAAGGACGCGTTGGCCGAGACACTGAAGGCCGCGCCGGCGCCGATGCGCGCGGACAAGCCGGGCTTTGCCGTCGATTCCTATGTCGAGGTGCATATCGAGCAGGGACCGCGCCTTGAGAACGAGCGCACGACCATCGGCGTGGTGACGGCGATCCAGGGCAGCCGCCGCTACATCGTCGAGGTCGCGGGCGAGGAGGCGCATGCCGGCACGACGCCGCGCGCCGCCCGCAAGGATGCGTTTCGCGCCGCGCTGGCCATCGCCGCGGCGATGTACGAAGCGACGACCGATCCAGAGGATACGCTGCGCTTCACCATCGGCCGCGTCGATGTCTCGCCCGGCTCGCCCAACACGGTGCCGGGCAAGGCCAGCTTCACCATCGACATGCGCCATCCCCGCGACGTCGAGCTCGACCGGCACGAGAGGAAGCTGCACGAGATCCTGGCCGCCAAGGCGGCGCCCTGCACCGCCACCATCGAGCGCGTGACCAGGGTGGCGCCGACCGACTTCGATCCCAAGGTGATCGACCTGGTGCGCGCCAAGGCCACGGCGCTGAGGCTCAGCAACATGGACATGCCCTCGGGCGCCGGCCACGACGCCATGCACATCGCCAAGCTCTGCCCCGCCGGCATGATCTTCGTGCCCTGCGAGCGCGGCATCAGCCACAACGAGATCGAGAACGCCACCCCCTCCGACCTCGCCGCCG
>CANIRG010000420.1 GCA_947469635.1 Rhodospirillales bacterium | reverse complement strand
GCCGTCTTGCGATAGTCGAGGAAGAAGTCTTCCAGCGGCAGGTCGCGCACGCCGCGCACCGAGACCAGCTTCAGGCTCGCCTCCAACGCCAGCAGCACCGGCGGCATGTCGCCGATCGGCGAGGCGGTGCCGATATTGCCGCCGATGGTTCCCATCGTGCGAATCTGCCGCGAGCCCAGCCGCGCTAGATAGGTGCGCAGCGCCGGGAAATTCTCAATCAGCACCGGCATGGCTGCGGCGTAGGTCGCGGCGGCGCCGATGGTGAGGCTTTCCTTGTCCTGCGTGATGACCGCGAGTTCGGGCACATGGGCGAGATGGATGATCTCCGGCGGCGGCTTGCGGGACCGGCTCGCCAAAAGGCCGAGATCGGTGCCGCCGGCCATCAGCGACGCCTGCGGCCGGTCAGCGCGCAGTCTCAGCAGCTCGTCGAGCGAGCGCGGCGCGAAGAAGACCCCGTCGAAGATGGCCGACGCGCGACGTGCCTGCACCGGCGGCGCCGGCGCAACGGCGGCGCCTGCCGCCTTCTTCATCGCCTCGACGATCGGCCGGTAGCCGGTACATCGGCAGAGATTGCCGGCCAACGCATCGTGAATGGTCTCCAGCTCCGGCGCCTCGCCGCCCGAGGCAAAGGCATAGGCCGACATGACGAAGCCCGGCGTGCAGAAGCCGCATTGCGTGGCATCGCTCTCGGCCATCGCCGTCTGCACCGCGTGCGGCGCACCGTCCGGGCCCACGAGACCCTCGACCGTGCGCACCGCCTGGCCGTCGATCTGGCCCAGCAATGCGATGCAGGCGTTGATCGCCTCGCGCCGTCCATCGGCGCGCTCCAGGACGACGGTGCAGGCGCCGCAATCGCCCTCGGCACAGCCCTCCTTGGTGCCCTTCAGGCCGCGCTGCTCGCGCAGCCAGTCGAGCAGCGTCACCATCGGCGAGACGCCTGAAAGCTCGACGGGAGAGTCGTTGAGGGTGAAACGGATATCGTCCGCCATGCGAACAGGATGCGGGGCGTTGAAGTGAGGCGCAACCCGTGATGCACTCGACGTGCCAACAGGGAGAGAAATCAACGATGGATCCATACCGGTTCGGCTATTCGCCGATCGTCGAGCGGCCGAAGCTGTCATGGCCCAATGGCGCGCGTGTCGCGGTCTGGTTCTGCCCCAACATCGAGCATTACGAATATCTCCCGGCGGAGGTGCGCGTGCGCAACCCGTGGCCGCGCATGCCGCATCCCGACGTGCTGGGCTACGGCGGTCGCGACTACGGCAACCGGGTCGGCCTGTGGCGCATGTTCGACGTCATGGACAAGCACGCGGTGCGCTGCACCGTCTCGCTGTCGATGTCGGTGATCGAGATGTATCCCGAGATCCTCGAGGCCATGGAGGCGCGGCGCTGGGAGTACATGAGCCACGGCTATCTCAACACGCGCTACCACTGGGGCTACAGCGAGCAGGAGGAGCGCGACGTCATCGAGCACAGCAAGGCCACGCACCTGCGCCTGACGGGCCGCAAGCTGCGCGGCTGGTTCTCGCCCGCCATCTCCAACACCTTCAACACGCTCGACCTCGTGAAGGAGGCGGGCCTCGACTATATCTGCGACTTCTATCACGATGAGCAGCCGACGCCGCTGGCGACCAAGCACGGCACGCTGATGCACGTGCCCTACACGATGGATCTCAACGACGCGCTGATCCATCGCCAGCCCTACGAGGCCGAGGAATTCGCCCAGATGATCATCGACCATTTCGACACGGTCTATCGCGAGGGCAGCGAGCAGGGCCGCGTCATGTGCGTGGCGCTGCATCCCTACATGATGGGCGCGCCGCACCGGGTGAAGCATCTCGACCGCGTCCTCACCTATATGCGCCAGCACAAGGACGCGTGGATCTGCACTGCCGAGGAGATTTTGGACTGGTACACCGAGAACGGGCTGAAACCCTACCAGCAGCATCTCGGGAAGGAGGCCTAGGATGAGCACCCCTCCCGCCGTCCCGAAGAACCCGCCGCCGCTGCCCGCCGGCATGGACAATCCCTGGTACGACTATTCGCCGTACCCCAAGCGGCCGCGGCTCGTCTGGCCCAGGAATGCCCGCATCGCCTTCTGCGTCGTGCTGCATCTCGAATACTGGCAGCTGATGCCCGCCGAGGATTCCCATCGCGACCCGCGCCATGTCGGCGAGTTCGGCAGCTTCACGCCCGACTATCGCACCTGGACGCAGCGCGAGCACGGCAACCGTATCGGCATCTTCCGCGTGCTCGACGTGCTCGACCGTTACCAGATCAGGGCCGGCGTCGCGGTCAATGCGATGGCAGCCGAGCGCTATCCCTACCTCATCGAGCAGTTCAAGAAGCGCAAATACGAGTTCATCGGACACGGCACCTCGGCCAACCGCATGATCAGCTCGAAGATGAGCGAGGCCGAGGAGAAGAAGGAGATCGCTGATTCGATCGCCGCGATCGAGAAAGCAAGCGGCCAGAAGCCCATCGGCTGGCTCGGCCAGGATTACGGCGAGAGCCAGCGCACGCCCAGGCTCCTGGCCGATTCAGGCCTCGACTACGTGCTCGACTGGCCGAACGACGACCAGCCCTACCCGATGAAAGTCGGCAGGAAGTTCGTCTCGCTGCCCAACAATCCGGAATGGGACGACGTGCAGCAGCTCGTCATGCGTCGCATTCCGACGCCGCGCTATCCCGACCTCGTGGGCGAAGCTTTCGAGACGCTGCACGGCGAGGGCAACCAGGTCTTCAGCCTGCAGGTCCATCCGCAGGTGATGGGCCTCGCGCACCGCATCAAGTACCTCGACGAGGCGCTACGCCGGATCGAGCGCTTCCACAACGTCTGGCAGGCGACACCCGGCGAGATCGCGCGGCACTACATGGATACGATGATGGCGTAACGAGCGATGGCGTGACGCCTATTCGGCCGCCTTCGTGAACCCCTGATCCTGGCGCAGGCGGAACAGGCGCACGGCCTCGGCGTGCGCGGCCTGCGCCTCGGCGGACATCGGCACCTCGAGCCGCTCCTCGGGCAGGAAGTGGCCGTAGCGGTCCTGGCCGCGCACCAGCATGGCGTGCGGCCGCACCGGACCGAGCGGCTTCACATGCGCCGGGATGAAGGAGATGCCGAGCCCCATGCGGCGGTCGTCGTTGTCGTTGCCCGGCGAGCAGTGCACCAGCGCGGTGTGATGCAGCGACATCTCGCCCGCCCGGAGCGGCATGGCGACGCCGGCCTCCTTGTCGAAGCGGTCGCTGATGCCCTGGCCGCGCTTGATCATGTTGTGCTGGCCGGGCTTGTCGTCGTGCTCGATCATCGGCAGGCGATGCGTGCCCGGCACGACGCGCATGCAGCCCGCCTTCTCCGACGCCTCGGACAGCGCCACCCAGGCCGTCACGTGCTCCAGCGGATCGAGGAAGAAATAGGCGCCGTCCTGGTGCCAGCGGACGTAGGCCGGCGTGTGCGCCTCCTTGATCCACATGGTCGAGTGATAGACCAGGATGTCGGGACCCAGCACATCCTCGACCGCGTCGAGCACGCGCGGATGATGCACCAGCGTGTCGGCCCATTTGTAGAGCAGGTAGGACTTGCTCTTCTCCGGGAAGTCGAGCGGATGGCCCTGCTGCTTCTCCCAATATTCGAGATCGGCCCGCAGCTCGCGCACCTCGTCGGCCGTGAGCACCGGCGCCGGGAAGGCAAAGCCGTCCCGCTTGTATTGATCGACCTGAGTTTGGGAGAGGATCTTGGGCATGGGGCAGGATACCTCAGAAGGAACGCCGTTTGCATGGTTGTCCGCCGCCGGGCGCTATCGTAGCGTCACGCCGACTGAACGATCGTTCATAAGGGGAGGCTACGATATGACCAAAGGCAAATCACCGGTTTCGCGGCGCAGCTTCGTGGCGGGCTCGACGGCGCTGGCGGCGGGAACGCTGGGCTTCCCCCTGATCGGCGGCGCGCAGGCCAAGAGCGTCAAGGTCGGCCTGATCCATCCCGTGACCGGCTTCGTGGCCTTCGCCGGCCAACAGGCGCGCATCGGCGCGACCCTGGCGCTGGAAGACATCAACAAGACCGGCATCAAGTCGATGGGCGGCGCCAAGCTCGAGCCGCTGTGGGGCGACAGCCAGTCCAAGGTCGAGGTCGGCGTCAGCGAAGTGGAGAAGATGAACGAAGCCGGCGTGGCGGCCTACATCGGCTGCTACCAGAGCCCGGTCGGCATCGCCGCCACCCAGGCCGCCGCCAAGTACAACACGCCGTTCCTGATCGACGTCGGCGCGTCGGACCTGATCGTGACGCGCGGCCTCAAGAACGTGTTCCGCCTCAAGCCCGGCTTCGGCGCCTGCGTCGACCAGGGCATCGCCTCGCTGGGCGCGCTCAACAAGGCGGCGGGCGGCATCGCCAAGTCGGCCGTGATCGTCCATGAGGCGGGCGAGTTTGGCACCGGCACGGCCAAGCTGCTGCAGGGCAAGCTGCCCTCGATCGGCATCGAGGTGAAGGAGCTGATCCCCAACGAGAACCCGACGCGCAACTTCGACAACATCGCGCTGCGCATCCGCTCGCTCGCGCCCGAGCTCGTGATGATGTCGAACTACCAGAACGAATATGTGCTGCTGGCGCGCACGCTCTACCAGCAGAAGGTCAACCTCGCCGGCATGTTCTCGGTGCTGGGCGGCGGCTTCAACTACAAGTTCGCCAAGGAGCAGCCCGACGTATCGCAATACATGATGGACGTGAACCACTGGTTCAATCCGCGCTCGGAGACGGCGAAGGCCCTGAAGAAGCGCGTCGAGGCCGACGGCAAGACGCTGTTCACCTTCGAGGTCTACCTCGCCTACACCAACGTGGCCTTCCTGGCCGACGCGCTGGAGAAGGCGGGCTCCGCCGACAAGGAGAAGCTGCTGGCGGCGCTGGGCGGCTCGAGCTTCAAGGCCGACCTGATGCCCTATGGGCCGACCAAGTTCGTCAATGGCCAGAACGAGGGCGGACGTGCGGCGGTGATGCAGGCCTTCAAGGGCGACATCGAGGTGATCGCGCCGGACGACGTGAGCTCGATCAAGGCTGTCTTCCCCAAGCCGAAGTTTACGTAATCGTACCCCGAGCGTAGCGAAGCGAAGCCGAGGGGCCTCTTCTTGACCTACCCGACAGAGGAGATCCCTCCACTTCGCTGCGCTCCGGTCGGGATGGCGGTGATGGCGTAATGATAGACCCTGCGATCATCCTCGCCGGCGTGCTGAACGGGCTGCTCGCCGGCGGCATCTATGTGCTGGTGGCCGTGGGCCTCACGCTGATCTACGGCGTGCTGCACATCATCAACTTCGCCCATGGCAGCCTGCTGATGCTCGCCATGTACGCGGTGTTCTTCCTGTGGCGCCTGCTGGGCGTCGATCCCTACCTCGCTTTGCCGATCGTGATCGGCGGCGCCTTCGTCTTCGGCTTCGTGCTCTACCGCCTGCTGATCGGCCGCTTCAGCCACGGCAAGGACGAGAACATCCTGCTGATCACGCTGGGCGTCTCGATCGTGGCCGACAATGCCGCCCTCCTGTTCTTCGGCGGCGACACCGAGACCATCTCGGTGCCCTATGCCGGCGAGATCATCCAGCTCGGCGCCGCCTTCCTGCCGCTGCCCAAGGTCGTGTCGTTCGTGGCGGCGCTGGTGCTCTGCGCCGTGCTCGGCCTCTTCATGGCCCGCAGCGACACCGG
>CANIRG010000419.1 GCA_947469635.1 Rhodospirillales bacterium | reverse complement strand
GAGGCGTCGGACTGCCTCGGCCTCAACCGCTTCCAGCAATATGCCTATGTCGTGCTGCCGCAGGCGGTGCGCATCGCCACGCCGCCCACCGTGGGCTTCATGGTGCAGATCGTGAAGAACACCTCGCTCGCCTCGGTGATCGGCTTCGTGGAGCTCGCGCGCGCCGGCCAGATCGTCAACAACTCGACCTTCGAGCCCTTCGTGATCTTCGTCGCCGTGGCCGCCATCTATTTCGCGATGTGCTACCCGCTGTCGGTGGCCGCACGCGCGCTCGAAAGGAGGGCCAATGCCGGCCGATGACGTAAAGGCACGCGACGCGATCGTGCAGGTCCGCGACGTGATCAAGGAGTTCGGCAGGCTGCGCGTGCTGGATGGCGTCAGCCTGGGCGTGGCGCAGGGCCAGACCGTGGCCATCGTCGGACGTTCCGGCTCCGGCAAGAGCACGCTGCTGCGCTGCATCGCCGGCCTCGAGACCGTGCAGGGCGGCAGCATCGCTGTATGCGGGCACGAGGTCGGCCGGCCGGGCAGCGTTGCCCGCGCCCAGCTCCGCCGCGACGTCGGCATGGTGTTCCAGAGCTACAATCTCTTCCCGCATCTCAACGTCGAGCGGAACATCACGCTGGCGCTGACGCTGGTGAAGAAGCAGTCGAAGGAAGAGGCGAAGAAGCGTGCCGCGGACGTGCTGGCCCTCGTCGGCCTCACCGACAAGATCGCGGCCTATCCCGAGCAGCTCTCGGGCGGCCAGCAGCAGCGCGTCGCCATCGCGCGCTCGCTGGCGCTGCAGCCGCAGGTCATGCTGTTCGACGAGGTGACGTCGGCGCTCGATCCCGAGCTCACGTCCGAGGTGCTGGCTGTGATGGAGGACCTCGCGCGCCGCGGCATGACCATGATCACTGTGACCCACGAGATGGGCTTTGCCCGCCGCGTCGCCGACCTCGTGGTGTTCATGCACAAGGGCAAGGTGTGGGAGATCGGCCCCACCGCCGAGCTCTTCGCCAACCCGCGCACGGCCGAGTTCCGGCAGTTCGTCGGCAGCGAGCTTTAAGAGGAGAGATAGAGATCCCTACCGCGCGGTGATCTCGTCGGGCGCCGGTCGCAGCAGCACGACGCCGACGGTGGCAAGGACAGCAAAGGCGGCCAGCATCGCCCAGGCCTCGTTGACCGACTGCACGAAGGCGGTTTTTTCCACCAGCGCGCGGACGAAGGCGAGCGTCGCTGCATCGACGTTCTGCGGCGCTGCGCCGGTCATGGCGCCGTCGGGCAGGCCGATCAGCCGCCCGGTCGCAATGTCGCCCGCCTTGAGCTTCTCGACGATGCGCTCGGCGTGGAGGGGGCTGCGGCCGTAGATCACCGTGTCGATCAGGGCGAGGCCGATGGCGCCGCCGAGGTTGCGCATCAGGTTGAAGAGGCCACTGGCATCGGCGACGCGCTCGGGCGCCAGATGGCCCAGCGCCAGCCGTGTCGGCGGCAGCAGGCAGAGCATGATCGCCGCACCTCGCAGGATCTGCGGCCAGAACATCTCGTCATAGTCCGAGTTCCGTGTCTGGACGGCGCTGAGGCCGAGGCCAATGGCCAGCAGGGTGAAGCCGGCCGCAGTCAGCAGGCGGGCGTCGAGCCGGCGTTCGAGCTGGACGGCGAGCGGCGCCATCGCGAGCTGCGCCAGTCCGGTGACCAGCATGATGGAGCCGATCTCCAATGAATCGTGGTTGCGCACGAAGCCGAGGAAGACCGGCATCAGGTAGACCGAGCCGTAGAGCGCGATGCCCAGGAGGAAGCTGAGCGCGCAGCTCACGGCGAAGTTTCGATCCGCCAGCGCCGTGAGATCGACGACGGGCGTGGTGCGGCCGAGCGTGCGCCGCACGAAGGCGGCGAGGCTGGCGGCGCTCAGCACGAGCAAGCCGATCACCAGGCCGGAGGCCCAGCCATCGTGCGGCGCCTGCTTCAGGGCGATCTCCAGCGACGCGAGGGATATCGCCATCAACACGAGCGCGATCACGTCGATGTGCTTGGCGTGGTCGAGGTCGACTCTCGCGCGCGGGAGGAACTTCGCCGCCAGCCCAGCGGCGACGATGCCCGGCCCGACATTGATCAGGAACAGCCAGTGCCATGAATAGGTGGTGGTGAGCCAGCCGCCCGCCAGTGGTCCGACCGTGGGGCCCAGCACTGCCAGCACGCCGGCGAGGGTGGTGGCGACGGTCTGCTGCCTGGGGGGAAAGAGCAGGAAGACGGCGGAGAAGACCAGCGGGATGAGGACGCCGCCGGCAAAGCCCTGGACGACGCGGAAGGCGATCAGGGTGGCGAATCCACTGCTCGCCGCGCAGCCGATCGAGGCCAGGCTGAACAGCGAGATCGCCGCCACGAACAGGCCGCGCATCGTCATCACGCGCGTGAGCAGGCCGGTGAGGGGGATCGCGATGACCTCGGCGATCAGGTAGGCCGTCTGCACCCAGCTCATCATGTCCGGGGCGATGCGCAGCGCTTCCTGGATGTTGGGCAGCGACGTCACCACGACCTGGATGTCGAGGATGGCCATGAACATGCCGAGCGCCATTGCGGCAAAGCCCAGCCAGGTGCCGATCACCTGCCGAGCGCCTTGTTCTCGGCGCGGATCCGCACCCACAGGATGGCGAGGTTGAGAATCGAGAAGACGACGGCGTACCAGACCAGGCCGAAGGCGAGCGGCAGCACGAGGATCTCGCCGATCACGACGCAATAGTTGGGATGCGACAGGAATCGATAGGGGCCTCTGGCCACGAGCTGCTCGCCCGGAACGACGATGATGCGCGTGGTCCAGCGCGGCCCTAGCGTCGCCAGCACCCAGACGCGCAGGCCCTGCAGGACGAAGAGGATCGCGAGCAGCACCAGGTCGGGCGAGGTGAGACGGAGCGTGAGCGCGAAGTACCAGAGTCCGGCCACCCAGGCCGTGTGCATGGCCACCATCACCGGATAGTGGCCGGGCGCCACCTCGATCGCGCCGGCTCGGAGTAGGCGGGCGGTGTTCCGGCCGGCAAGCACCATCTCGCCAAGGCGCTGCAGAGTGACGAACCCCAGCACGAGGAGCGTCAGCGTCATGCCGCGCGCACCAGGGAGAGGACCCCGCAGGAGAAGCCGGGGCCCATCGCGGTCATGACCGTGCGCTTCGGCAGGCCAGCGGCCATGAGGCGCTCGAGCACGAACATGACGGTCGGCGCCGACATGTTGCCGTAGTCCGACAGCACGGAGCGTTCATGGTCGAGCGTGCCCTGCTCGAGATGCAGCGTCTGCTCGAGCGCGGTGATCACCTTGGCGCCGCCGGGATGGCAGGCGAAGCGATCGATCGAGCAGCGGGCGGTGCCCAGCCGCTGGAGCATGCCGCCGACGGCAGGCCCCACCTTCTCGTGGGCGAAGGGAGGGATGTCGCGATCGAAGATCACGCCCAGCCCCTGGTCGTCGATGTTCCAGCCCATGATGTTGAGCGTATCCGGCCACATATGCTGGGCCGCTCCTTCGATCTCGATGCCGCCGCTGTCGGCCGTCCGCAACACGCAGGCCGCGGCGCCGTCTGCGAACAAGGCCGTCGCAACCATGTTGGCCTTGGTGAGCTTGTCGAGACGGAAGGCCGTGGAGCAGATTTCCACGGCGACCATCAGCACGGTGGAGCCGGGCCGTGCTTGCGCCATCCGGCTCGCGATCGCCAGGCCATTGACGCCGCCGGCGCATCCCAGGCCGAAGACCGGGACGCGCTCGATGTCGGCGCGGAAGCCGATGCGATCGGCCACGTGGGCCTCGAGGCTGGGCGTCGCGATGCCGGTGGAGGAGACCGTCACGACGCAGTCGATATCGCTGGCCTTGCAGCCGGCCGCCGCCATCGCCTTCTCCGCCGCGGCAACGAAGAGATCCTGCGCGCCTTCGAGATAGGCGGCGGTGCGTTCCGGCCAGCCCATCGGGTCGAGATACCATTCGATCGGCTTGATCACGTATCGCGACTGGATGCCCGTCGTCTTGAAGACGCGTGCGATGCGGCCGAAATCCGGGAAGCGATGGGCGAAGGCTTCGCGCGCCAGCTCAGCGGCGTCAGACTGCGCCAGCCGGTGACGGGGAACAGCCGTCGCCAGGGAGATCACATTAGCGCGATAGGTCCCGTTGCGACCACAGGGGCGGGTCTCAGTCATAAGCTACCGTTTTTGTGAGGAAGCGATGATCGCGTGAGGCGAACGAGGGCCTGTCGCGGACAGGTCTCGCCTGTCCTGAATGCCGGCCCTCGGCACTCATGGGATGATCGCTGCACGCCTTCAACGTTGGAGGAAGACGTTTGTTCCCGGACAGTAGCTTATCGCGGGTAAGGTCGCGACGCCTTTCATCAGGCGGGCGGAGCGACCGACAGCCCCTTCACCTTGTGCTTCTCGATCAAACTCGCCACCAGGCCCGACTTCTTGGCCTCCTCGACGAAGGCGGCGAGGAACTTGGCGCCCTCGACATTGGCCTTGGCGGTGCCGACGGCCTGCTGCACGGCGCTGAACTTGCCGGGGAGGATCGTGGCGCCCGGCATCTTCTCGATGTCCTTGAGCAGGCCCGGCCGCAGCCCGGCCAGGACCTCGAGCTTCTCATTGGCGAACTTGTCGTAGGCGGCATCGAGCCCTGCGATCGGCAGCAGCTCGGCGTTCTTGATGTTGTTCTCCAGCCACAGGCCGTAGGCGGAGCGCGCCGAAACAGAGATGCGCACGCCCTTCTTGTCGACCTCGTCGATGGATTTGATGGGGGAGCCCGGCGGCACCATGTAGGTCGCCTCGATCTCGCAATAGGCAGCGCTGAAGGCGATCTTCTGCGCGCGCTGCGGCTCGGCGCCGATCAGGCCGATGTCCCAGGCATTGGTGCCGACCTGGTCGCCGAGCTCGCCCGGGGTCTTGTAGGACACGTAATGGACCGGCACGCCCAAAGCCTGCGCAATCGCGCGCGCCATGTCGGGCGACACGCCCTCCGGCTCGGCCTTTGCGCTGCGGCCGGTGACCAGCAGGAAGTTGGAGAGGTTGATGCCGGCGCGCAGGACGCCGGTCGGGGCAAGTTCAGCTCGGGCTTTGTCGGACATGAAGCCAGTCTATACTGAACGGCAGGGGGAGAAAACGCAGATGACGGATCTCATCGTCGAGACCGCGGCCGGCCGGATACGTGGCGCGGAAGAGCGCGGCGTCGGCGTTTTCAAAGGCATTCCCTATGCTGCACCGCCGTTGGGTGAGCTGCGTTTCCGTCCGCCGCGAAAAGTCGAGCCGTGGAGCGGTATCAGCGATGCCCTCGCCTACGGCAACATGGCGACCCAGGCCGAGAATGTGTTCGCCCTGCCGCCCGATCTCCTGGAGCTGTTCACGTTGGGCGGCCGCGAGACGACCAGCGAGGACTGCCTCTATCTCAATGTCTGGACGTCCGGCCTCGGCGGCGCGAAGAAGCCGGTGATGTTCTGGTGCCACGGCGGCGGCTTCCTCGTCGGCTCGGGATCTTCACCCTGGTCTGCCGGCGCCAATCTCTGCCGCCTCGACGAGGTCGTGGTCGTCTCCTTCAACCATCGCCTGGGCGCGCTAGGCTATCTCCACCTGGAAGACATCGCCGAGGATTTCGGCGGCGCCGGCACCGCGGGCATGATGGATATCGTGGCCGCGCTCGAATGGGTGCGGGACAATATCGCCGCGTTCGGCGGCGATGCCGGCAATGTCACCATCTTCGGTGAATCGGGCGGCGGCGCGAAGGTGAGCGTGCT
>CANIRG010000418.1 GCA_947469635.1 Rhodospirillales bacterium | reverse complement strand
TCGGTGGCAGAAGCTGACAGGGTGCTCGTCGTCCCGGTCCGTCGCCAACCACGACAGGCCGAGGCTGACAGCTGCCTATCCCATAAGCCTCGGTTCCTAACGAGGTAACTCCCCTGTAGCGCAAAGATTCACACGCTCTCAGGATGAGGCGATTCCGTTGAATCGGGACACGCCCTGAGCGGTAAGGTCCACGCCGGTCAGCCGGCGATAGGCTTCGAGGTAGCGCTTGCTGGTGGCATCGACCACTTCGGGCGGCAGCTTCGGCGGTGGCGCGTCGCCGTTCCATCGGCCGGCGTGGCGCTCGACATCGAGCCAGTCGCGCAGCGGCTGCTTGTCGAAGCTGGGCTGCGGCCGTCCCGGCGCATATTCGTCGGCCGGCCAGAAGCGCGAGCTGTCAGGCGTCATCACCTCATCGATCAGCAGGATCTCGCCCGAGCCAGTGCGACCGAACTCGAACTTTGTATCGGCGATGATGATGCCGCGGGCCGCCGCCACGTCGCGGCCTCTCGTGTAGACCAGGCGCGTCAGCCGCTCGAGCTCGTCCGTCACCTCGTCGCCCAGCACCTCGCGCATGCGAGCGACCGTGATGTTCTCGTCGTGGCCGCTCTCGGCCTTGGTCGCCGGGCTGAAGATCGGCGGATCGAGCCGGCCGCTTTCCCGCAGGCCCACGGGAAGCCGCTCACCGGCCAGCGTGCCGTCCTTGGAATATTCGCGCCAGGCGGATCCCGAGAGATAGCCGCGGATCACGCACTCGATGGGAAACACCGTTCCGCGTTTGCACAGCATGGCGCGGCCGGCCAGCGCGTCGCCATGCCCCTTCAAGGCCGGCACCGCGGCAATGATCTCGTCGGCATCGGCCGAGATCATGTGATGGTTCACGATCTTGTCGAACTGCCGGAACCACCAGGCGCTGGTTTGCGTCAGCACCGCGCCCTTCATCGGGATCGGCTCGGCCATCACCACGTCGTAGGCGCTGACGCGGTCGGTCGCGACGAGCAGCAGCCGCTCGCCGTCGACCTCGTAGACGTCCCGCACCTTGCCGCGCGCGAGCCGCCGCAGCGGCAGCTCGCTTGTCGTCATCAGGATCATGTTTCGGAGCGCATCTCGTGAAAGACTTCCTTGGCGGTGAGCAAGGCTTCACGCACCGAGGGCAGGCCGATGTAGCCGCAGAGATGCATCAGCACCTCGCTGAGCTCGTCCTCGGTCCAGCCCTGGTTGCGGGCCATGCGGAGGTGGATGGCGAGCTCGGGCCAGCGCGCCTGGGCGGTGTCGGAGATCACGCAGATCAGGGTCTTGGTCTTGAGGTCGAGGCCGGGCCGGCCCCACAGCATGCCGAACACCGCCTCGCGGGCATAGGTGCCGAACTTTTCCATGATCGGGTCGTCGTAGACCGTCTTGTTCATCTTGTCGGCGTACTTCTTCCCCATCAGCTTGTTGCGGATGGTGGTGCCCTTTTTGTAAAGCTCGCTCTCGGCCATCGTTTCCTCCTCCGTGACGATGACGCGAGCCTAGCCTTCCCTCACACCAGCCGGTAGCCGATTCCGGGCTCGGTGAGGACATGGCGCGGCGCCGACGGATCGGCCTCGATCTTCTGCCGCAGCTGGCGGACATAGACCCGGAGATATTGCGGATCCACTGACTCGTTCCGCCACACCTCGCGCAGCAGATGCTTGTGCGTCAGCACCTTGCCGGCATGGATCACGAGCTGCTCGAGGATGTCGTATTCCTTGGGGGAGAGCTTCACATCTTCCGCACCGCGACGCACCAGCCGGCGCACGAGATCGACGCTGAGCTCACCGCTGGTGAAGCCGCGCTCGGCCCCCTGCTCCTGCAGGCGATGGCGAAGCGCGGCCCGCAGGCGCGCCATCAGCTCCTCGGCCCCGAACGGCTTGGTGACGTAGTCGTCGGCTCCCGAGTCCAGCGCCGTCACCTTGGCCGCCTCGTCGCCACGGCTCGACAGAACAACGATCGGCACCGGCCCGTGCTCACGGATGCGGGCGATCAACGCGAGCCCGTCGATGTCGGGCAGGCCGAGATCGAGCAGCACGAGGTCGGGCCGATGATGGCGCAAGGCCGACAGCGCCTCGGCGCCGGTCGCGGCCTCGACCGTGCGATAGTCGTGCGCGCCCAGCGTCGTGCGCAGCAGCCGGCGGATCGGCGGCTCGTCCTCGACGATCAGGATGAGGGCAGCATCGCCTGCCATGTCAGGTCACCGGAAAGCTCACGACGAACTCCGCGCCGCTGCGGTCGGACCGATTGCGGGCCGAGATGGACCCACCTTGCACCTCGACGAAGCCCTTGGCGATGGCGAGGCCGAGGCCGGTGCCGGGGCGCCGTCGGTCGCCATCCTCGGCGCGATAGAATTTCTCGAACAGCCGGCCGAGCGCCGCTTCGGCGATGCCCGGCCCCTCGTCGCGCACGACGATCTCGATCCGTCCCCCAGCGTGCCGTGCCTCGACCTCGATGCGCCCGTCCTGCGGCGAATACTTCGAGGCATTGTCGAGGAGATTGAACAAGGTCTGCTCGGCCAGCACGAAATCCAGCGATAGCGCCGGCAGGTCCTGCGGGATCATGCTGGCGACCACGCGATCCTTCAGCAGCGGAGCGGCCCGGCGCAGCGTCGTCGAGACGAGATCGCCCACCTCGACGATCTCGCGCTTGGGCACGATCACGCCGGCATCCAGCCGCGTCATGTCCAGGAGGTTGCCAACGAAGCGGTCAAGCCGCTGGGCCTCGCTCAACGCCGTGCCTATGAGCTCGTCGCGCGTGGCGTCGTCGTAGCGGTCGCGGTAGCTCCGGAAGCTCGACAGCGCGCCGATGATCGAGGCAAGCGGCGTGCGCAGGTCGTGCGACACCGAGGTCAGCATCGCCGAGCGCAAGCGTTCCCGCTCGGCGCCAAGCCTCGCCTCGTCGATGTCGGCGGCCAGCGCCACCCTCTCCAGCGCGACCGCCGCCTGGTTGCCGACGGCTTCGAGCAGACGGCGCTCCGATGCGGAGAGCTCGCGGCCCTCGCCGCTGGCGAGGATGCCGACAATGCCGATCGCCGACCGGCTGGTGCGGATCGGCTCGAACAGCCAGCGCACGCCGGGCAGCGTGTCGGTGCCGCGGCCGGTCGGCCGCTCGGCGTCCCAGGCCCAGCGGGCGGCCGCGAGGTCGGCATCGTTCAACGCGCCATCGGGCGGGAAGGCCGCGCGAAGGTCGAGCTTCCCGTCCTGCGGCATCAGGATCGCGATCTCGGCGTTCAGGAGACGCGCGAGGTGGGTGACCACGATCCACAGCAGATCGTCGAGGTCGACCACGCCGGCGATCTTGCGGCTGAAGGCATAGAGCTCGGCCGTGGTGCGCGCTTCGCGGCGGGCAGCCTGGGTCTGCGCCCGCGTGCGCGTGGCGAGCGCGCTGGCGACGATCGCCACGACCATGAGGAAGACCAGCGCCACGACATTGGCCGGATCGGCGATGGCGAGCTGATAGAGCGGTGCCAGGAAGAAGAAATTGTAGGACAGGACCGAGAGGCCCGTGACCCACAGCGACGGCACGAGCCCATGCCGGGTCGCGGCGATCAGCACCGGCACCACGAACAGCAGCGATATGTTGGGGAGCTGGAATTCCGCATTGACCAGCGCGCCGATCGCCGTCGCCAGGGCGGTGATGAGCGCACCCTCGAGATAAGGTCCCATGGTGCGGGGCGCGCCGAGCAGCCAATCGATCGGTCCTGCGGCCTCGGGCGCGTCGGCTGACGGCGCGACCTCGATCGCGAGGCCGGAGCCGCTGCGCACCAGCTCATCGACCACCGCGCCGTGCCGCAACTCGAACCAGCGCGAGCGCCGCGACTTGCCGACGACGATTCGGGTGGCGTTGCGCGCGCGGGCGAAGGCCAGCACCTCCTCCACCACCGAGCGACCCGGCACCGTCACCACCTCGGCGCCGAGCTGCGTCGCCAGCCGCATCGCCTCGGCAAGCCGTGCCTGCTCGGCTTCGGTGAGCAGCGCATGACGCTCGGTCTCGACATAGAGCGCGATCAGCTCGGCATCGAGACCGTGGGCGGTGCGCTTGGCCGCGCGCACGGCGTTGGCTGCGCCGGCGCTGGGATCGAGGCAGACGATCACGCGCTCGCCGGCGGCCCAGGGGCCGGTGATGGCGTGCTCGCGCATGTAGCTCAGCATCTGCTCGTCGACGCGCTCGGCCGTGCGCCGGAGCGCCAGCTCGCGCAACGCCGTCAGGTTGCCGGGCGAGAAGTAGTGGCGGAGCGCTCGTTGCGCCTGCTCGCGCACGTAGACCTTGCCTTCGCCGAGGCGAGCGATCAGGTCGGCGGGGGTGAGATCGACCAGCTCGACCTCGTCGGCCGAATCGACGACCGAATCGGGCACGGTCTCGCGCACGCGGATGCGGGTGATGCGCGCCACCACGTCGTTCAGGCTTTCGACATGCTGGACGTTCAGCGTCGAGTAGACGTCGATTCCGGCCGAACGCAGCTCCTCGACGTCGAGATGGCGCTTGGGATGGCGGCTGCCCGGTGCATTGGTATGGGCGAGCTCGTCGACCAGCACGAGCTGGGGCCGGCGGGCGAGGATGGCATCAAGGTCCATCTCCTCCAGCCCGCGGCCCTTGTAGTCGACATGCCGGCGCGGAACGACCTCGAGACCGGCGAGCTGCGCCTCGGTCTCGGCCCGGCCGTGCGTCTCGACCACGCCCACCACGACGTCGATCCCCTCGCCCTGGCGGCGGCGCGCGGCCGACAGCATCTCATAGGTCTTGCCGACGCCGGGCGCCGCACCGAAGAAGATCTTGAGCTTGCCGCGCGCTTCCTTCTGCGCCGCTTTCAGCAGCGCGTCGGGCGAGGGACGTGTTTCATCGGACGCGCCGGCCATCGGGAAACCTCAAGCGGACCGCGGACCTCCAGGTCCGCTCAAGTTTGCGTCACCGCGCACAAGCGGGCCTGGAGGCCCGCGGTCGAATGAAGCCTAGCGCATCATTCCACATTGTCACCATTGTCAACGAGCACCGAGAGCGTCGAGCGCCATGTTGAGACGCAGAACATTGACGTGCGGTTCGCCGATCAGGCCGAGCAACCGGCCTTCGGTATGCAGGGCGACCACGTTCTGAACTTGGGCTTCCGGCAAGCCACGCGCCTTGGCGACACGCGGCACCTGCAGGAGCGCCGATGCGGGCGAGACGTGGGGGTCGAGGCCGCTGGCCGAGGTCGTCACCAGGTCGACGGGCACCGGCCTTTCCTTCGTGGCGCCGAGCTTGACCGCATCGTCCTTCACGCGATCGACGAGCGCCTTGGAGGTCGGCGCGAGGTTCGATCCGGCCGAGCCGGCGGCATTGTAGGGCGCCGGCACGGTCTTGGTGGAATCGGCAGGGTCGGTGTCGGTCGTGGCCGAGGGCCGGCCGTGGAAATAGCGGTCGCCGGCGAAGGTCTGGCCGATCAGGGACGATCCCACCGTCTTGCCGTCGCGTGTGAGCAACGACCCCGAGGCCTGGTCGGGAAAGACGAGGCGCGCGACGCCGGTCATCGCCAGCGGATAGGCGAGACCGGTCAGCACGGTCATCAGCAGGAGGATCACGAACGAAGCTCTGAGATGGCGTAGCATGTCACTCTCCTAGCAGCCTGTCGGACTTAGCGTCCTCAGGTAGTTTTTGTTAGAATCGCGCTTCGATCAAGCAACGAGAGCGCAGCGTAGATGAGCAACTTCCGGCAGGTTGACCGCGGCACCGGCTTTTTGTTGCCGCCGAGTGT
>CANIRG010000417.1 GCA_947469635.1 Rhodospirillales bacterium | reverse complement strand
GCGGCGAATGGAACCTCGTCACCCTGGCCTGGAACATCAAGCGGATGTTCACCATGAGAGCGACCGGATGAGCGTCAGCACCGCACGATTTTGGCGCACCGCCAATCACCCCATTCCACCACAAAACACCAGTCCGACAGGCTGCTAGTGCGGAGTTTTTGGAAAGCGAGAGCGCGGCGCGGGGCCGTCAGGCGCCCAAGCGCCAGTGCGCTCGCGAGGACCAGTGCCAACCGGGACAAACTCAAGCGGCGAAGCCGTCTCAGTCGGGACGACATGAGGGCAACCGCGAGCTGCCCGCTAGGGGTGCGACGCTGGCGGACTTCAACCCCATGAAGCCGATGACGCCCAAGACAATCGAACAGGCTCTAAAGCTGCAATCGGGAGCCGTCCTCAAGCGCGCCATCGGAGAAGCGATGATTGCCGAGGATGGCGACCGCATTAATGGGCGCTTTGCGCTGGCCGAAGCCGGGAGCATGGAAGCATCGGTCGCGGCCTTTATGGACGTTGCCTCGCATGTCACCGGTCCTCAGCCCATCGGCAATGGTGGCGAGCTGGTCGTGGCGACGCGGGAGGCCATGGCGAGCATTCCCGGCGTAATCGACACGCTCCGCGAAAACCCTGGCATGTTGTCCGCCAGCGCCAGCCGGCAGCGTATGGAGTTGACGGGCGACGCGCTTACGATAGCGACCGATGCCGCCGGCAGCATTCAGGCGCGCAACAGCTTGGAAAAGATGCTTGCCCATCAACTCGCGGCCTCCCATCGCCTTGCTATGCTGTTCGCCAACCTATCGGGCGACATGCTCCAGCGATATCAATTCCAGAGCGGCAATCATGTTCTGTCGGTTGAGGCGTCGCGGCTCGCCAATGCAGCGGCCAGAATGATGGCGGCGTTTCAGGACGGATTCATTGCGCTGGACCGCGTAAGGCGTGGCGGCCGACAAACCGTCAAAGTCGTGCACCAGCACGTTGCCGTTGGTCCAGGCGGTCAAGCGGTGGTCACTGGCAGCCTAAAGGGTGGGGGGCACAAGACCGGGGGGAGACGCAGCAATGGCAAGTAAACCCCATGCGACGCGCTGTGCTGGCCGTGGTCGGCTGAGGAACGGCAACCGGCCCGGCAATCCCGACAACGCTCCGCGATGCGGGGCGCGCACTAGGAACGGCATAGCGTGCAAGGGCCCTGCGATGTCGAACGGGCGATGCAGGATGCACGGCGGCCCGAGCACTGGCCCGCGCACTCCCGAGGGCATCGAACGGATACGCGCTTCGCGATGGAAGCACGGCCGGTTTACCCAAGCGGCCATCGCCTCGCGTAGACAGATGCGAGAGACGATCCGCGCGCTCCGCGACCTGCTGAAAGAGGCGCGGACGTGATTATCGGTTGAGCATTGAAGGCCGCACGGGAGCCCGATAACTTCGTGCAATGAGATGGTGGGCCATTCTGTTAACGGTACTATCGGCGGCGTCCGGTGCGCATGGGCAAGAGTTGCTGACGCGTGATGAGATGGGCGCAGCCTACTGTATAGGCGTTCTCGATCATTACATTGCCAACAAGATCGCGCAGCCAACCACGTGCTTCGCAGGCCAGACCGCCTCGGAATGTGAGTCATTGCGCAACAGCATCATCTTGATCGACAGAAATAACGTCTTTATGCGCGAACGATATCGTCAATTTCTGGCGGCGCGTCATAGTGCTAGTCGCGGAGGAGAGTTGCTAATGGCAATACAAGCCAGCGGCCGTCGCGATGTGATGGACTGCAGCGACGGGGTGAAGGCTTGGTACTCTCATTGGGCCAATGTTTGCGCGACCCAATGCGCTGGGAACTATTTCGCCGAGTCTTGTCTGCGCTGCCGTCGAGAGAACGAGCCGGCCTCCTGCTATACAACAAGGGAATGCAAAGACCCTTCGCGATCGCCCTTCTAGCGTTCTCGCTGCCCGCTTCTGCACAGGTTGTCACAGATGGCGACACCATCAAGCTCGACGGCACGTCGTATCGTATTTGGGGCATCGACGCGGCGGAGACCAAGCAGCTCTGCGCCGATGGATGGCCCGCAGGTAGAGCCGCCATGACGTACATGCGGGAGCTTGTGCACGGCCGCTCGGTCGCGTGCGAATACAAGACGAAAGATCGCTATGGCCGCACCGTCGCGCTGTGCCGCGCCGATGGTGAAGACCTAGGGGCCGCCATGGTGCGCGCCGGGCACGCCTGGGCCTTCGTCAAATATAGCCGCGACTACGTCGAACAAGAACGGCAGGCAAAGGCTGAAAGGCTAGGTGTTCACGCTCACGGCTGCACGCCAGCATGGGAATGGCGAGCCCAGCAAAAGCCGTGGCAGTAGCGCCGCGACCGGACTCGACACCTGCCTCATTTACTTTGTTGGGTTCGGCTTCCACTCGCGCGCGAGCCGCTGCCACCTTCCTGCAACGTCATTAACCTAGAAGCCCGAGCATCTGCGCAATGCGCTGGACGCCCTGCCAGCCGGGGTCAAGGGCGGCAAAGGTCTGAATGGTATCGCGACAGCCGGTAAGGATGGACTTGAGGCGTAGGCCGTTGGGTGCGGCCTTTTCCGCTTCGTCTTTAGCTTCGACGACAAGCTCCCGTAGCTCGCGCGTGTCCTCGGAGTGGTGGCGGTCCATCAGCACGAGAAGCGTACCAAGGGCGCCGGCAAGATCCTGCATCGAGACTGGGGAGCCGATTGTCTGGTTAAGCGTGCCGGACCCAACATTGACCGGGCTATTCGCGCCGGACGTAACGACTTTGATGTTCGTGCCTGCCGCCGCCACTGGTGTGGTCATGTAGAGGCTCAGGTCCGCCGTCAGATATTGCTTCTCTCGGGTCGCGGTTTCTTGGAATGGGCCTCGCGCGGCACGGACCGCATCGGATAACAATCCCACGCCACGGCTCAGGCGAGAATCTAGCTCGGCCCCAAAACGGCTCGCACCAGCGTCGAGGGCTTGAGCTGCCGCCTGGACGTACGCCTCTCGCTGGTCTGCCGACAGTTGCCCTAGCCGCGGCTTGATATAGGCCGTCCATTTCTCAAAGACGAAAGAGCGAAGGCGGGAAACGGCAGCGGAATATTCCTTCGCGACATTGATCAGCCGGCCGCCGCTATTGAACATGCCGCGCGCAGTGAACTCAGAGTCGACCGCCATCGCTCTCATGGCTGTTTGCTCGACCTCCTCCGCAATCCTTGCGCCCATCAGCGCAGCGAATTGAGCCAGTGCCTCGTCACTCACGAAAAGTTGCCCAGATGAACCCGCAAGTGTCCCCCCTGTGTCCCCACCTATTTCTAGGCGCCGTCTCGAATCGTCTAACTCATTGATTTAATTGGTGCCCCGGGACGGAATCGAACCGCCGACCCCATCATTACGAATGACGTGCTCTACCAGCTGAGCTACCGGGGCATCGCGGCGGGTTCTAGGGGAAAGGCCTGCGGGGCGCAAGGTGGGCGCTGCGGCGAAGTTTCCGCCGTCGCCGAAGCATAAATCGGGCCGTCTCTATAGAGTGCGCGGCCCATGAATACCGCCCTGGCCCTCGCCCCTCTCCTGCTCGTCCTCGGCCTGCTCGCCTCGGGGCGCGTCGGCGCCCTCGTGGCCGGCAGCGCCGGGCTCGCCGCCACCCTCGTCGTGTCGGTCGTGGTCTTCGGCACGACGGGCGCCTTGCTCGCCCGCGAGATCCCGGCCGGGCTTTGGCTCTCCTGGCAGGTCATCGCCATCATCGCCGCCGGCATGTTCTTCCACCGCTGCACGCTGGCGCGCGACGCGGCCCGCCGCGCCGGCGGCGGCGAGGCGGCGGAGGCCACGGCCACCCCGCGCCGGCTATGGTCGGTCTGCTTCCTGCTGGCGCCCTTCGCCGAGGCGGTGACCGGCTTCGGTGTCGGCTACATCATCGCGCTCGCGGCGCTGCGGCGGCTGGGCGTTGGGGGCCTGCCGGCGCTGCTGCTCGGCCTCTACAGCCAGTCGCTGGTGCCATGGGGCGCGCTCGCCACAGGCACCACCGTCGGCGCGACCCTGGCCGGCCTCACGCCCAACCAGCTCGGACTCGCCTCGGCGCTGCTGCAGATCCCGATCCACGTCTTCTATCTGCTGCTCTACTGGCGCTTCGCCCGCGAGGCGGGGATCGCGGTGCCGACGGCGCAAAAGCTCGACGATGCAGCCTGGACCACGCTCCTGCTGCTGCTGATCTGGCTCGCCAATCGCTACACCGACGTCGAGATCGCGGGCGCGGCGCCCACTGCGGCTCTGATGGCGCTGCGCTTCTGGCGCGACGAGCGGCCGGACCTCGCGCGCATCGGCGCCGCGTTGCGCACCAACGCGCCCTATGTCGCGCTCACGCTGGCGCTCTGCCTCACGCGACTGGTGCCGCCGCTGCGCGATTTCCTGAAGCCCTTGTGGGCGCTCAAGCCTTACGACAACCAGCCGGCCTTCGCGCCGCTCTATGCGCCGGGCTTCTGGCTGGTCTCCATCGGCATCGTGGTCGTGCTGACGGCGCGCGCCCCGCTCGGGCGCGCGCTGGCCGAGACGGCAAAAGGCGCCTGGCGTTCCTGCGCCGTGACGCTGGCCTTCGTCGTCATGGCCGAGCTCTATGTCGGCTCGGGCATGGCGCAGCAGATCGCCGAGGCGCTGCGGGCGGCGGCGGGCAAGGGCGCGGCGGCGGGCGTGCCGCTGTTCGCGGCGGTCGGCGGCTTCCTCACCGGCGGCGGCTCGGCGGCCAACGCCATGCTGATGCCCATGGTGACCGCCCTCGCCCGCGCCATCGAGGTCGATCCGGCCTGGATCGCGGCGGTGCAGAACAGCGTCTGCACCAACCTCACCATGCTGTCGCCGATCCGCGTCTCGATGGGGCTCGCCATCCTCGCCCTGCCGCTGCCCGACTCGGCGCTCTATCGCCGCGCCTGGCCGCTCGCCTTGCCGCCGATCCTCGTGGGAGTCGCAGCCGTCGCCCTGCTGCTCTATGCTCCCGCCTCCTGAAAGTGGAGGATTGACGATGGCGAAGGTGGCGTTTCTGGGTCTTGGCGTGATGGGCTTTCCGATGGCGGGGCATCTCGCCGCCAAGGGCCACGATGTCGTCGTCTACAACAGGACCTTCGAGAAGGCCGAGGCCTGGACCAAGAAGCACAAGGGCACCGCGGCGAAGACCCCGAAGGAGGCCGTGGCCGGCCGCGAGATCGTGTTCAGCTGCGTCGGCAACGACGAGCATCTGCGCGCGGTCGTGCTCGGCCCCGATGGCGCCTTTGCCGGCATGTCCAAGGGCATGATCTTCTTCGACAACACCACGGCCTCGGCCGACATCGCCCGCGAGCTGCATGCGGAAGCCAAGAGGATCGGCGTCGACTTCATCGATGCGCCGGTCTCCGGCGGCCAGGCGGGTGCCGAGAACGGCCAGCTCACGGTGATGTGCGGTGGCGAGCAGGCGCCGTTCGACACGGCCAAGCCGGTCGCCGACGCCTTCTCCAAGGCGGTGACGCTGATCGGCCCGCCTGGATCGGGCCAGATCACCAAGATGATGAACCAGATGTGCATCGCAGGCCTCGTCCAGACGCTTTCCGAAGCGCTGAACCTCGGCCAGCGCGCCGGGCTCGACATGGACAAGGTGATGGCCGCCATCTCCAAGGGCGCGGCGCAGAGCTGGCAGATGGACAATCGCTGGCAGAACATGATCGCCGGCAAGTTCGACTACGGCTTCGCCGTCGACTGGATGCGCAAGGACCTCGGCATCGCCATGGCCGAGGGCAAGCGCTGGAAGGCGGCGATGCCGGTGGTGGC
>CANIRG010000416.1 GCA_947469635.1 Rhodospirillales bacterium | reverse complement strand
GTCGCAACGTCATCGAACGCTGCTTCTGCCGCCTCAAGGACTTTCGTCGCATCGCCACACGCTACGACAAGCTCGCCCGAAATTTCTTGGCAGCCGTCCATATCGCCGCCATCGTGGCGTACTGGATCAATTGAGTCTGGACCCTAGTACGTCGCGGATTCCACGGCGACGACTAACGATCCAGCCAGACATCCTCGAAGCGCCAACCGTTGTAGATGCTGTTGACGTGGATGGTGACGTCCTTGACGTAGGGCTGCCAGCAGCCGGCGGCCCGGCCGTGGCCGATGATCGGCCGGGCGATGTCCTCCTGCAGCTTGCGGTCGATCTCCCACACCATCTTCAGGCGCTTCTTCTGGTCCGGCTCGCGCGACTGCTCCTCGAACAGCTTGGTCATCTCGGGGTTGCAGTAGTTGTTGTAGTTGCGCAGCGAGCCGCAGGCATAGCCCTCGAAGAAGGTGACGTCGGGATCGTCGACGGCCGAGCCGCTGAGGTTGAGCGCGACGACATAGTCCTTCTTGAACACCCTGTTGTAGTAGACGGAGGTGTCGATGACCTCGAGCTCGCCGTCGATCCAGATGTGCGCGAGATGGTCGATCAGCAGCACCGCCGGATCGCGGAACGTCGCGATGTTGCGCGTGCTGACCTTGAGCTTCAGCCGCTTGTCGGGACCGTAGCCCGCCTGCTTCATCAGCTCGCGCCCCTCCTCGCGGGCCTTGGCGACGTCGCCGTAACCGATGATGCCCTTCAGCATCTCCTGCGGCATGCCCCATACACCGTCGGGCGGAGGCAGCATGGCCCCGCCCATCTTGCCCTCGCCCTCGCTCAATATGTCGATGTTGGCCTGGCGGTCGAGCGTGAGCGCCATGGCCCGCCGGATACGGGGATCGTTGAACGGCGCCACCTCGCGGTTGACGATGAGGTTGGTGCTGACGCCGGTCTCGCGCATCGTGCACTTGGCCTGGGGTGCATCGCGCCGGATGTTCTTCAGCAGCGGCACCGACACGTCGGTCGGGAACGTCATGTCGAACTTGCCGGCCGTGAAGGACAGCATGCGCGTCGAGCGGTCGGGAATGATGGTGTACTCGATGCCGTCGAGATAGGGCCGCCCCGGCTTCCAGTAGTCGGTGTTCTTGGTGAGCTTGATGCTCTCGTTCATCTTGAACTCGACGAACTTGAAGGGCCCGGTGCCGATCGGCTTGCGCCGCATGTCGGTGATGGGGACGTGGCAGGCATAGATCGGCGTGTAGCCCGAGGAGAGCAGCGCCAGCAGGGCAGGCTGCGGCGCCTTGAGCTGGAACGAGACGTCGAAATCGCCGTCGGCGGTCACCTTCTCGACGTTGCTGTACCAGGCCGACCGCGGATTGCGCCTGAGCTTGTCGGCACTGAGCAGCATCTCGAAGGTGCATTGCACGTCCTTGGCGGTGAAGGGCTTGCCGTCATGCCAGCGCACGCCCTGGCGCAGCTTGAAGGAGAGCTTCCTGCCCTCCTCGCTCCAGGCCCAGCTCAAGGCAAGGTCGGGCACGATCGAATCGAGGCTGTTCTTGGCGACGTTCTGGTCGAACATGACGAGGTTGTTGAACAGCGACATGAACGGCACCGCGACGGAGACCGTGGCCTCCTCGTGGATCGACGCGCTGGGCGGCGTATCCATGTGCTGGATCTTCAGCACACCGCCCGACTTCTGCGCCTGGCTTTCACCGGTGACGACCATTGCCGCGAGAACGGCAATGAGAGCGAAACTTCCCTTTTGAATTTTCATTATTGTCTCCCTGTCGGCGCCGCACGCGACAGGTGCGGCATCAAACGATGTACGCGCCTCCTTCTCCACTCACGTCTCGATCGACTAAGAGGCGTAGAGCCCCTTCGACTCCGCCAAGCTAACACAGATCGCTTCGATGGCGTCGAGCGTCGGCGTCTCCACGCCCGCGCTTCTCGCAAATGCGAGAGGGGCGCGCACGATCGCCTCGACCTCCATCGGCCGTCCCAGCTCGTAGTCCTGCAGGATCGACGGGCGATGATCGGGATAGACGCGCTTGGGCCCGTAACGCACCTCCGGATCGTCGTCGAGCACGACGCCGTTGGCGGCGGCGATCGCCAACGCCTCGGCATGGGCGCGACGGACGAGCTTGTTGACGACCGGCGTGCCCTGGATGGTGTTGGGCTGCCGCAGGATCAGGCAGACCGTCGAGCCCGTGAGGTTGGCCATCAGCTTGTGCCAGATGTCGTAGCGGATATCGCGCGTCGCGGGCGAGGCGATGCCCGCCGCGATCAGCGTCCTGCGCAGCGCCTCGATGCGCGGGCTCTGGCTGTCATCGATCTCGCCGACCCACAGCGTGTTGCGGTCGGGCGAGATGTTGCGCACCACGCCGGGCTCGACCACCTGGTTCGACGTGGTGATCACGCCGCCCAAGGTGCGATCGAAGCCGACGGTTTTCGCGAGCGCCCCGCCAGGATCGAGCCGCGACAGGTCGGGCGCCTTCGGCCGATCCTTGGCGAGGCCGGCTCCGTACCACCAGGGAATGCCGTTCTGCGCGAACACGACCTGCGTGTCGGCGCGCAGCAGCGGGCCGACGCTCTCGGCCAGATCGCCCAGGCTCGACGCCTTGAGCGTCGAGATCACGACATCCTGCGGTCCAAGATCGGCGGGCCTGTCGGACGCCTGGATCGGTGCCACGATCTTCTTGTCGCCCGTGAGCAAGGTGAGGCCACGGGCGCGGATCGCTTCGAGGTGAGCGCCGCGTGCGACGACGGAAACCTCATTGCCTGCAGCGGCGAGGCGCGCTGCGAAATTGCCGCCGATGGCGCCGGCACCGAATACGCAAATCCGCATGAACCCTCGTCTCCTGTTCAGCTATCGTAGTGCAAAGAGCGGGAGGAAAGACATGGCAACGACTGAATATCGCGGGCTGATCCATCGCAACAACGCCGACCTCTCGGCCTGGCTCGCCAAGCGGCCGGCCGAACCGGCGCTCGAGCCCGAGCTGCCGATCATCGATCCCCATCATCACCTCTGGCACACCGAGGCGCGCGGCCTCTACTTCCTGCCCGAGCTGCTGGCCGACACCGACACCGGCCACAACATCGTCTCGACGGTGTTCCTCGAATGCCAGTCGATGTTCCGCGCCCATGGTCCCGTGGAGATGCACCCCTTGGGCGAGGTCGAGTTCGTGGCCGGCATCGCCGCCCAGAGCGCCTCCGGCCAGTACGGCGAGACGCGCGTGTGCGAGGCGATCGTGGGCTGGGCCGACTTGATGCTGGGCACCAAAGTGCGCGAGGTGCTGGAGGCCGAGATCATGGCCGGCGGCGGCCGTTTCCGCGGCACGCGCTATGGCACCTCCTACGACGAGGGCCCTGCCGGCCAGCACACTTCGCGCGCCATGCCGCCGCATCGCCTGCTGGACCCGAAGTTCCGCGAGGGCTTCGCCGAGCTGGGCAAGCTCGGCCTCACCTTCGATTCCTGGCACTTCCATCCGCAGCTTCCCGACCTCGTCGATCTCGCGCGTGCCTTTCCCGGCCAGACCATCATCTGCGACCATGTCGGCGGCATGCTCGGTGTCGGCCAGTATGAGGGCAGGACGGCGGAGGTCATGCCGCAATGGAGGAAGAGCATCGCCGAGCTGGCGAAATGCTCGAACGTGAACATGAAGCTGGGCGGCCTCGGCATGACCTCGTTCGGCTTCGGCTTCCATTTCCGCGACACGCCGCCCTCGTCGCAGGAACTCGCCGACACCTGGCGGCCCTATATCGAGACCTGCATCGAAGCCTTCGGCCCCGATCGCTGCATGTTCGAAAGCAACTTCCCGCCCGACAAGCAGTCCTGCGGCTACGGCGAGCTATGGAACGCCTTCAAGATCGTCACCAGGGGCGCATCGGCTGCCGAGAAAAAGGCGCTCTACAGCGGCACCGCTGCGCGCGTCTACCGCATGATCGCGCCCTAAGGCTGCCGGGTCTCGGCGAGGCGTAGAGAATCGACGAAGCGCGTTGCCGCGATTTTCGACTTCTCGTCGCCGCGGGCGGTGACGAGCAGGCGATAGAGGCGGTCCTTGACGATGTAGGTGCGCATCATCACCGCCGCGCCGCCGTCGTCCTGGATGTCGAGCGCATAGCCGTCCCAGCCCTGCAAGGTGACCAGCTCGTCGCGCACATACTTGAACTTGGCACGGGGAAAGGCCTTCTCGGCCTCGCCGCGGCCGAGGTCACGGGCCATCTGCTTGGTGTCGCGCGTGGAGAACCAGTTCTGCTCGTAATCGACATAGTCGAAGTCGAACATCTCCTCGTCGCGCTTGGCCGCCCAGGCGACGCGGGCGCCAGCGTGGCCCTTCTCCTGTTCCGTCGCGGTGCTCTTGTCGACGGGCGCCGGCATCTCCAGCCGGAAGCGCAGGTCGGGGGCGACGACGGTCTGCCAATCGCCGCCTTGCGCGTGCGCGGTCGCCGGCACCGCCAGCAGGGAGAGCAGCAGCAGCCTTCGTTTCATGGCGGCGGCACCAGGTCCTTGCGGCCCGACCAGTCCCAAGCCAACCCAGTGCGCGAGACGCCGAGCAGCAGGCCGTGCAGCTCCTTGGGATGGATCCAGCCGCCGTCGGGATCGGTCACCGGATCGGCGCCGCGCGGCGTGTAGCGCGCGTTGGCCTCGAGCAGCCGGCTGCGCACGGCGGGCCAGTCATGCACCTCGACGTAGCACATATAGAGCGAGTCGCCGTGCTTCTTGGCGAAGCGGCCCATCGAATGCACGTCGTCGGTGACCTGGCTCAATTCGATGCGGTCGAGCCGGTTGGGCGGATCGAACAGGGTGAGCGTGCCGATATAGCCGAAGCGCTCGCTGCCGATGTCGCTGAAGCGGCTGGGATCCAAGCCAAACAGGCCGGCATAGACCGCGGCGACGCGGCGCCAGTCGCTCACCAGCGTGTTGGTCGTCTCGTAGAGGAACGACACCGGCCCGACGCGCGGCCGGTAGGTGCTTTGCGAGATCACCATGGGCAGGCCGAAGGTCGCCTCAAGCCCGAGATAGAGCTGCTCGCCCTCGCGGTCGTAGGGGATGCCGAGGCCCTCCCAGCGCTTCACCATGCTGTCGAGATCGGCGGTGCAGTAGCCCGCCGTCATCAGGCCTTCGCCGCGCTTGGCGAGGAAATCCTGGGTGAGGCCGGCGCCATCGGGCTCGCAGAGCTCGAACTCGCTTTCGCCGACGGCCAGCACCGTGCGCTTGGCGGAGAGATGGCGGCTGCGATCGTGGCGCGACACGGCGCAGCCCAACAGCAGCTTGAAGCGCTCCGCCGCCTTGGCGGCGTCCTGGACGGCAATCTGTACGCGGTCGCACCGGTCGAGCATGGCGCGACGATAGCTCAGTAAGCGTGGTCGCGGAACAGCGGCACGAAGGAGCCGCCCCACTCGCCCTTCCACTTGGCCAGCAGCTCGTCGGCGGGCGCGAGGCCGCTCGCGACGGCGCGGTCGAGCGGCGCGAGATAGATGGTCTCGTCGTTGCCTTCTGCGTCGAGCCGCCTGCGCGCACGCAGGCCGGCATGGGCGATCTCGATCACCTCGCGTCCCAGCTCCGCCAGCGTCCGGTCCTGGAACTTGGTGGCGAGGCCCGTTACCGGCGTCTGGCGGCGCAGGAAGTCGTGATCGGCGACGCTCCAGCCCTTCACCAGGTCCCAGGCGGCATCGAGCGCGGTGCGGTCATAGAGCAGGCCGACCCAGAGGGCCGGCAGAGCTGCCAGCGACGGCAGCGGGCCACAATCGGCGCCGCGCATCTCGAGGAAGCGCTTCAGACGCACCT
>CANIRG010000415.1 GCA_947469635.1 Rhodospirillales bacterium | reverse complement strand
TGTCGGCCGAACGCCGAGAAGGAGTACAGTATGGATACCGTCGTGCAAAAGGACAGCGTCGCCATGACCGACGCCGAGTGGCAGGCCCGTTGCGACCTCGCCGCCCTCTATCGCATCACCGATCATTTCGGCTGGACCGACACGATCGACACCCACATGACCGTCCGCATCCCGGGCGAGCCCAAGTGCTTCCTGATCAACAACTACGGCGACCTGTTCCACGAGATCACCGCGTCGAGCCTGGTGAAGATGGACATCGAGGGCAACGTCTACGGCAAGGACGGCCGTTTCAACGCTGCCGGTTTCACCATCCATAGCGGCGTCTACAAGGCGCGGCCCGACGCCAACTGCGTCATGCACACGCACACGCGCGCCGGCACCGGCGTGTCGGTGCTGAAGAAGGGCCTGCGCCCGATCAGCCAGGACGTGCTCGCGGTGTGGGACGACCTCGTCTATCACGAGTACGGCATGCCGACCTCGGAGGAGGAGTGCGAGGCGCTGGGCGTAACCTGCCAGCAGGGCAACGCGGTCGTTCTGCGCAACCACGGCCTGCTCACGGTCGGCGAGACCATTCCGGGCGCGCTGCGCCGCCTCTACATGCTGGAGCGTGCCTGCGAGGTCGAGGTCATCGCCCGCAGCCTCGACGAGCAGCCCGAGCCGATCGATCCCGATGTCGTGCGCCAGTACGGCCAGCGCGCCAAGCAGCAGCGCGCCAATCCGGAATACGGCAAGACCTACTGGAACGCGGCCCTGCGCCAGATCGAAGGCAAGGGCATCGACTGGCGCCAGTAGAGCCGGGGCCTGACGGCGTCCGTCGAGCGACACGGACGCCGCATGGCCACACCGCTCAACATCCGTGAATTCACGGCCTTTCGGGCCGTGATGATGGCGGGGACGACGACGGGTGCAGCCAAGGCGCTGAACCTGTCGCAGCCCTCGGTCAGCCGTCTCATCAACGATCTGGAAGCCCGGCTACGGCTGGTGCTGTTCCGCCGCGAGCGCGGCCGTCTGGCGCCCACCGATGAAGCGCTGGCGCTGCTCGACGAGGTCGAACGGGCCTTCGACGGACTGCAGCAACTCTCGGATTTCACCGGCCGCCTGGGCCGACCGGAGACGCGGCCGATACGTCTGGTGATCTCGCCCAGCCTGTCGGCCCGGTTCGCCCCGACGGCTATCGCCGTCTTCGCCCGGCAGTATCCCTCGCTGCGGATCGTCATCGACATGCGGACGACGGAGCATGCCGCGGAGCTGATCGCGGGCGATCAGGCCGATCTCGCCGTCTCCCTGCTGCCGGTCAGCCATCCCGGCGTGGACGTGATGCCGCTGATCGACGTGCCGACGGTGTGCGTCCTGCCGAAGCGGCATCGCCTCGCCAGGCGCGCCATCCTGCGGCCATCGGATCTAAAGAGCGAGCCCCTGATCGCGATCGCCCGCAAGTACCCCGCAAGAATCCGCCTCGACAAGGTCTTCGAGGCAAGCGGCATCGTGCCGGATATAAGGATCGAGACGGGGACATCGGCCGCGGCCTGCGGCTGCAGCGCGGCCGGGCTGGGCGTCGCGCTGATCAATGCCTTCATGGCGAGCGAATACGAATCGCGCGACCTCGTGCTGCGGCGCTTCGAACCGACCATTCCCAACAGCTTCGGCATCGTGAAATCGCACCGTCCGCCGACCAAGGCACTGTCCGCCTTCATCGCGGCGCTGGAAAAAGTGGCCGTCGAGCAGGTCGGCCGCCACAGGCTCCGCTGACACTCTATTCGCCCGGCGAATAGCCCTATAGCGAGCCACGATTGGACGCTTCCCGTCGCCATCGACATCGTTCGCAGCAGCGATTGATGCGGTCGTGGAAGCGGGGACAGACATGCTGGGCAGACTTGCGACGACGATGGCGGCTGCGTGGGTCGCCGTGCTCTGCCCGACAGCGATCGAACCTGCCCTGGCGCAAGCTCCTTACCCCAATCGTCCGATCAGAATCGTCGTGCCCTTCGCTGCCGGCGGATCGACCGATCTCGTGGCGCGTCTGGTGGCGCAGGGCATGACCACGGTGCTCGGACAGCAGGTCGTCGTCGAGAACCGCAGCGGCGCCGGCGGCATCATCGGGTCCGACACGGTGGCGAAGGCGGAGCCTGACGGCTACACGATCCTGGCCGCGACGGTCTCGACCCACGCCATCAATCCGGCGCTCCATGCCAAGCTGCCCTTCGACGTGCAGCGAGACTTCGTGCCGCTGACGCATCTCGTCAACGTGCCGAACGTCCTGGTCGTGCATCCCTCGGTGCCGTCGCGGATGGCGGATTTCCGAACCTGGATCGCCGCCAATGCCGGCAAGGCGAGCTACGCCTCGCCGGGCAACGGCAGCATCGGCCATCTGCAGGGCCATTGGTTCGCCACGCTGCTCAATGTCGAGATCGCCCACGTGCCGTATCGCGGCGCCGGTCCGGCCCTGCAGGACCTGGTCGGTGGCCAAGTCCAGCTCATGGTCGACAATGTGCCGACGTCGCTCAGCCATATCCGGTCGGGGGCGGTGAAGGCCCTGCTGGTGTCGAGCGAGCAGCGCATCGCGCAACTGCCCGACGTGCCGTCGTCGCCGGAAGTCGGCTTGCCGGATTTCATCGGCTACAGCTGGGTGGCCTTGTTGGCGCCGGCCAGGACGCCCGATGCGATTACAGCCAGGCTCCACCAGGCCGCAGTAGCCGCCTTGTCGGATCCGGCACTGAAGGCTCGCCTGTCCGAGCTCAGCGCCACGGTCGTCGCGGGCGATGCCGAAGCGACGGCAAGGCTCCTCGCCGTCGAGCGGGCGAAGTGGGCGCCCATCGTCAAGGCGACGGGCGCGACGGTGAATTGACTCGCGGCAAGGTCGTTGCATGCGACGTTGCCGGAAATAGCTCAGCGGGGTTTGAAGATGCGATTGTTCAAGGCGATGGGGCCATTCGCGGCGGTGATGCTGGCAGGAGCCCTCGCGGCGACTGCCCCGGCTCAGGCACAAACGCCGCTGAAGCTGCTCACAGGCGCCAAGGGCGGAACATTCTTCGAGTACGGCGACGCGGCGGCGAAGTTCATTTCGGCCGAGACCGGCCTCGCCATTGCCGTCGAGCCCAGCGGCGGCAGCTACGACAATATTCGCGCCCTCCATGAGGACAAGGCCGACCTGGGCCTGGTGGCAATGGGCCCTGGCTTCGAGGCGTGGAACAACAGCGCCGCCTGGACCAAGGGCGACACGATGCGAAAGCTGCGCGCCCTGTTCCCGATGTACGAGACGCCGTTCCATATGGGCGTGCGCTCAGATGCCGGCATCACGAGCATTGCCGGCCTCGATGGCAAGCGTGTCGGCGTGGGGCCGGAGAACGGGCCGGGCGCCGCGATGTTCCGCGACATGGCGGCCGAATTGAAGATCAAGCCGGAGATCGTCTTCGGTGCCCCACAGACCCTTGCCGACGAGCTGATCGCCGGCCGCCTCGATGCCTTCTTCTTCGGCGCCGGCGTCCCGGTGCCTGCCTACCAGCAGATGGCAGACCGCGATCGTCTTCGCCTGCTGCCGCTCGACGGCGCGGCGGCCGCGGCGCTGCGCAAGCACTATCCTTACCTGGTCGACAGCGCGATTCCGGCAGCGACCTACAAGGGCCAGCCGCAGCCGGTCCCTGCGGTATCGGTGTGGAACTTCGCCGCCGCACGCGAAGGCCTCGACGACGAGACCGCATACCGCATCACCAAGGCGATGATGGCCGATCCGGCGAAAACCACGCGCATCCACGTTACGGCGGCCGGCAGCACAGCCGTGAACGTGAAGGCCAACACCTTCATGCCGTTCCATCCCGGCGCCGTACGCTATTTCAAGGAAGCCGGCGTTCCTCTGGCCGTGCCCTGATGAATCCTAGGCGATCGTTCGGCGCCGCCCACGGAAGGAGCGGGGCCAACGTCGCCGGCCACGCAAGATCGCCAGAATGACGACGAGGGTGGCGTCGGCAACTTCGTAGGCGATGACGAACGGCGAGACTACGAGTTCTCTCGTTCCACGAACCCGTCCAATCCGACCCAAGCGTGGATGGGTAAGCTAGGCATCGACCCGCTCGCCGATTCGTGCGGCAACGCGCTCTGCCGTGATCGGGTCTTGGGCCCGAATGTAGGTGACGAGGTCGTCGAGTTCCGCCAACGCTGCCGTTGTCCAGACAATCTCCCGCTGCGTCATCCCGGGGAGCGCCGCCGTCCTTTGGGTTTGGGAAGCGGGGTTTCGGTACCGCGCGATCGAATCCACGCCATGGCCTGCTTGTGGGGCACGACGCGAGCATCTGGTTTGCGGGACGCTTCGAGCGCCTGTCGGATGTGCTCGATTTCGTCGGTGTCCTGGTCGACAAGTCGTTGGAGAGCGTCCGCGGTCAGATCGCTTCGGCTGCGCTTGGTCGTCCGTGCAAGCGTATCCAACCGCTCTCTCAAATCCGCTGGCACCCGGACTGTGATGTTGACGTTGTCGACCATCTACCGCCCCTTCCACTCAGGCTTCGGCTTCTTGTTCACGAAGGCGTCGATGCCAGCTTGCGCATCCTCGCGCTGGATGGCGCCGGCCATGAATTCCGTCGCGTAGGCGTAGGCCTGCGTAAGGTCCATCTCCATGTGCGTGTGGAACATCGCCTTGCCCGAGGCGATCTGCTGCGGCGGTTGCTGGGCGATGTGGTCGGCCAGCGCCAGCGTCTCGCGGTCGAGATCGGCGGGCGGCACGACGCGGCTCACCAGACCGTCGCGCAGGGCGGTCGCGGCATCGATCGACTGGCCGGTGAACAGCATCTCCAGCGCGCGCTTGGATCCGACGTTGCGGCCGACCGACACCGAGGGGGTGCCGCAGAACAGGCCGTTGTTGATGCCTGAGGTGGCGAAGGTCGCGTCGCTCGAGGCGACGGCGAGGTCGCAGGCGGCGACGAGCTGGCAACCGGCGGCCGTGGCGACGGCCTGCACCTTGGCGATCACCGGCTGCGGCAGGCCACGGATCGCCATCATCATCGCGGAGCAGCGTGTGAGGAGATCGTGGTGGAAGGCATGGTCCCGGGTCGATGCCACCTCGCGCAGGTCGTGGCCGGTGGAGAAGGCGCGGCCGCGAGCCTCGACGATCACGCAGCGAATGTCCTTGTCCTGGGCGAGCCTGTCGAATTCCGCCTTGAGCGCGTCTATAAGCTCGCCCGACAAGGCGTTCATGGCGTGCGGGCGGTTGAGGGTCAGGATCGCGATCCTGCCGTCGTCGCGGCGCAGCAGCACCGGTTCGTTGGGGGCGGCGTTCATGGCTGGATTGTACGGAATAAGGAAAGACGCGTCATGCCGGTGATGACTCCCGCGGACCTGCAGAAATTCCTGGCCGACGAGTTCCCCCAGGCGGCGCACCTCGGCCTGGTGATTGAGCATCTCGACGACACGACCATTCGGGTGCGCCTGCCGACCCATGAGCGGCATCTGCGGCCGGGCGGCACGATCTCCGGCCCGACGCTGATGTGGCTGACCGATTGCAGCTTCTATCTTCTGCTCCTCGGACGGCTGGGGCCGGTGGCGCTGGCCGTCACCACCAACCTCAACATCAACTTCATGCGCAAGCCCGAGCCCGCCGACCTGATCGGGGAGGGGCGCCTGATGAAGCTCGGCAAGACCCTGGCGGTGGGGGACTTCACCATCTGGAGCGACGGCAAGAAGGACCCGGTGGCGCATGCCACGGTGACCTATGCCATTCCGCCCAAATCGGGCGCCGCTGCGCGGTAGTCTATTACCTCATGCGGGAGGCGGGGAAAGCGGGAAGAATC
>CANIRG010000414.1 GCA_947469635.1 Rhodospirillales bacterium | reverse complement strand
TGGCCGCCGGCTTCACGCCGATCGCGCTCGGCACCGATGGTGGCGGCTCGGGGCGGCGCCCGGCCTCGCATTGCGGCGTCGTCGGTCTCAAGACATCGGCCGGCGCCATTCCCAATCCCTTCGGCTTCGGCGGCGCCTATGGCCCGCTCTACGGCGTCGTGGCGCCGATGGGCCGCTCCGTCGCCGATGCGCGCGTGGCGTTCGAGGCGATGGCCGGGCCCGATCCGCGCGACCCGCATTCGGTGGCGCTGCTCGACGTCGCGCCGCCCGCCAACCCGCGCATCGCCGTCAGCCCGCGCCTTGGCCTCGACGCCGCCGTCGATGCCGATGTGATGGGAGCCTTCGAGGCCGCTGTGGAGACGCTGCGCGCCGGCGGCTGGCGCATCGAGGCCGCCGACGTCGCCTGGCCCGACGGCACCAGCGAGGCCGCGTTCGGCGCCGTCAACGCCGCCGCCTCGGCGCTGCTCTACGGCAAGCAGCAGGAGCAGGACAAGAATCTGTTCGGCGACAATGTCACGGGCCTGATCGAGCGTGGCCGCACGATCCACGGCACCGACGTGGTGGCGGCCTTCCGCCTCGCCGACGCCTGCGCCCGCGCCGTCGCAGCCTTCTTCACCGAGTACGACTATCTGCTCACGCCGACCACGGCCTGCGTCTCCTGGCCGGTCGAGCAGGTCTCTCCCAGGGTCATCGAGAACAAGGACGTGGGGCCGCGCGCGCACGCCGCCTTCACGCCGCTGTTCAATCTCGCGCTGGTGCCGGGCATCTCGGTGCCCTGCGGCACCGGTCGCGACGGGTTGCCGGTGGGGATGCAGATCGTGGCGCCGCGCCTGCACGACCGGCCGCTGCTGGCGATGGCGCAAAGAGCCGAAACGATGTTCGCGCGACGCTGACATGGCGGGCTTCGCGTCACGGCAGTTTTCCAGGATGCGTCGTCTGGCGCATCTGCTTGCCCACCAGCCGGACTATGTCCTGGGGCGGCTTGCGACCGTGCGCGACGCCTACTCGACGTTCCATGCCGTCAAGGATGCCGTTGCCGGCTCGGCGCCCCTCGCGATCCACGACCTCTACAGCGAGGCGCTGGCGGCCGTGGACATCGCGCCGTCGGGCTATCTTCGCCAGGAGACGTCGGCGGCCCGGCAAGTCGACGACATGAGGAAGCGGTCCTTCTCCCTGGGACCGTACCTGAACGCCGACGCCGTCTCGCTGATTCAGGCGGCCGCGCATTCGCTTCCGCTCGAGCTGCGGGGCGCCGGCAAGGCGAAAACCTGCCGGACATACGCCGAGCTCTCCGAATCGCCGGAGCTGCGCGCCTGGACGGCGATCGCCACGGTGATCGATTCCTCGACGCTCCCGGTCATTCGCGCGCTGGCCGGAGATCCTGCCGTCTACGAAACGGCGCGGCGGTTCCTCGGCTACAAGCCGCGGCAGGTTTCGACATGGCTGTTCTGGAGCCTTGCCAATCGCCTGTCCGCGGACCAGCGGCGAGGGGCCTACCAGACGATCGACTTCCACTACGATATCGATGGCTACAATTTCATGTACGCCAATTTCTACCTTCTGGAGACCGGCCCCTCGAACGGCGCGCATGTCCTGATCGAAGGGACCAGCCGGCACAAGCGTCTGCGCGACCTGGTCGGCAGCGCCCGCCTCAGCGACAGCGAGGCGAGGCAGGCCTACGGCCAGGATCGCGAACGCCTCATGGCGGGACCGGCGGGCTTCGGCTTCGTCGAGGACGCGTCCTGCTATCACAAGGCGCTGCCGCCGCAGGACAGCGACCGTCTCATGCTGCAGCTGCGCTACCGATGACCATTCCCGCGCTCGGCTTCGGCACGGCGGCGATCATGGGACGCGTCTCGGGCCGCCGCGGCGCGCGGGCGCTGGAGCGGGCCCACGCTTCAGGCATTCGCCACTTCGACACCGCCCGGTCATATGGATGGGGGGCCGCCGAAGGCGTCGTCGGCGCCTTCCTCCGCAAGCACGATCGGAGCGAGATCCGGCTGGTGACCAAATGCGGCATCCTGCCGGTGCGCCACTCGCCGATATTGGGGCTGGCGAAATCGGTCGCCCGCGCCGCCATCGCGCTCGCGCCGGGCCTGCGCGAGCGCGTGCGTCGGGTCGCCAGTTCCGACGGCTTCCAGCCTGCCCGGACCTACGACACGGAGGCACTCGCCGGAAGCCTGCGCACGAGCCTCGAGCAACTTGGCGTGTCGTACATCGACGATCTGCTCCTGCACAATTTCTCGCCTGAAAGGCCCGGCCTCGAAGACATCGTCACCTGGTTCAAGGGCCTGCAGCGTGTCGGCACCATTCGCAGGTTCGGCTTCTCGGTCGAAGGCGACCTGCAGGAAGGTTTGGAAGTCCTTGCCCGGCACGGCGTGCTGGCCGATGCCGTCGTACAGGTGCCGGTCAGCGAGGCGCTGCTGAACCTTCCCGACGAATGGCGCAACGTGGCGTTCATCGCCCATTCGCCTTTCGCCTTCCTTGGCAGGCAGGCGGAGGCTGACGGCAAGATGAAGACGCTGCGCGACCTGCTGCTGCGGCTGGGCGATAGCTGCCGCTGCGAGGCCCTCGTCTGCGCCATGTACGACGAGGCCCACATGGCGGCGAACGTGGCGGCCTGGCGCGGCTAGGAAGCCGGCGCAACCGGCGCCCATTTGAACTCCTCGAGCCCACGCCGGCCCTTGGGCGTCACCGCATAGATGCCGCGCTCGACACGCTCGAACCAGCCATAGACGTCGTCGCGCAGGATCGCGGCGGCATTGGGCGCGTCGCAGGCGACCCGCAGGGCCGCGACCTTCATCGGCCCGCCCGTCGCCAGCAGCCCGGCGCACCGCAGCGCCGCCTGGCGGTAGGCCGTCATGATCGGCACCCTGGTCGACGAGCCGCCCCGGTTGGGATCGCCGACGCGGCGCGCATGCTCGCCCAGCAGCCGGCCGACCTTGCGCTTGTCCTTGCGCGGGCTGTAGGGCGCGGGATCGAGCAGCACGTCGACGCGCTCCTTGGCCACTACCAGCAGGCCGAGCCCCAGCCGCCGACAGAGCTTCTTCACATCGCGCATGTTCTTGGGCCAGGCGCCGATGGCGAGGTAGACCGTGTCGCTCAGCGCCAGGCGGTTGACGCCCTGCAGCACCAGGCCAAGGTTGAAGATGCGCTTCAGCTCGACGATCACCGGCGGCTCGGCGCCGCGCACCGCCACCACGTCGCAGCCGCGGATCTCTCCCTTGACGAGATAGCCTTGCGCTTCGAGCAGGGCCTTCACCGGCCCGTAGAGATCGCTTTCGAGTGCCATCGCTTCCAATGCTGCGGGCGCCACAATAGCGAACCGTCGTCCGGCCGTCCTCGGGACAACTTCGTCCCCGCGGCAGCGTGCTCTGTGCTATTCGGGTCGGGGGTCTTCGCTTGAACCGTTTGAAGCTATCGCTCGCCGCGGCTCGCCGCATCGCGCTTGCCGCGCAGGGTTTTGCGACGCCTCGTCCCGACACGACGCATACCGGATCGCTGAAGCGCACCATCGACCGGCTCGGCCTCCTGCAGATCGACTCGGTCAACGTGCTCGCCCGCGCGCACTACCTGCCGCTGTTCTCGCGACTGGGCAACTACGACAGCACTCAGCTCGACGCGCTCGCCTGGGGCCGCAAGAGCAAGCGCGGCCTGTTCGAGTTCTGGGCGCACGAGGCGTCGCTGCTGCCGGTGTCGAGCCATCCGCTGTGGCGATGGCGCATGGCGCGCGCCGCGGCGGCGCACGCCGGCGACATCAAGAACAAGTTGCATGTCTTCCGTCGCGAGAAGGCCGCCTACATCGACGAGGTGCGGCGGCAGCTCGTCGACCGTGGCGCCCTCGCCGCCTCCGATCTGGATTCAGGGACCGGCAAGACAGGTCCATGGTGGGGCTGGAGCGACGCCAAGTTCGCCATGGAGTGGCTCTTCTTCGCGGGCGAGGCGACGACGGCGACGCGGCGCGGCGCCTTCGAACGGGTCTACGATCTCACCGAGCGCGTGCTGCCCGTAGAAGTGCTGGCGCTGCCCACGCCCGAGCCCGCGGAGGCGCAGCGCGAGCTGCTGCGCATCGCATCGCGCGCCATGGGCGTGGCCACGGCGGGCGACCTGCGCGATTACTTCCGTCTTCCCGTTGCCGATACCAAGGCGCGCATGGCCGAGCTGGTGGAGGCCGGCGACCTTCTGCCCGCTGCCGTCGAAGGCTGGAAGAATCCCGCCTATCTCGACCCCGCCGCGCGCCTGCCGCGCCAGGTCGAGGCGCGGGCGCTTCTGGCGCCGTTCGATCCGCTGATCTGGGAACGCGACCGCACGGAGCGGCTCTTCGACTTCTTCTATCGCATCGAGATCTACACGCCGATCGCCAAACGCAAGCACGGCTACTACGTGCTGCCGTTCCTGCTGGGCGACCGGCTGGTGGCGCGCGTCGACCTCAAGTCGGATCGTGCGGCAAGCCGTCTGGTGGCGCATGCCATCCATTTCGAGCAGGGCGTGAAGGCGAAGGACGCGGCGGGTCCGCTGCGCGAGGAATTGCGGCTGATGGCCGACTGGCTGGGACTGGAAAACCTCAGCCTGCCGCGGTGACGAGCGGGACACAGAACATCGGGATGGGAGAGTGAAATGAACGATCTGGTACTCAAGGGTGGTCGGGTGATCGACCCGTCGCAAGGGCTCGACAAGGTGACTGATGTCGCCTTCAGCGGCGGCAAGGTCGCGGCCATCGGCGACAACCTCGCAGGCAAGGATACGCGCAACGTTGCGGGCAAGATCGTGACGCCGGGCCTCATCGACCTCCACACCCACGTCTATTGGGGCGGCACCTCGCTCGGCGTCGCCGCCGAGCTGCTGGCGCGCACCGGCGGCGTCACCACCTTCATCGATGCCGGCAGCGCCGGCCCCGGCAATTTCCACGGCTTCCGCAAGCACGTGATCGAGCCCTCGCCGGTCCGCATCCTGCCCTACCTCAACGTCTCCTTCCCCGGCATCTTCGCCTTCTCCAAGACGGTGATGGTGGGCGAGTGCGCCGACATGCGCCTGATCGACCCGCGCGAGGCCGTGCGCGTGGCGCTCGAGAACAAGGACCTCGTGCTCGGCATCAAGGTGCGGGTCGGCAAGTCGGCGAGCGGCACCAGCGGGATCATGCCGCTCGACATCGCCCTCGACGTCGCCGAGGAAGTCGGCCTGCCGGTGATGGCGCATCTCGATGCACCGCCGCCTTCGCGTCATGAGGTGATGAGCCGCCTGCGGCCCGGCGACATTCTCACCCACTGCTTCCGGCCTTTCCCCAACGCCCCTGTCCGTCCCGACGGCAAGGTGCGGGAGGAAATCCTGGCGGCCCGGGCGCGGGGCGTGATCTTCGACATCGGCCATGGCGGTGGCTCGTTCGGCTTCGCCACGGCCCGCGGCATGCTGGCAGCCGGCTTCCTGCCGGACGCCATCTCCTCGGACGTCCATGTCGTCTCGATCGACGGGCCGGCCTTCGACCTGCTGACCACCATGTCCAAGTTCCTGTGCCTGGGCGTCGACCTCGCCACGGTGATCAAGCTCGCCACGGTGGGCCCGGCATCAGCCATCAAGCGGCCCGATCTCGGCACGCTGAAGGCCGGCAGCGTGGGCGACGCCACGGTGATCGACCTCACCACCGGCAAGTTCGACTATTCGGACTCCATCGGCGAGCGGCTGATCGGCGACCGGCGGCTTCTGTCGACCGGCGTCGTGGTCGCCGGCAGCTGGTGGCACGGTGGATAACTTTCTTTGGCTCATCAGGAAATCGAGTGGGTAAATCCAATGGGGAATGCGGCTTGAAAGCCG
>CANIRG010000413.1 GCA_947469635.1 Rhodospirillales bacterium | reverse complement strand
TGGAGGCCCGCGGTCCGGAAGACACGAGTGCCACTAAAATGGCGTATCAAACTCAGCCGCGGCAGCCCTCTTCCTTGGCGCACCAGCGGTCGATCCAGACGTTGCCGTGGCGCTCGCTGATCACCTGCATCCAGTCGCCGCGGCAGCCCAGCACGCGGAACCTCGTGTCCTCGCTCTCGATACGGGCGAGCTTGCGTCCCATCAGGCCGGGCCGACTGTAGGCCGTGATGGCGCCATCGACGCGGGCATCGACCATCATCAGGTCGGCCGGAATCCAGCCCTGCGGCCGCGTCGGATCGTTCTCCAGCGCAATCCGGGCCCAGCCACTCTGGCTGGAGACGACAGTGACCGGCGAGGCCGGCAGCATGCCGATGACGGTCGCGTCCGGTGCCGGCTGGCTGCGCACCGCGAGGCGCTCTCCAGGCTGCAGCAGGGCATAGGCCTGCGCGGAGGTGCAGGAGCCTGCCTGGCTGCTGGTGCTGGCATCCACCGACCGCTCGACGACCGCAAAGCCTGCGAGCACGGCGATCGTGCCGACGATGGCGCGAAACGTCATGAAACTACCCACTCTATGGCAGCAGATCCCCACCTGCCGACCCCTCACCCGCAACCTTTCTAGCAACCGGCTCATGACCGAGTCCGGTCGGCTTTTGTCTGTTTTGTATCTGCTACACTTGCCGCCATGAACCTTGCCAAGCAGCACCTCGACCTCGGCCTGTTCTCCAACAAGCGCGAGGAGCAGCTCGCCTTCTGGCAGGCGACGGTCGGGCTGCCCTATGACCATCTGGGCAAGCTGGGGGGCGGCATGCAGCAGCACCGCCACCACATGAACGGCTCGATCCTGAAGATGAACCATGCCCGCAATCCGCTGCCGGCGATGCCGCCCTCCGGCATCGTGGGCCTGGAGATCGCGCGCGAGGGCCTGGCGGCGGCGCAGCCGCTCGCCGATCCCGACGGCAACAAGGTCCGCCTGGTGCCGAAGGGCCATGACGGCGTCACGGGAATCGCCATCCTGCTCGCGGTCAACGACCCCGCGCAGCACGACCGGTTCTGGACCCATGCCATGCAGTTCGAGCGCGTGGGCCGTGGCCGCTATCGTTGCGGCGACTCCCTGGTCGTGGTCGCAGGACAAGGCAAGGTCGAGCGTGCCGGCGAATGGCGCGGCCCGGGCTACCGCTACATGACGGTCCAGGTGTGGGATTGCGTCGCCGAATACGAAAGTATCCTGGCGCGCGGCGGAGCCTCGGGCATGATGCCGAAGCTCCTGGGCGATACGGTGCGCTATGCCTTCGTCGTCGATCCCGACGGCAACCACATCGAGATCAGCCAACGCGCCTCGCTGACGGGCAGCTTGTAAGGCGAGCGGACCGCGGACTGGAAGCCCGCGGTCCAATGAGACAGCTACTTCTTGCGCGCCTTGCGGGCGGCGTAGCGGGCGTCGCGGGCGGCCTTGCGTTCGGCCATGCTCTCGGCCTGCTGGCGGGTCACCCGGCCGGCGCGCTCGGCTTCGAGCGTCACCTGCTTGGCCTTCTCGGCGTCACGTTCGGCCGCTTCCTTCTCCCGTTCCGCCAGCTTGGCGATCTGGCGGCTGGCCTCGCGCTCTTCGCGGGCATAGGCCGCGGCGGCGCGTGCCTCCTGCCGGGCGGCGAACTCGGGATCGTTGGCGGGGTTCTTCGCCTTGGCCTTCGCAAGCAGGGCCTGCTTGGCCTTGGCAGCGGTCTCGAGCCGGTCGGTGAAGGTTTCGCCTCGGTTTTTCAAAATGGTGTCTTCCCTATTCCGCCGCCTGCGAGGCGGCTTGCTTCTTGGCGCGCTTGCGATCCTCGGCGTTGAGGAAGCGCTTGCGCAGACGGATGGACTTGGGCGTGATCTCGACCAGCTCGTCTTCCTCGATATAGGCGATCGCCTGCTCGAGCGACATCTTGCGCGGCGGCGTGAGGCGGACGGCCTCGTCCTTGCCGGCGGCGCGGATGTTGGTGAGCTGCTTGCCCTTCAGCACGTTCACCTCGAGGTCGTTGCCGCGGCTGTGCTCGCCGATCACCATCCCCATGTACACGGGCACGCCGGGATCGATGAACATCGGGCCACGCTCTTCGAGGTTCCACATCGCGTACATCACCGCGTTGCCCGCGGCATTGGCGATCAGCGCGCCGTTGCGGCGGCCGGCGATGGGGCCGCGATAGGCGCCGTACTCGTGGAAGATGCGGTTCATCACGCCGGTGCCGCGCGTATCGGTCAGGAACTCGCCGTGATAGCCGATCAGGCCGCGCGACGGGGCGTAGAACACCAGGCGCGTCTTGCCGGCGCCCGAGGGGCGCATGTCCTGCAGCTCGCCCTTGCGCAGCGAGATCTGCTCGACGACGGCGCCGGTATAGGCGTCGTCGACGTCGATCACGACCTCCTCGATCGGCTCCAGGCGCTGGCCGGTCTTCGGATCGGTCTGGAACAGCACGCGCGGACGGCCGACGGCGAGCTCGAAGCCCTCGCGGCGCATGGTCTCGATCAGCACGCCGAGCTGCAACTCGCCACGGCCGGCGACCTCGTAGGAATCGGCGTTCTCGGTGTCGCTGACGCGGATGGCGACGTTGCCCTCGCCTTCGCGCATCAGGCGGGCGCGGATCATGCGGGTCGTCACCTTGTCGCCTTCGGTGCCGGCCAGCGGCGAGTCGTTGACCGAGAAGGTCATGGCGAGCGTCGGCGGATCCACGGGCTGCGAGGCGATCGGCTCGCTGATCGTGAGGTCGCCGATGGTATCGGCCACGGTCGCGACCTTGAGGCCGGCGACGGCGACGATGTCACCCGCCTCGGCCGATTCCAGCGCCACGCGCTCGAGACCGCGGAACGCCAGCACGCGCGTGATGCGCGTCTGCTCGAGCTCCTTGCCGTCGCGGGCCAGTGCCTTGATCGTGGTGTTGGGCTTGATCGAGCCCGACAGGATACGGCCGGTGAGGATGCGGCCGAGGAAATTGTCGGCCTCGAGCGTGGTCACCAGCATGCGGAAGGCCGGATCGGGATCGATCTTGGGCGGCGGCACATGCTTCAGCACCAGGTCGAACAGCGGCTCCATGTCCGTATGTTCCGCCTCGAGCGATACAGCGGCCCAGCCCTGGCGGGCCGAGGCGAAGAGCGTCGGGAAGTCGAGCTGCTCGTCGCTGGCTTCCAGCGCCGAGAACAGGTCGAAGACCTCGTCGTGGACCTCGTGGGAGCGGGCGTCGGCGCGATCGACCTTGTTGATCAGCACGATCGGCTTCAGGCCGAGGCGCAGCGCCTTGCCCAGCACGAACTTGGTCTGCGGCAGCGGACCTTCGGCGGCATCGACCAGCAGCACGACGCCATCGACCATCGACAGGATGCGCTCGACCTCGCCGCCGAAGTCGGCGTGGCCCGGCGTGTCGACGATGTTGAGGCGCGTGTTCTTCCAGACGACCGAGGTCGCCTTGGCGAGGATGGTGATGCCCCGCTCGCGTTCGAGGTCGTTCGAATCCATGGCACGCTCGGCCACCTGCTGGTTCTCGCGGAACGTGCCGCTCTGCTTCAGCAGGCAGTCGACCAGCGTGGTCTTGCCATGATCGACGTGCGCGATGATCGCGACGTTGCGAATATCCATGATGTGTTCCGAGGGGGTTGTTGGCGGCGCTTATACGGGACGGGATATGGTGCGGGCAAGGCGGCTTGAGGAGGCGTCTTGCCGCTGTCACAGTGCAAGAAATGCGCAAACGCTCGATCACCATCGATGGCCATCGCACCAGCATCTCGCTGGAGGATGCTTTCTGGAACGAGTTGACGGCCATCGCCGTCGAGCGCGGCCTGTCGCTCAATGCCCTGGTTTCGGAGATCGATCACGCCCGCGGCACCACCGGCAACCTGTCGAGCGCGCTGCGCCTGCACGTCCTCGACGTGCTGCGCAAGCGTAGTGTCAGTCGGGCTTGAAACCCTTGCGGCGCACGAAAGCACCGAAATCGGCGCGCTCCGGCACCGAATATTGCCGCGCCTTGTCCTCGGACCAGCCGTAACTTTCACTCGTCCCGAACCTGTCGGTGTGGCGCTGGGTCTTGTAGGGCTGGGTCGTGTTGCGCCGGATGTCGTAGGCTTCGACCTTGTCCTTGAGCCCGGACTCGTCGTAGCGGTCGCGGTGGATCGTGACGTCGAGCCCCAGCCGCGGGCTCATCACTCCCTCGAAGGATGGCCAGCCGACGCCCAGCGCCGCCACCGGAAAGACATGGTCGGGCAGGCCGAGAATCTCCGACACCTCGACAGGCTTGTTGCGGATGGCGCTGATCGGGCAGGTCCCCAGCCCCACCCGGTCGGCCGCCGCCACGAAGGTCGCCAGCACGATGCCGGCATCGACCGAGGCATTGAAGAAGGGATCGAGGTGATCGTTCACGAACGGCCGGTCGCGCCACTGGAACAACAACCTGTGGCGGCGGTTGTTGGCGCAGAACACTAGGAATGCCGGCGCCGCCTTGACCCAGGGATTGTCGGGCAGCAACGCCTCGAGCCGGTCGCGCTGACCTTGGTCGGTAACGATGACGATGTCGGCCTGCTGCAGGTCGCTCTTGGAGGGTGCCGAAAGCGCCACGGCGCACAGCGTCTCCAGCAGGGCCGGATCGATCGGACTGTCGGTGTAGCGCCGGATCACACGGCGGTCGGCCATGGCGGCCAGCACCTCGACGCCTTTCGGCGCTTCGGCCAGGGCGGGCGCGGATCCGAACCGCGCACGCAATGCAGCCAGCAGGCGATCGAGCATGGGCTGGCTCAGCGGCCGAAGATCTTGGGGATCGGCAGGCCGCCGCCGGGCGCCTTGTTGCCCGGCTGCTGCTGTCCGCCGCCACCGCCACCGAGGCCGGGGATGCTGGGGATCAAACCGCCACCACCGGAATTGCCACCGCCGACGCCGGGCAGGGTGCTGGCGAAGCCCGGCGGATCCTTGGCCGAGCCGCGCACGACGTTGTAGTTCAGGTTCGATGTCGGACCGCGGATGGTGGTGATCAGGTAGGGCGCCGACGGCTCCTCCGAGATCACGAAGTTGATCGTCGTGTCGGTCGTCGAGGCCGCGAGGTTGGTGCGGGTGGACACATTGGCCACGGCCTTGCTGCCCTGGACGGCCAGGCCCTTGTCGGTGAGCACGCCGCCCACGATGTCGACGCGGCCCGAGATGGCGTTGTCGTGGTTCACGAAGCGATTCAGCACCAGCGAGATGGCGTTCAGGATGTTGCCGACGCCGACGCCGCCCTTCTGGCCGACCGCGCCCAGCGCGTTGCCGACGGTGCTGTCGATCACGCCGCCGACCGCGCCGGTCGCCGCGCCGCCGATCATGGTCAACGTCTTGTCGGCGCCGACGAAGACATGGCCGCCGAGCTGGGCGCTGCCCGCCATCGAGCTCTTGATCTGCTCCGAGGTCGTGCCGCCGCCCTTGATGGCGATGCTGTTGGCATTGAGCTTGCCGTCGATGGTGATCTTGACGGCGCTGCCGAACTGGTTGCTGCCCGACGTGGCGCGCATCATCTCGCCCAGCAGGATGCCGTTCACGTCACCCTTCATGTCGAAGGAAAGCGCCGGCTGGCTGCCGTTGACCACGCCCGAGAAGGCGAGCTGGCCGCCGTAGAGCGCGCCCTTGAAGTGAGAGAGCGTGAGCACGCCGTCCTTGAGCGTGGCCGCGATATCGGCATTGGCGATGCGCGTCGTGCCCGAGATGAGCGTCCCGGCGGCGAACTTCACCGACGCATCGACGCTGCGCAGCGGCGCGGTGTCGATCGGCGCGTTGGCCGCGGCCGCCGGCGCGGCGCCACGTGCCGGGGCTCCACCGCCACCGCCGCCGCCGCCACTG
>CANIRG010000412.1 GCA_947469635.1 Rhodospirillales bacterium | reverse complement strand
GCGGGTGGCCTCCTTGAAGGTCTTGTCGGCGCCGTCGAGCTTCAGCGCGTGATCGCCCATCTCCTCGCGGCTGAACATCGGCAGCGCTTCGAGGATGAGCTCGCGCACGTCGACGTCGTTCAGCCAGTTGTCGAGGTCGAAGGTATAGCCCTGGCGCTCGAGGTCACCCGCGAAGGTCGACCACTGGTCGATCAGCTCACGCAGGTCCTCGACGTTGGGCAGCGGCGGCGGCGGACCGGGCGGGGTCGGCGACGGAGGCTTCATTCGCTGCCGCGCTCCGCCTGGCGGCGATAGTAGCGCTCACCGTCGTTGGGCTTGAAGAAGGTCCGGATGATGCCGTTGGGATTGAAGGCGATGAAAGCTCCTGTCTGGCGGTCGAACCGCGTGGTGACGCCGTCCTTGCGTACGGTCTCCAGCACCGGGCCGCCGACGGCGGTGTCGCGCAGCAGCTGCGCCTGGTGCAGGTAGTCTTGTCGCGTGATGCGGCCGAACTCGGCGCCGTGCTTCTGGAAGTGCTCGTCGAGGCGGCGCTGGTCGGCGAAGCCCACGCTGGCGCCCCAGCTCTTTCCCGGCTTGGCGCGAGGGGCCGGCGCTTCGGCCGACTGGGTGTCGCGCACGACCTCGCCCTGGGCGCGATCGGGCACCAGTTGCCAGGACAGGAAGCCCATCACGAGCGCCAGTCCCGCCATCAGCAGGCGGCGCAGGGGCCACGAGGAGGAGCCGGTGATCATCTTCCTATTGTGCGCTCCTTGGCAGCCGCCGTGCAATCGCACGCTGACGGTCCCTTTGCTGGCGATTCAGGGCTGGAGGGAGCCCACGGGAACGGGCGGCGCCGTCGTAGGACCGAAAACCCCATCGCCGGCCGAGCCGCATTCCTGGACCGCGGCATTGTAGGAGCGCCGGCCGCCGGCGAGCTTGACCTCGATATCCTCGAGCTGCTCGCGGAACATCCGGAAGTCCCGGTCGGCATGCAGCACCGGGGAACTCTCGGCCAGCGCGAGGAGGCGTTGGAGGGCTTTGGAGAGACGCTCCTCGGCCGCGAACCGGTCCGCGACTGGCGACGCCTTGGCGGCCACGGCCTTGGCCGTCGCCTCCGTCAGTTCCTCGACCGCGCCCGGGTCCTCCCCGGCCACTGCGGTCAGGAAGGGCACGTAGGCGTGGCGCTTGACGAGCTGGGCTTCGACATCGGCCCAGGCGCGGCGCACGCGATCCCGTGCCTGGGAGCCGCGATCGTACAGCCAGGCCGCGAGGCCACAGGCAACCAGCACGCCCGCCGCGATCAGCCAATGGGTCACGGCCTGCCTACCTTTCTCATTGCGGGGCGCCCGACTTGAACCAGCGCGCGATGGTGCGCCGCTCCGCATCGGTGATCTGGGTCATGTTGCCGGGCGGCATCACCCTGGTGATGAAGGCCTGCTGATTGATCGCCGCCGCGCGGTCGCGGATCTGCGCCGCGCTTTCGAAGATCACACCCTTGGGCGGAGCGGCGATGCCCTCCTGGGTAGGCTTGGTCGCGTGGCAGGAGACGCAGCGCGCCTGGAGGATGGTCTGCACATCCTCGAAGGCAGCGGGGCCGCTGCCGAGGTCGGAGGGTCGGGGCAGCGCCACGAAGGCGGTCAGCACCAGCATCACCAGCCCGGCGGCCAGCATCAGCGGGTTGGCGTTGCCCTTGTGGCGCTGCACGAACCACACGCGGACCAGCGCGCCAGCGATCGAGATCATGATCAGCAGCACCCAGTTCCACTCGTGGCCATGGAGGCCGGCATAGTGGTTGCTCATCATCGTGAAGAGCACCGGCAGGGTGAAATAGGTGTTGTGGACCGAGCGCTGGCGGCCCATCAGCCCGTGCCTGGGATCGGGCCTGCGGCCCTCCTGCTTGGCCTTCACCAGCTCGGTCTGGCCGGGGATGATCACGAAATAGACGTTCAGCACCATGATCACGCCCAGCATGGCGCCGAAGTGGATATAGGCGCCGCGGCCGGAGAAGAGATGGCAGAGCGCCCAGGCCGACGCCGCGCAGTAGAAGAACAGCAGCCCGCCCAGCACCGCCTCGTCGTTGCCCAGGGCGGAGCGGCAGAGCCGGTCGTAGACGATCCAGCCGCCGACCAGGAAGGCGAGGCCGATGGCGATGGCCTCGCCCTTGTCGAGCGCCATCACCGCGGGATCGATCAGCGCGATCTCGGCACCGTAGTAATAGACGAGGCCCAGCAGGAAGAAGCCGGTGACGAGGGTGGAGTAGGCCTCCCATTTGAACCAGTGCAGCTCGGGCGGCAGCGTCTCCGGCGCCAGCGAGAATTTCTTGGCGGTGTAGAAGCCGCCGCCGTGGACCGCCCAGACCTCGCCGCCGATGCCCTTGGCCGCGTCGGCCGGATCGAGCGGCTGGTGCAGATGGTTGTCGAGCCAGATGAAATAGAACGAGGCGCCGATCCAGGCGACGCCCACGATCATGTGGGCCCAGCGCAGGACCAGGTTCAGCCACTCGACGATATAGGCCGCGTCCATTCTTCTCCCAGTCTGCGCTCGTGTTGCGATCGAAGCCGTTATGAGGGCGCCGTGCAAGCGGGCCGCGATGCGCAAGCCGCGTGCCAGCTCCCACGGACCCGGTCAATTTGAGGCTGGCCTAAGGGGCCATAGGCCGGTAAACGCCCCCTTCGCACGTTGACGGGCGTGCATCGAGTCGGGCGATGTTCAGGAGTATGCGGATGACGGTTTGGAACTTTCCGGCGGGCGCCGCCATCGGCGCGCGAGCAGCCTAGGACGGCGCGATGGTCCAGATCGTTTATGACGTCACCTCGACGGCTCGAAAGGACGCGCCGGCCATCGGCGCGCCGGGCCGTCCGTGGCTCGACTACGGCAGCCTGAAGAAGCTGGTCGACACGACGCTCGCTGCGTTGAACGGCGTCGGCATCGGCCGCGAGGATCGTGTCGCCATCGTGCTGCCCAACGGGCCGGAGATGGCTGCGGCTTTCATCGCGGTGGCCTCGGGCTGCAGCGCGGCACCGCTCGATCCCGACGCTGCCGCCGACATCCTCAAGCGCCAGCTGCGTGATCTCGGGCCCAAGGCCGTGATCGTGCAGAAGGGCATCGAGGGCCCGGTGCGCGCCGTGGCCAAGAAGATGGACCTGCCGCTCCTCGAGCTGCTGCCGGTGGCAAGCGGCCCGGCCGGCGAATTCACGCTCGACGTGTCGGCGCTCGGCCCCGCCAAGGCCATCAAGAGCGGTCCATCGCGCGGGCCCGAGATCGCACTGCTGCTGCATACGTCGGGCACCACGGGCCGGCCCAAGCTGGTGCCGCTGTCCGGCGCGAATCTCGCTGCCTCGGCACGCCACATCGGTGGCTCGCTGGCGCTGTCGCCCAAGGACCGCTGCCTCAACGTCATGCCGCTGTCGCACGTCCATGGGCTTGTGGCGTCGGTGCTGTCGTCGCTGGCCAGCGGCGCCTCGGTGAGCTGCATGCCGGGCTTCGATGCCGTGTCCTTCTTCGCCTGGCTCTACGAGGTGAAGCCGACCTGGTACACGGCGGTGCCGCAGATGCATCAGGCGATCCTGGCGCGGATCGGCCGCAGCACCGACATCGCCAAGGGCGTGAACCTGCGCCTGATCCGCTCCTCCGCGTCGTCGCTGCCGCCGCAGATCCTGACCGCGCTGGAGAGCGCCTTCGGCTGCCCGGTGATCGAGTCCTACGGCATGACCGAGGCCGGCCATCAGATGGCGTCCAATTCCCTGCCGCCGGGCAAGCGCAAGCCCGGCGCTGTCGGCCTGCCGGCGGGACCCAAGGTCGCGATCATGGACGAGGACGGCAACTTCCTGCCGCAAGGTGCGGTCGGCGAGGTCGTGGTTCAGGGCCCCAATGTCACGTCGGGCTACGCCAACGACCCCGACGCCAACCTCAAGGCCTTCGACGAGGAAGGCTGGTTCCGCACCGGCGACCAGGGCCGCTTCGACGAGGACGGCTTCCTCTTCCTCACCGGCCGCCTGTCCCACGTCCTCGACCGCGCGAGCTGATCGGCAGAAAAAACCAATCCTCATGAGGATCGCCCGATAATGCCGCGCTGACGGGCTTTCAGGCGATTCCTCATGAGGCTCATGAGCCTCATGACTCTCATGAGGTTTCGGGTCCTCAAAAAACAGCCTCCTCGCGAGGAGTGCCCTGGAACGTTGCTCCTGCGGGCTTTCAGGCGATTCCTCGCGAGGCTCGCGAGCCTCGCGAGCGGCCGTCTCGGACCGTCGAATTTTTCGCGAAACATGCAGGATCGGCACGCAACTCCCTGATCCGGCGCCACTTTCCAGGTTGAGCCGAAGGCTTTTCGCGACTCTTCGCGAATTCGCGAAGCGCCCGGTCCCGGTCCTGCGCGGGAGAAACATCGCGGGACGGGTCGAGACCATGGGCATGGCCTCGAGTATTGCGAATTACGCACCAAATGTCAATGCGAATAAAGCTACGGAAATAGCTTGAGACCTCACCCTGAGGAGCGCCCGCAGGGCGCGTCTCGAAGGGTGGGCAACGAACGCGGTGCTCGTTCCCATCACAGCGCGGGGGTTACCCCGCGCGGATCGAGACGCATCGCTACGCGATGCTACTATGAAACCACCTCACTCTGAGGAGGCGCGGAGCGCCGTCTCGAAGGGTGGGCACCACAGACGGTGTCCGTTGCCCATCCTTCGAGACGCACGCCTGCGGCGTGCTCCTCAGGATGAGGTAATACCGTTAGTGTCGGCTGATCTCCGCGCGGCCCACCACCATGTGATGGACCTCGTCCGGCCCGTCCGCGAAGCGCAGGTGGCGCTGGTTCACGTACATCTCCGACAGCGGCGACCATTGCGAGATGCCAGTGGCGCCGTGGATCTGCATCGCCTGGTCGATGATCAGGCAGACCTTCTCCGGCACCATGGCCTTGACCATGCTGACCCAGACGCGGGCTTCGCGGTTGCCCAGCACGTCCATCGCCTTGGCGGCCTTCAGCACCATGAGCCGCATCGCCTCGATCTCGATCCTCGCCCGCGACACCAGCTCCAGGTTCTTGCCGAGCTGGAGGATCGGCTTGCCGAAGGCGGTGCGGGTGGCGCCGCGCTTGACCATCAGGTCGAGCGCCTTCTCGGCCGAGCCGATCGAGCGCATGCAGTGATGGATGCGGCCGGGACCGAGCCGGACCTGCGAGATCTCGAAGCCGCGGCCCTCGCCCAGCAGCATGTTGGAGGCGGGCACGCGGCAGTTGACGAACTTCAGGTGCATGTGGCCGCGCGGCGCATGGTCGTGGCCGAACACGGTCATGGGTCCCACGATCTCGAGGCCGGGGGTGCCCATCGGCACCAGGATCTGCGACTGCTGGAACTGCGGCGAGGCGTCGGGGCTGGTCTTGACCATGACGATCATGATCTTGCAGCGCGGATCGCCGGCGCCGGAGATGTAATACTTCTCGCCGTTGATCACCCATTCGTCGCCGTCGAGCTCGGCGCGCGTGGCGATGTTCTTGGCGTCGGACGAGGCCACGCCCGGCTCGGTCATGGCATAGGCCGAGCGGATCTCGCCGTTCAGCAGCGGCTTCAGCCACTTCTCCTTCTGCGCCGGCGTGCCCACACGCTCCAGCACCTCCATGTTGCCGGTATCGGGCGCGGAGCAGTTGAGCGACTCGGACGCCAGCGGATACTTGCCGAGCTCGGCGGCGATATAGGCGTAGTCGAGATTGGTGAGCCCGCGCCCGACCTCGGAGTGCGGCAGGAAGAAGTTCCACAGGCCCGACGCCTTGGCCTTGTCCTTGGCCTTCTCCAGCAATTCGAGCTGCCCCGGCGCCCAGCTCCAGCGCTCCTTGCGGCCTTCGCCGAGCTTGAAGAACTCGTCG
>CANIRG010000411.1 GCA_947469635.1 Rhodospirillales bacterium | reverse complement strand
GTCGATGATGGGCCGCTTCGGGCTGGTGTCGCTGGGACACGGCGGCTTCATGGGCGTCGGCGCCTATGTGACGGCTCTCCTGTGGAACCATCTCGGCCTGACGCCCTGGCTCGGCATCCCGATCGCGCTTGTCTGTGCCGCCGCCCTTGCGGTCGTCGTCGCCTACCCATGCTTCCGCTTCCGCATCACCGGCCACTACTTCGTGCTCGTGACCCTGGCGCTCTCCGGCATCGTGCTGCAGGTCATCACGGCGACGCGCGACCATACCGGCGGATCGCTGGGCTACACGCCGGCGCGCACCAAGGGCAGCCATCTGCTGGCGCTGCAGTTCGACGACAAGATCGTCTGGTACATGATTGCGCTCGGCGTCTGGGTGGTCGGCCTGCTGATCTGGGGCTGGGTGGATCGCAGCATGTCGCGCTACGCGCTCGAGGCGATCTCGGAGGACGAGGATGCCGCGGCCGCCGCGGGCGTGAACGTGACCGCCGAGAAGCTCAAGATCACGGTCATCAGCGCATTGATGACCGCCTTTGCCGGCGCGCTCTACTGCCAGTACCAGATGTTCATCTCGCCCGACACGGTGAGCGGCATCTCGGTGTCGCTGCAGATGGTCTTCGCCGTCATCGTCGGCGGCCTCTACGTCTCGTTCGGCCCGACGGTCGGCGCCATCATCACCATCCTGCTGGCCGAGATCCTGCGCATCGGCTTCGGCACCAAGGCCGTGGGCTGGGACAACCTCATCTACGGCGTGCTGCTGGTGCTGTTCATCATCTTCCTGCCCAAGGGCATCCTGGGCAGCCTGCTGGACCGCCTCGGGATCCGCCGGTAGGAGCTACTGTCGCTTCAGGGTGCCGGTAAGGGTGGAGAAGGATCCGCTGCTCTTGAAGCTGAGTTCCTGTGCGTTCTGAAGGACATACTCACCCTGGAACCTCGGGCTGCTCGTAGAGACCTTGCCGGCGCCGTCGAACTTCCCGGTCGTGCGTCCATTCCCGGCCGGCGTTGGTACCTGCGCGCTGTACCATTTGCCGTTGGCCCATACGATCTGCACGGCATTGGGATCGTCCACGCTCTCGAAGATCGCCGCTGCGCACATCATGCCGAGGTTGCCCACCCAGATGCCGGAAAACGGTCGCAGGCTTGCCGGCGTCGAGTTGCCCGGAGGCTGCAGGCGATATTCCAGCGCCTGTTCGCACGCCCGAAGCGTCCTGGCCGGAAGGCTGGCGTAGCCCGCTCCGTCGCTGGCCTTCAGGGCATAGACGCACCCCGGCAGGCCGGTTGCCGTGACCTGCATCTGCCTGGTTTGCGTGTTGCCCATGATCGTAATCTGTCCCGCGCCTTGTGGGCCAGGGTAGGTCAAGCTGACCGATCCGTCGGAGCCGATCCGCGCACGCTGCATCGCCAGATTTGGCGGTTTGACGGATAGCTCGGTGCCGGAGAGAGCGAATTCGTACACGGAGGCCGTTCTGGGACACGACGGGTTCGTGGTCACCAGCTCGCTGTTCGCCGACCATGTCTGGGCCTGTGCTTCACCGGCGGCGAGAAGCCCCCATAGGGCCGCGATTATCCCGAGTCCCTTCATGTACTCTCCCAAAGATTCGAGCACGAACGTAAGACAGCAGGGTCCCGGGAAACAAGGTTGCGATAGGGATGGCGTCGAACGCTACGCCCGCTTCAGCGCCGATATGCCGAGCGGCGCCGTGCGGCCGCGCACGACGAGCATGGGCAGCGCCTCGGCGTGCACCCCCGGCGGCAGCTTGGCCTGGGTCAGGAGGTCTGAGGAGACCAGCACGTCGTGTCCCAGCGTCTTGGCCGCGTCGAGGAGGCGGGCGGCCACGTTCAGCGTGTCGCCGACATAGGCGATCTCGCGACGCATGGCGCCGATCTCGCCGGCGACGATCTCGCCGCAATGGAGAGCGGCACGGAATTCGGGGACGGCGCCATAGCGCGAGCTGTAGGTCTCGCGGTGGGCCGCGATCAGGTCGCGGGCGATGAAGGGGCAGGCGAGGCAATCGCCGTCGGCCAGGGTACAGTCGGCGGGCCAGGTCAGGATCGCCTCGTCGCCCACGTACTTGTGGATCTCGGCCTGGCATTCGAGCGCGGCGTCCGCGACGTCGCGGAAGAAGTCGTTCAGCAATTCGTGGAAGCGCACAGGCCCCAGCCGTTCGGCGAGGCCCGTCGAGTCCTTCATGTCGATCAGCAGAAAGGCCTTCTGCTCGCGTCGCGGCTGCACATAGCGGCCGGTGACGAAGTTCTTCAGCGTGCCGAAGCCCAGCAGGCCGCCGATCTCGAACGTCAGGGTGCCGACCACCGACATGCCGATGGCGAACAGGATCGAGGTGCGAAAGAGCGCATCGAAGCCGCCCGAGGGCAGCGGCATCAGCAGCCGCAGCGTCACCAACCCCCCGACGATGACGATGAAGTAGAACAGGAGCTTGATGGCGAAATAGACGGCCAGCGGCAGTCGTCGCAGGCGCCTGAGAAAGCCGGGGTATGCGCTTCGCAGCTCGAACAGGGTGATGGGCGTGGCGATCATCAGGGAGGCGAGGACGCCCCGGACGATCGCCCGCATCGCAGGCTCGTCGGATTGCGAGACCGAAATGCTGAACCACGCGCTGACGACGGCGCTCGATATGCCGGCCCACAGGATGATCCGCAGATCACGGCGGCCGCGCCGCGACAGGCTCATGAGGGGCGGCGACCGAGCGCGCGGATGAAGGTCTCGTGGTCGACGTTGCCGCCGGAGCACACCACGGCAACGGCGCGTCCCTTCACCGGCAGCCTGCCCGTGAGCGCCGCCGCCAGGGCCACGGCGCCGCCCGGCTCGACCACCAGCTTGAACTCGCGGAAGGCCGTCTCCATGGCGTCGAGCACCTCGTCGTCGCTGACGACCACGCCCGGTCCCAGGACCTGCCTGGCGAGCGCGAAGGTGACGTCGCCCGGCGTCGGCGCCAGCAGCGCGTCGCAGATCGAGCCCGAGAGCTTGGCGTTGGTCTGCTTGGTGCCGGCCACAAGCGAACGCGCGAGGTCGTCGAAGCCGGCCGGCTCACCGGCATGTACGGTGGTGCCGGGGCTGAGGCCCTTCACGGCGAGCGCGATCCCGGTGGACAGGCCGCCACCCGAGCAGGGGGCCGCCACTGCATCGAGCGTGACGCCGGCGGCCTTCGCCTGCTCGACGATCTCGAGGCCCGCCGTGCCCTGGCCGGTCAGGATCCAGGCATGGTCGTAGGGTGGCACGACGGTGGCGCCCGTCTTGGCCGCGATGCCCATGCCGATCTCCTCGCGGCTGTCCTTCACGCGATCGTAGAGCACGACCTCCGCGCCCGACGCGCGCGTGTTGGCGACCTTGAGCGCCGGCGCGTCGGCCGGCATGACGATGGTGGCCTTGACGCCCAGCAGGCGTGCCGCTTCGGCCAGTCCCTGCGCATGGTTGCCCGACGACCAGCCGACGACGCCCTTCCTGCGGTCGGCTTCGGTCATCGACGCCAGGAAATTGTAGGCGCCGCGCAGCTTGAACGAGCCGGTGCGCTGCAGGCATTCGGCCTTGATGAACAGGCGCCCGCCCAGCCTGGCGTTGACGCGCGCGTTCTCCAGCAGCGGTGTGCGCAGCGTGACGCCGTCGAGGCGGCGGGCGGCCGCCTGGACATCGGCGAAGGTCGGCAGCGTATTCATCAGGCAACACCCAGCAGGTCGGGAAGGGAGGAAAGATCGGGGAGCGTGGCCACCGGCTTGCCCGGCAGCCCATCGTCGGGCGCACTGGCGCGGTTGATCCACACCGTCTTGAAGCCGAAATGCGCCGCGCCATGCGCGTCCCAGCAGTTCGACGACAGGAAGCAGACCTTCGCCGGCGCGACGCCGCAGCGTTGCTCCACCAGGCGATAGACGCGGGCGTCGGGCTTGAAGACGCCGGCCGCGTCGACGCTCAGCACCGCCTCGAAGCGGTCGGCGAGGCCCGACGCCGCCACCATCGGATCGAGCATCTCGGGATTGCCGTTGGACAGGATGGCGAGGCGCATGCCGCTCCGCTTCAGGCGGTCGAGCATCGCCGGCACCTCCGGGAAGGGATCGAGCGCCAGATAGGCGCCCATCAGTGCGGTGCGGATGAGGGGATCAGGCAGGCCGCAGGCTTGAAGGCAATGGTCGAGCGCTTCGCCCGTCACCTGCCAGAACTTGGCGTAGGCGCCCATGCTGTTGCGCAGCCAAGTGTACTGGATCTGCTTGGCGCGCCACATGCCGGACAGGAGGTCGGCCTTCTCGCCGACGGCGGCGCGATGGCGATCGACGGCGGAATTGAAATCGAACAGCGTGCCGTAGGCGTCGAAGACGCACATCTCGCAGTCGGCGAGCGCAGCGCTCATGAATTGCCCCTTGTCGTTCCCGGCCCTAGGCTAACAAGCATGTTCATCGCCATCGTTCAAATACCCATGACCAAGCGGCCGCGCGATGCCGCCGTCGAGGCCGCCCGCAAATCCGCGCCGACCTATACGGCGCTCGGTGCCAAAGGCTTGGTAAAGAAATATTACCTCAACGGCGAGGCTGGCGGCGGCGGAGTTTACCTCTGGGAGTCGGAGAGCGCCGCCCGCGCCTGGTACACGCCGGAATGGGAGACGCGCATGGCGGCGGCCTTCGGCGCCAAGCCGACGGTGACCTACTACGACAACCATGTCGTTGTGGACAACGAGGCGGGCAAGGTCCGCGTCGAAGGCGAGAGCTAGACGAATCACGCTTCCTCCCCTTCGCGGACTCCGCGAAGGGGAGGTGTCGGCGTCTTACGTCGACGGAGGGGTCAGAGGCTTCAGTCGAGGCCCATGACCCCTCCGTCGCTGCGTGACAGCGACACCTCCCCAGATGACTGGGGAGGAATATGAACGGAGGCAAGAATGCAGAAGCGCAGGTTGGGACGCACCGGTCTCGAAGTTTCGCTGCTGGGCTATGGCGCAGGCGCCGTCGGCGGCCTGTTCACCAAGGGCAGGGCGGACGACCAGGAGCGTGCGGTGGCGCGCGCGCTGGAGGCCGGCATCAACTATTTCGATACGGCGCCGGTCTACGGCAATGGTGAGTCGGAGCGCAACCTCGGCCGCGTGCTGAAGGCGCTGAAGGCCGACGTCATCGTCGGCACCAAGGTGCGCCTGACGGCGGCTCACCGCGCCGACATCGGCAAGGCGATCGCGCAGGGCATGGAAGACAGCCTCAAGCGCATGGGCCGCGACCATGTCGATCTCTTCCAGCTCCACAATGGGCTGGTCGCGACGGATGCCGGCGACAAGCTCGCCATCGATATCGCATTGAACGAGGTGGTGCCGGCCTTGGAGAAGCTCCGCAAGGAAGGCAAGACGCGCTTCATCGGCTTCACCGGCGTCGGCGAGACGGCGGCGCTGCACCAGGCCATCGACTCCAAAGCCTTCGACACGATCCAGGTCGTCTACAACGCGCTCAATGCCAGCGCTGCCGGACCGCTGCCGAAGGGCGCGCCGGGCCAGGATTACGGCAAGCTGTTCGATCGCGCTAAGGCGGCTGACGTGGGCACCATCATCATCCGCGCACTGGCCGGCGGTGCGCTCGCCGGCACCGAGGAACGCCATCCGCTGGCCATGCAGGTCGTCGACCCGATCGGCTCGGCGCCCGACTTCAAGGGCGACGTGGCTCGCGCCAGGGAGCTGGAGCCTCTGGTGCGCGAGGGCGTGGCCGGCAGCCTCCCTGAGCTGGCGCAGCGCTTCGTGATCGCCCATCCCGCCGTCTCGACCATGCTGGTGGGCTACTCCACCCTCGACCAGCTCGAGGCGGCTATCGCGGCGGTGAACAAGGGACCGTTGCCGGAGGCGGCGCTGACGCGGATGGGTTAGAACGGCTTC
>CANIRG010000410.1 GCA_947469635.1 Rhodospirillales bacterium | reverse complement strand
GCTGGCCTTCTTCTCGGGCGCCGCGATCCTGAACAACGCCGGCTTCTACCGGCACTATCACATGGCGCATCACCGCTACACGCAGGATCCCCTGCGCGACCCCGAGCTCATCACCTCGGGCACGCCGCGCGGCTGGGGCCAGTATCTGTTCCGCATCAGCTCGATCCCCTTCCTGATGATCCGTGCGCGCGACATCTTCCTCTTCCCCTTCGGCTTCAGGGGCGACGTCACCTACATCCATGAATCGGCCTGGCCCGAGGCGCGGCGCTGGGGGCGCTGGCTTCTCGCGCTCTATGTGGCGCTGATCGCGGGATCGATCCTGTTCCAGACCACCGTCGTGCTCTGGACCTGGTTCATTCCGCTGCTGATCGGCCTGCCGCTGCTCAGGCTCTATCTCGTGTGCGAGCACACGCTCTGCCCCAACAGCGACGACGGCTTCGCCAACACGCGCACCACGCTCAGCAATCCCGTCGTGCGCTTCCTGATGTGGAACCTGCCCTACCACGCCGAGCATCACCTTCTGCCCAACATCGCCTTCCACAATCTGCCGGAAGCGCACAAGCATCTGCGGCCGCACCTGAAGTTCGTCGCGCCGACCTATACCGGCGTGCATCGCGAGATCATCAGGAGCTTCTCTTGACCACGTCGGAGGGCGTGTTCGAGTGCGGCGACATCGGTCTGCTGCAAGGCGGCGAGTTGAAGGACGCGCGGATCGTCTACAAGACCTTTGGCACGCTGAACGCTGCGCGCGACAACGTCATCGTCTATCCAACGAGCTACAGCGCCCATCATACCGACATCGAATGGCTGGTGAGCCCGGCGCACTGCCTCGATCCGTCGCGCTACTTCATCGTCATCCCCAACATGTTCACCAACGGCCTGTCGTCCTCGCCGTCGAACACCGACCAGGGGGCGCGGGGCGAGTTCCCCAACATCACCACTTACGACAACGTCATCCAGCAGCGCGTGCTGCTCGATGAGGTCTTCGGCATCGAGCGGGTGAAGATGGTGTACGGCTGGTCGATGGGCGCGCAGCAGGCCTATCACTGGGCGACGCTCTACGGCAGCGCGGTCGAGCGCATCGTGGTGAACTGCGGTTCGGCCAGGACATCGCCGCACAATTTCGTCTTCCTCGAAGGCGTGCGCACGGCGGTTCAGAACGCCCGCACGCCGCAGGATGGATTGCGCGCCATGGGCCGCATCTATGCCGGCTGGGCGCTGAGCCAGACCTTCTATCGCCGCGAGATGTGGCGCGGTCTCGGCTTCACGTCGCTGGAGGACTTCCTGGTGCGATCGTGGGAGGCGAGCTTCCTGCGTCGCGATGCGCGCGACCTGATGGCCCAGCTGTGGACCTGGCAGAACGGCGACATCGCCTCGCTGCCGCTGCACGGCGGCGATCTCGGCCGCGCGCTGTCGAGCATCTCCGCCAAGGTGCTGCTGATGCCGTCCGCCACCGACCTCTATTTCCAGACCGACGACAATCGCGCCGAGCTGCCGCATCTGCGCCACGGCACGCTGGTCGAGATCCCGTCGGTATGGGGCCATCGCGCCGGCAATCCTCTGGCCAATCCCGAGGACCAGGCGTTCCTTGATGCCCAAGTGAAGGCGCTGCTCGATGCCTGACGGCCTGCCGAGCGACGGTCTGGTAATCGTCGCCAAGCGCGACTGCCCGACCTGCGTGCTCGTGGAGCCGGTGATGCAGAGCCTCGACCGCGCCGGCGCGCTGGCCGTGCTGTCGCAGGACGACCCGAGCTTTCCCGCCGGCGTGCGCACCGTGATCGACGACCAGACGCTCGAACGCTCGTTCCGCCTCAACATCGAAGCCGTGCCGACGCTGATCCGCTTCGCCGGCGGCTGCGAGGTCGAGCGCACCGTGGGCTGGAATCGCGCCGAATGGACGCGCCTTGCCGGCGCGGCGGCGCAAGGCGATGGCTTGCCGGCGTGGCAGCCGGGCTGCGGCTCCAAAAGCGTCGAGCCCGGCGTTCACGAGGCGCTGGTGGCGCGTTACGGCGACCCCGGCCTCACGTCGCGCGAGATCGCTCTCGGCGAATGGGACGATCCCATAGAAGCCTGCTTCGAGCGCGGCTGGAGCGACGGGCTTCCTGTCGTGCCGCCGACCGACGAGCGCATCCTGCGCATGCTGGGCGGCACCGAGCGCAAGCCCTCCGAGATCGTGGGCCTGATCCCGCCCAACCTCTCGCCCTGCACCGTCGAGAAGGTGGCGATCAACGCGGTGATGGCGGGCTGCAAGCCGGAGTACATGCCGGTGGTGCTGGGCGTGCTCGAGGCGGCGCTCGATCCGCTGTTCGTGCTGCACGGCCTGCTCTGCACCACGCATTTCTCCGGCCCGTTGGTGATCATCAACGGGCCCGCCACGCGGCAGGTCGGGATGAACAGCGGCGTCAATGCGCTGGGCCAGGGCAACCGCGCCAATGCCACCATCGGCCGCGCATTGCAGCTGATCGTGCGCAATGTCGGCGGTGGCATTCCGGGCGCGATCGACCGCGCGACGCTGGGAAATCCCGGCAAATACACTTTCTGCTTCGCCGAGGACGAGAGCGATCCCGAGTGGGAGCCGTTGGCGCAGCGCCGCGGCATCGCCGCCGGCAAGAGCGCCGTCACCTTGTTCCATGCCGAGGGCGTGCACGGCTTCATCGACCAGAAGTCGCGGACGCCGGACGAGCTGGTGCGCTCGCTGGCGATGGGCCTGTTCGGCGTCGGCCATCCCAAGCTCTGTGACGCCGGCAATGCCGTGCTGGTGCTGTCGCCCGAGCACTACCGAATCTTCAAGGAGGGTGGCTGGACCCGCCGCCGCATCGAGGACGAGCTCTATCAGGCGCTGAAGCGGCCGGGCAGCGACCTCGTGTGGGGCGCGCAGAACGTGGCCGAAGGCCTGCCGCCCGGCATGGCCGACCGTATGGTCGACAAGTTCCAGCCGATGCCGGACGGGGTGCTGATCGTTCGCGCCGGCGGGCCGGCCGGTCTATTCTCCGCCATCATCGGCGGCTGGCCCGGCCAGCGGGTGCGCGAAGAATGCCAGGCCGTTACCAGGGAGATCCGTCCATGAGTGGCTCCAAGCTGCGCGATCCCACGGCCGAGACCGCGCCGACGCGACGGGCGCGTCTCGCGCCACCCGCCTCGCTCGAGGGCAAGACCGTGGCGCTGATGGACATTGGCAAGTCGCGCGGCAAGGAATTCCTCGACCGGCTCGAGGGCCACTTCAAGGCCGCGGGCGTCTCGACCAAACGCTACGCCAAGCCCACCAACACCAAGGTGGCGCCGGTCGCGATGTTGCAGAAGATCGCGGCCGAGGCCCAGCTCGCGGTGATCGCCTTAAGCGATTGAGGCTCCTGCACATCGTGCAGTCTGCACGACCTCAATAACCTCGACGGGCGCGGACTGCCCGGCGTCAACATCGTCACTACCGAGTTCGCGGAGGGTGTCACCGCGCAAAGCGATTCGCTGGGCTTCGAGCCTGCCGTCGTCTATGTGCCGCACCCCATCCAGAATCGCACCAAGGCCGAGATCGAAGCCCTGGCGGACGCAGCCTTCTCCAAGGTGTTGGCGCTGCTGGAAAGCGCCTAATCGCGCTCGGGCTCGACCGAGGGCGTGACCGTCTGGTCGCCTGAATCGGGCGCCACGACCGCCGCCGGCGGTGGCAGTGGCGGCAGGGTTTCCGGCAGGAAGGCCGCGACCGCCGCGGCGGTGGCCTTGGGATCTTCTTCCATCGGGTTGTGGCCGAGCTTCTCGAAGACCGCGAGCTTGGAGCCCTTGATGTCGTTGTGGAAGCGGAAGCCGTCGGCCGCCGCCACCCAGCGATCCTTGGCGCCCCACAGGATCAGGGTCGGAACGCCCAGCCGCTTGATGGTCGTGGAATCGAGCGGCTCCTGCGTGCGGGCGCGCTCCAGCGTGGCCTCGCGATTGCCGGGAAAGCGTTGCAGCTCGGCGTACCGCTTGACCCGCTCCGGCGTCACCATGTTGGGATCGCCGTAGACCTCCAGGAGCGAGCGCCGCGCCAGGATCTCGGGCTTGAACCAGATGCCGACGTCGCCCACCACGGGAAGCCGCGCCAGCTGGACCGACAGGGGCGCCTGGCCGCCGTCGCGCGGGTAGCCGGCGGAATCGACCAGGACCATATGGCTCACGCGGTTGGGCCGGGTGGCGGCAAAGCTCCACGCCACGGCGCCGCCCATCGAATGGCCGACCAGGGCGAAGCGGTCGAGGTGGAGATTGTCGACCAGCACCTCGAGGAAATCGGTGTAGGCCTCGACCGTATATTCATCGCGCGGCCAGGCGCCGGTGAGCCCATGCCCCGGCAGGTCGACCGAGATCAGCCGGGCCCGGTCCTTGAGCTCGCCGACCCAGCCTTCCCACATCTGCAGGGAGCCCATCGAGCCGTGGATCATCACGATCGGCAGGGCGTCGGGATTGCCCTCGTCGCGGACATGGGCGCGTGCGCCGCCGATATCGATGAAGGTCGAGCGGGCGTTGGTGTAGCGCTTGACCAGTTGGTCCGCCGGCAGCGACGGGGCATAGGCCCACAGGATCACGCCGCCCAGCACGGCGAGCGAGAACAGCATGGCCAGCGGCCAGCGCCGCGGCGTGATCTCAACTCGCCGGCGGCGTGCCATGATCCATCCTCAACGCGGCGGCCAACTTGTCCAGGTCGCGCACCTTGAACTCGGTCGGGGCGGCGGGGTCGATGATCTTCTCCTCGATCAGACGCGCGAGGATCGCACGATTGAGGTCGTTGGTCACGACCAGCCGATCCTCCAGGAGGGCGACAAAAACGAATAGCTCGAAGTCCAAAGCGTGCGGCGACACGCGCAGGAAACGGACGATCGGCGACGGCACGCGCAACACCCGCGGATGGCCGAGCGCCGCCTCGCGCAGGATCGTCTCCATCCGTACCACATTGGTTCCCTGGGGCACGGCGATCGGGATCTCGATCCGGCTCGAGGTGTCGGAGTAGGTCCGGTTGATGACCGGGTTCTGCAGGAAGATGCTGTTGGGCACGATGACGTGTGTGCGCTGGAAGGTCTCGATCTCGGTGGCGCGGATGTTGATGCGGCGCACGAAGCCCTCGTGGCCGTTCACCGACACCCAGTCGCCGGCCTTGATCGGCCGCTCCACCAGCAGGATCACGCCCGAGATCACGTTGTTGGCGATGTTCTGCAGGCCAAGCCCGATGCCCACCGACAACGCACCCAGCACGATGGCGAGGTTGGTGAAGTCGATGCCGAGCGCGCCGATGCCGACCAGCGCCGCCACCGCCACGCCGAGATAGTTGAGACCGGCGTCGATCGACTGGCGCAGCGGCAGCGGGGCGTTGACGGTGGGCAGGACGCGATCGCGCACGATGCCGCGCACCAGCCGGGCCAGCAGCATGCAGATGCCGAAGGCCACGATCGCCATGCCGATGTTGGTGAGCGAGATGGTGACGCTGCCGATCTTCACCCCGTGCAGCAGCTGGCCGAAACCGCGCAGGATGGCGTCGGTGTCGGCATTCCAGGTCGCCGGCAGCAGGATGCAAAGACCCGCCACAAGGATGACGTCGATCAGCAGGAGAACGAGATGCAGCCCGTAGAGCCTGGCGTCCGGCGCCAGGCCGAACTGGCTGCGCACCCAGATGCCGGCGGCGCTCTCGGGCTTGGCCAGCGTGTCGAGCAGGTCGGAGAACAGCCAATGCGCCAGGATCGCCAATCCAAACAGGAAGCAGGTGTCGGCCAGCGCCTGGTGGATGTGCGCGGCCAGGGTGGTGAAGCCCAGCAGGGCGAAGACGATGGCCGACAGCACGATCACGCGCAGCAGGATGCGGATCGCCATCCACCAGGTGCCGCCGACCATCTTCGGCAGCT
>CANIRG010000409.1 GCA_947469635.1 Rhodospirillales bacterium | reverse complement strand
TGGTCGATCCGCCGAACACGAAGCGATAGCCGGGCGGCAGCTTGGTGTCGGCCATGATCTTCTGCAGGTCGGCGCTCACTTCACCCGCCGAGCGCGCGAAGACGTTGGCGGTGAGCTGGACCTCGCGGTTGAGGTCGCGACGGTTGATCTGCGAGGCGCCGACGTCGCTCACGATGTCGGCCACCTGGGCGACATGCACCATGCGCGGCATGCCGTTGGGCTCGACGCCCGATGTGAACCAGATGCGCTGCAGGTCGGCGACACCGGTGCGATGGTCGGCCGGCAGCCGGACCATGACGGTGTAGTTCTCGCCATCCGGTGCCCGCCACACGCTGGTCTCGTCGCCTGCGAACAGCGGCCGCAGCGACGCGGCAACGACCGCCGAGCCCAGGCCGAGGTCGGACGCCGCATCGCGCCGCAGTCGCACGGAGAGGATGGGCTTTGCGGCCTTCAGGTTGCGGTCGAGGTCGACCATTCCGGGAATGGCCGCAGCCCGCGCCATGACGTCCTGCGAGATCCTGTCGAGGGTCGCCATGTCGGGGCCCTGAAGCGAAAGCTGGATCTGCTTCTGCACGCCGCCGCCCGGCCCGCCGGGAACGTTGATCGAGGCGATGATGCCGGGAATGCTGGACAGCCGGTCGCGGATCGGCTGAGCGAGCTTCTCCGGCGAGCGCTTGCGTTCGTTGACCGGCTTCAGCCGCAGGTACAGGCTCGCCTGGTTCTTGCCGTTGGCGTAGCCGGTGTTGACGGTGCCGTAGGTGTAAGCGACCTCGGGGAACTCGCGGACCGCCGCCTCGACCTGGCGCAGCTTCGCTCCGGTGTATTCCAGCGACGAGCCGATCGGCGTTTCGATCATGACCACCTGCTCGCCGAGGTCGGCCTGCGGCACGAACTCGAAGCCGATGTATTTCGGCAGGGCGAAGCTGCCGACGAAGCAGAGGAGGGCGACGAGAAGCGTCGTCTTGGGCCAGCGGAGCGCCCAACCGAGCAGGGTGCGATAGGCGCCCACGGCACGGTCCTGGATCGAGTTGACTGTCCGGGCGAAGCGCGACTTGCCATGTGCCTGAGGATCGTACCAGACCGAGGAGAGCATTGGGTCGAGCGTGAAGGAGACGAACAGCGAGATGAGGACCGCCGCCGTCACGGTCACGCCGAACTGGAAGAAGAAGCGGCCGATGATGCCGCCCATGAAGGCCACGGGCAGGAACACCGCGACGATGCACAGGGTCGTGGCGAACACCGCGAGCCCGATCTCGTTGGTTCCGTCGATTGCGGCCTGGCGGTGAGTCTTGCCGAAGCCGATGTGGCGCATGATGTTCTCGCGCACCACGATGGCGTCGTCGATCAGGATGCCGATCGCGAGGCTCAGCGCCATCAGCGTCAGCACGTTCAGGGTGAAGCCGAACGCAGCCAGCACCATGAAGGCGCCGAAGACCGAGATGGGCAGGGCCAGGCCGGTGATCACCGTGCTGCGCCACGAGTGCAGGAAGAAGAAGACGATGGCGATGGTGAGGCATCCACCCTCGATCATCGTCTGCTGGACGTTGCTGACCGAATTCTGGATGCCGCGCGAGCTGTCGCGCACGATGTCGAGCTTGACGTCGGAAGGCACGGTCTTCTGCAGCTCCGCCACGGCCTCGCGCACGCCGCGGGCCACGGCGATGGTGTTCGCGCCCTGGGTCTTGATCACGTCGATGGCAAGCGAGCGCGTGCCGTCCAGGGTGGCGATGCTGTCCAGCTCCTGCTGGCCGTCGACCACGGTGGCGACCTGCCGGAGATGCACCGGCGCGTTGCCCCTGCGGGCGACGACGAGGTCGGCGAAATGCCCCGGCTCGGCCATGCGGCCGGTCACCTCGATCACGCGATCGTTGTTGCCGCGGGCCACGTTGCCGGCGGGATAGTTCTGGTTCTCGTCCCTGACGGCCGAGATGACGTCGTTGACGCCGACGCGCAACGCCTGCATGCGCTCGGGGTCGAGCTCGATGTTGATCTGGCGCTTGACGCCGCCCGCCATGGTGGCCCGTCCGACGTCGCGCACCGTCTGGAGGCGCTTGACGATGATCTGGTCGGCGATGGTCGTGAGTTCGCGCACGGCGCGCACGTCGGAGCGCACGGCGATCGACAGGATGGGCTGGTCGTCGGGATTGAAGCGCTGGATCAGCGGTTCCTTGATCTCGGGGCGGAAGGCCGCCCGGACCTGCTGCACCTTCTCGCGCACGTCCTGGGTCGCCAGGGGCGACGCCACCGACAGCTCGAATTCGGCGATGACGATCGAGCGTCCTTCGAGCGAGCGCGACGTCAGCGCCTTCAGGCCGGCAATCGCGTTGACGCTCTCCTCGATCTTGCGGCTGATCTCGGTCTCGACGGTCTCCGGCGAGGCGCCGGGATATTCGGTGGTGACGACGACGACGGGAAAGTCGACGTTGGGAAACTGGTCGACGCCGAGCTGGCGGTACGAGAACAGCCCCATCACCAGCAGCGCCACCATCGCCATGGTGGCAAAGACCGGATTGTCGACGGCGATCTGGGTGAGCTTCATCGATCCCGCCTAGTGGGTCTCTACCGTCTTGACCCTCTGGCCGGCCTTGAGGCCGGGCAGGGGAGCGGCGATGATCAGCTGCCCCTCTTCCAGCCCATTCACCTCGACCAGCTCGCCGCGCAGCCAGGTGCGCACCATCTCCACCGGCTTGCGCGCGAGCGCTCCGTCGACGACGGCGAGGACGAAGCTGCCAGCGTCGTCCTTGCGCATGGCGGCGGCAGGAACGGCGAAGGCGCGCTCCGTTTCCGCGATCGTCACCTTGCCCATGCCGAACAGGCCGCCGCGCAGCCCCTCGTCGCGGTCGAGGATCTCGACATAGACCGGGATCGAGCGCGAGCCGGCCTGGGTGGTCGGGCTGATGCGTGTGATGCGGCCGTTGAACGGCTTGTCCCCGAACCCTTCCAGGGTGGCGATGGCGGCAAGCCCGACGCGCAGGCGCACCACGTCGGCGGCGGGCATCTGGGCCGCGATCTCGACGTGGCTGGTGTCGAGCAGGGCCAGGATCTTGCCGTCGATCGGCAGCGATTCGCCCTGGTTGGCGATGCGCTCGCCGACCACGCCGTCGAACGGCGCCTTCACCTCGGCATCGGCGAGGTTCTTCCGTGCAACGTCGAGCTGGGCCTCAGCCACCGCGACCATGGAGGTCCTGCTTTCGGCGGCGGAGCGGGCCTGGTCGGCGGCGGACTGCGAGACGATGTTGCGCGAGGCGAGCTGCTCCTTGTCGGCGCGGTCGCGTGTCGTCCAGCGGGCGTCGGCGCGGGCGGCGTCGACGGCAGACTGACGTTCGTTGACTTTGGCCTGCAGTTCCGTGGCCTCGAAGCGCGCCAGCACCTGGCCCTTCGTCACCTTGTCGCCTTCACGCACCAGCACCTCGGCGAGACGGCCGGCAACGCGTGCCTTCACGATGGTCTGGTCGATCGGCTGGGTCGTCCCGGTGAAGCGCACCGTGTCGACGAGGCTGCGCGGCTTGACCGTGTGGAGCTCGGCGGCAATCAGCTCCAGCGGCCGTTCGGGCACCTTCGCCTTGTCGGCAGATGCCTGCTGCGCTGCCGGTCGGCTGCTGCTCCAGGCGAAGGCGCCACCGCCCAGCACGGCGATCACGGCAAGAGCGAGGAGAATGGGCTTGCGCGGGGTGATCATACCTTGAGTCCTTTGAGGACGAAGTCGAGATAGGCTGTGTAGAACTGGTCACCGTCGTGCGGTCGCGGCTCATAGGGCGCGAGCGATCGGAGCCAGACGGAATGCATGGCGAGGGGCTGGGCTACGATGATCGCGGTCATGTCGACGTCCGCGATGGGGCGGAACTCGCCGCGCGCCACGCCTCGGCGCAACGTCTTCGCAAAAAGCTCGCGACCGCGCAGGTCGAAGTCCGAGCAATAGAAGCGGGCAACATCGGGGAAATTGCCGGCTTCGGCCAGGATCAGCTTCACCACGCCGCCCATCGGGCTCTCGGCGAACTGGCGGAACTTGGCGACGAGCTCGCGAAACAGCTCCTCGGTCGTGCCTTCGAAGCGATCGACGAGTTCATTGGCCTTCAGCAGCGGCCCACCGATGGCTTCGACGATCACCGCTTTGAAAAGCTCTTCCTTGCTGCGGAAATAGAGATAGGGGAGGCCCTTGCTGACGCCTGCCGCCTTGGCGACGTCCTCGAGCTTGGTCGAGGCGAAGCCCTTGGTGACGAACAGCTCCAGTGCCGCCCGGGCGATCTCGCCGGCGCGATCCTGGGGCCGCCGGACACGGCTCGTGCCTTCGGTGTGACTCTCGGCAGACGCGATATTGACTGACTGGTCAGTATCCATCGCCGACATCTAGGAAGAAATCAGGTCACGATCAAGGCGACGGACAAAAAAAGTCCGGCAGACCGAAGTCACCGGACAAACTCATTTAGAGTAAGGTGGCTTCCGGTGGGGCCCAAGCAGGGGCCCCACGCGGAAGCCGAAAGGCGTTGGTTAGAGGGGCCAAAGTATCGTTTGGCCTCCGCCCTTTCCTTTTCTACTGCTTCTTCTTCTTAGCAGCCTTCTTCTTCGCAACCTTTTTCTTAGCAGCCATAACTGTCTCCTGTGGTTAGCTTTGAGGCCCCCAACCGCGAGGTCCCCCGGGGTACGCCGGTACGCAACGCCACGCTGCTCAACTGCATCCCGTGGTTCCTCCGCAGGTCGTGCATTTGAGGCACGTCCCGTTTCGGACCAGGGCGAAGTTGCCGCATTCCGGGCAGGCATCCCCTTCGAAGCCCTTGAGCTTCGCTGTGAATGCCGCTCCGGTCGCGACGCCGACGACGGCCGCTGTGGCGATAGGCGCCAAGGCGACGGTTGGGCCGTCTGTCAGTTCGTGAGGCACGGGACCGGCAGCGACCGCCTCGGCGGTCGCAAGAGTGCCGGCCGACCGGCCGTTCAAGACATGAAGATTGCTGCGCACGTAGCCGACGCTGGCGATGCGGCTGACCGCGGCGGCGGCCTGCTCTGCTGCATCGGCGTCGGCTGCCGGCAGTTCGCCCTCGACGACGCCGCGGCCCACGCCGTCGGGCCGGAGATCGGACGGCTCGACATGCGCGAGGTCGTTCCGCGCGAGATACGAGATGGCGAGCTCGCGGAAGATGTAGTCGAGGACCGACGTCGACATCTTGATCGCGTCGTTGCCTTCGACCACGCCGGAGGGTTCGAAGCGCGTGAAGGTGTAGGCCTCGACGAACTCCTCGATCGGCACGCCATATTGCAGGCCGATCGAGATCGCGATGGCGAAGTTGTTCATCAGGCTGCGGAAGGCGGCACCTTCCTTGTGCATGTCGACGAAGATCTCGCCGATCCGCCCATCCTCGTATTCGCCGGTGCGCAGATAGACCTTATGGCCGCCGACGATGGCCTTTTGCGTATAGCCCTTGCGGCGTTGCGGCAGGCGCTCGCGGCCACGCCGGACTTCGCGCTCCACGATCCGTTCGACGATGCGCTCGGCCACGATCGGCGCGCGCGCTGTCGGCGTCATGTCGGCGAGGTCGTCGTTGGCGGCCGAGTCATGCTCACTGGTGCCGATGGCCATCGCCGAGAGCGGCTGCGAGAGCTTCGAGCCGTCGCGATACAGCGCATTGGCCTTGAGACCAAGCTTCCACGACATCTCGTAGGCCTTGCGGCAGTCCTCGACCGTGGCTGTGTTGGGCATGTTGATGGTTTTTGAAATGGCGCCCGATATGAACGGCTGAACCGAAGCCATCATGCGGATGTGACTCTCCGCAGACAAGAAGCGCGTGCCATCTCGTCCACAGGGATTCGCACAATCGAACACCGCGAGATGCTCGCGCGCGAGTCCCGGCGCGCCTTCGATCGACAT
>CANIRG010000408.1 GCA_947469635.1 Rhodospirillales bacterium | reverse complement strand
TCGCGCGCGAGCGTGCGGATGCGTGCTGCGGAAATTCCGCAAATTCGTTCCGCCCATTCCGGAGTCTTGTCGGCCAGCGAAGGCGCGAAGGTGTCGAAGCCCACGGTGCAGCGGTCGAGGAACTCCCGGTCGTAGAGCTTCTCCTCGTGGAGCACGTGGCAGAGGGCCAGGATCAGCGCGGCATCGGTGTTGGGCTTGATCGCCAGCCACTCCACCGGGCCGCCGGTGTCGAGATCCTCCGCCGTCGGCGTCACGTTGACGAAACGCACGCCCGCCTCGCGCATGCCGTAGAGGCCGCCCTTGACGTGATGCAGCGTGGCGCCGCCGGCGTTGATCTGGGCGTTCTTGCGCGGCACGCCGCCGAAGGAGACGAACAGCTTGCAATGCTCCGCCAGCACGTCCCAGTTCGTGTGCTGGACCATCAGCTCTTCCATCGATGCCACGATGTGCGGCATCAGCACGCGCGCCGCGCCCAGGCTGTAGGAATCCTGGTGGCGGACATAGCCGCCGACCGCATTCAGGAAGCGGTGGACCTGGCTCTGCGCATGGTGGAAGCGGCCGGCGCTCGACCAGCCGTAGGAGCCACCGAAGATCGCGCGGTTGGAATGCAGGGTCTTCACCCGCGTGAGATCCTTGGCGACCAGATCGAGCGCCTGGTCCCACGACACCTCGACGAAGGGCTCCTGGCCGCGCTTCTCGGGATTGGCGCCCGGCCCCTTCTCGAGCCAGCTCTTGCGCACCGCGGGCCGGCGCACGCGCAGCCGCGCCACCTCGTCGGACAGCATGTGCAGGCCAATCGGCGAGGGATCGGGATCCTGCGAGAAGGGATGCAGCTTCACCGCCTTGCCTGAATCGTCGTACTCGACCTCGTAAACGCCCCAATGGGCAGTGGTGAGCGTGCGCTGATGGGTCATGGTCAGGCTGCCTTGGCGATGGAGAGGAAACGGTCGACGTGGGCCGGGTCGGTGTCGAATGCGGTGACGAGACGGTAGGCGTGCTCGCCCGGCCGGTCGCAGGGCCAGGGATGATAGTGGGCGCCGCCGGCCTTGAGCGCCTCATGCACCGGATCCGGCAGCACCACGAAGATCTCGTTGGCGTCGACCGGATAGAGAAGGGAGACGCCCTTCAATCCCAAAAGGCCGCTCGACAGCCGGCGTGCCATCTCGTTGGCGTGGCGGGCGTTGGCGAGCCACAGGCCGTCGGTGAAGTAGGCGTCGAGCTGCGCCGAGAGCAGACGAAGCTTGGAGAGCAGATGCCCGCCGCGCTTGCGGCGATACTCGAACTCGCGCGCCAGCCCGGCATCGAAGAAGACCACGACCTCTGCCGCCATGGCGCCGTTCTTGGTGGCGCCGAGGCTGAGCGCATCGACGCCGGCCTTCCACGACAGCTCGGCCGGCGAGCAGCCGACGGCGGACAGCGCGTTGGCGAAGCGTGCGCCGTCCATATGCAGCTTGAGGCCATGGCGATGCGTGGAGGTGGCGATCGTGGCGATCTCCTCGGGTGAATAGACCGTGCCGCTCTCCGTTGCCTGGGTGACGCTGACGGCCGAGGGCTGCGGGAAATGCACCACGCCGTAGACCGGCTCGGCCAGCGCGTCGGCGAGCTTCTGCGCATCGATCTTCCCTGTGGGGCCGTCGACGCGATAGAGCCGGGCACCGGAGGTGAAGAACTCGGGCGCGTTGGTCTCCTCCGCCGCGATGTGCGCGGTGGGATGGCAGAAGATCGAGCCCCAGGGCGGCGTGCAGCAAGACAGGGCCAGGCCGTTGGCGGCGGTGCCGGTCGCGACCGGGAAGGCGGCGAGATCTGGCTTCTCGAAGAGGTCGCGCAGGCGCTGCTCGACGCGCTTGGTCCATTCGTCGGCGCCATAGGAGAAGGCGGGGCCGCAGGAGAAGGCGCGGCTCACCGCCTCGATGATCGCCGGATGGGCGCCGACCTCGTTGTCGCTGCGGAAGTTCATGTCTTCTCCTCGGGACGGCGCGTCACGGCCTCGAGGCGGTTGCCGTCGGGGTCGCGCACGAAGGCCGCGTAATAGTCGGGACTTTAGATCTCGCGGAGGCCGGGCGGCCCGTCGTCGGTGCCGCCATGGGCCAGCGCGACCGCATGGAAGGCGCGCACCGCGGCGCGGCTGGGTGCACGGAAGCACCAGTGGCGATTGTCGGCCACGACGTTGGTGCTGAGGTAGACCGACAGGTAGCAGGACCCGCCATCGACCTTGTGGCGCTCGCCATAGCCGATGGCGCGTTCGCGACGGTTGACGCGCGGGATGCCGAGCGCGCCCAGCACCGCGTCGTAGAAGCGCTGCGCCCGGTCGAGGTCGGCCGTGGTGATCGACAGATGGTCGAACATCGCTACCGAGGCACGCCGGGGGAGAAGTCGATGGTGCCCAGCAGGGTGCCGTTGCGCGGCTCGACGACATAGGCGGCCGTCGGCGCGCCGGGCGTCTCGACATGGACGATCAGCCGGTCGCCGACGGCGGTCATCGACACCACCTTGCCGCCGGGCGGCAGGGCGATGCGCTGGGTGTAGGCCGTGCTGGCTGGCGAGCGCGACGCGGTGGGGCTAGACATGCGGCGGGCGATTTCCGCCGCGACCACGACGAAGCCCGCGACGATCAGCAGGCCCATGACGATGACCAGTATCTTCAGCCACAACGGCGCGGAGGCCTGGGGCGGCGCCTGAGCAGGAGACGTCAAGACAACTCCATGAATGACAAATGAGCGAGGCCGGTCGCCACTTCGTGACTTTCGATGAAAGCGCCTCCGGCGAGCGGCTGGACCGCGCGCTGGCGGCTGCCTTGCCATCCCTCACCCGCAGCCGCGTGAAGGCGCTGATCGAAAGCCGCCGCGTGACGTTGGCTGGCCCGTTGAATGAAACAGAAATCACGATAGAAGAGCCGTCCCGCAAGGTCAAAACGGGCGACCGCTATGTCGTCGACATCCCCGAGCCGGAATCGGCGGTGCCGCTGCCGCAGGTCCTGGCCCTGGACATCCTCCACGAGGATTCCGACCTGCTGGTGCTGAACAAGCCTGCCGGGATGGTGGTCCATCCCGCGCCCGGCAATCCCGACCATACGCTGGTGAATTTCCTGCTGGCGCATTGCGGCGACAGCCTGTCGGGGATCGGCGGGGTGCGGCGGCCGGGCATCGTCCATCGCCTCGACAAGGATACGTCGGGCGTCATGGTGGTGGCCAAGAACGATGCGACCCATCAGGCGCTGTCGAAGCTCTTCGCCGAGCACGACCTCACGCGCATGTACAAGGCGCTGGTCTGGGGCGGGCCCAAGGACAAGGCCGGCGTCATCGACACCTCCATCGGCCGCCATCCCGTGGATCGCAAACGCATGGCGGTGAGGGCGAGCGGGGGACGGCGCGCCGTCACGGAATACTGGCTGGAGGAGCGGTTCGGCTCTCCGCTGACACCTGTCGCCAGCCTGGTGAGGGCCAAGCTCGGCACCGGCCGGACCCATCAGGTGCGTGTCCATCTGGCCCATATCGGATGCCCGGTGGTGGGCGACCCGCTCTATGGCCGCAAAAGGAACACTGTGGCGCCCGAGGCGTTGAAATCGTTCAAGCGGCAGGCGCTGCACGCGGCGGTCCTGGAATTCCGCCATCCGGGGACCGGACGGGAGATGACCTTTGCCACAGAATTGCCGCAAGACTTCAAGATGTTGGTGGGGTCGCTGAACACCGTTAAGTGATTTCCCTAAGTACCCAAGGGGATTAGTCGGAGTTACTTGACCCAGCGATAATCCGGGTCTTAGAGTCGGATTTAGCAATCGAGGTACGAGAGTGCTAAACGCACGTTCATGTCTCGTACCGGCACGCTGAACGAGAAAGGGGGAGTCCCCATGAGTACCGCTGCAACTGCAAGCCTCGCCGCCTTGCCGTCGGCCCTGTCGCCCGAAGGCAACCTCAGCCGCTACCTGCAGGAGATCCGGAAGTTTCCGCTTCTGGAGCCCCAGGAAGAGTTCATGCTGGCCAAGCGCTGGCGTGAGCATGGGGATTCGAAGGCCGCCCACAAGCTCGTGACCAGCCATCTGCGGCTCGTCGCCAAGATCGCCATGGGCTATCGCGGCTACGGCCTGCCGGTGGCCGAGCTGATCTCCGAAGGCAACGTCGGCATGATGCAGGCGGTGAAGCGGTTCGACCCGGACCGCGGCTTCCGTCTGGCGACCTATGCCATGTGGTGGATCCGCGCCTCGATCCAGGAATACATCCTGCACAGCTGGTCGCTGGTGAAGATGGGCACGACCGCGGCGCAGAAGAAGCTGTTCTTCAACCTGCGCAAGCTCAAGGGCCAGATGCAGGCCATCGAGGAGGGCGATCTTTCACCCGAGCAGGTGACCAAGATCGCTGTCCGCCTCGGCGTGCCCGAGGAGGAGGTGGTCAACATGAACCGCCGCCTCGCCGCGCCCGACTCGTCGCTCAATGCCGCGGTCAAGGCCGACGGCGACATGGAGTGGCAGGACTGGCTGGTCGACGACAGCCCCAACCAGGAGGCCAAGCTCGGCGAGAGCCAGGAGCTCGGCCAGCGCAAGAACATGCTGGCCGCGGCCCTGAAGCAGCTCACCGACCGTGAGCGCCACATCATCGTCGAACGCCGGCTGGTCGAGGAGCCCAAGACGCTGGAGGACCTGTCGGCCAAGTACGGCATCAGCCGCGAGCGCGTCCGCCAGATCGAGGTCCGCGCCTTCGACAAGCTGCAGAAGGCGATGAAGAACATGGTGGTGGATGCCGCCACCCGGCCGCCGACGAAGATCGGCGCGGCGGCCTAACCCGCCGCCGATTGCCAAGGATTTTCGAGGGGCACGCTTAGCCCCTCGAAATCGCGTATGTTGCGCGTGACCAACGTAAGCTCGTGTACGAGCGCTGTCGCCGCCAATAGCCCGTCGACGACGGGGAGAGGCCGTTTGGCCTGTAGCTGGCCCCAAGCCTCGGCAATCTCGCCGGTGATGGGCAATACCCGGTCGTCGAACTCGAGGCGAATGGTCGCCAACCAAGCGACAAGGCTGCGGCTTGCAACAAGATCGCGCCGCGCCCGGAGCGCAACGCCTTGGGCGATTTCGCCCAAGGTGAGGGCGCTGATGTAAATATCGTGCGCAGCCTGAGCGCGTACCCAGCCCACGACGCCCCCATCAGGATGAGGTCGACGCGATTCGGACACGACATTTGTGTCGAGAAGGAAACTCAAAGCTTGATCTTGCGGCCGGGATCGCGCGAGCGCCGGTTGATGGCGTCGACGGTCTGGTCATCGAGCTTCGGCCCGCCCAAAAGGACATCGATGAAGGACGGGCGCTCTGGCTTCAGCCGCCTGAATTCTTCGGCGGAGATCACGACAGCCCTGTCGACACCGCGATAGGTCACGACCTGGGGACCCTGCGAGGTGGCGCGGCGAACGACCTCGCTGAATTGCGCCTTGGCATCCTGTAACGCCCACTTCTTCGACATCAGGCGCTCCCATCTAGTCAGTCTGGTCAGAATAGGTGATTTACCAGAGATATTGCAAGGACAGGGCTATCCTGTATTTTCCCGCCCACCATGAACGCACAGCACATCGCCATCGTTGGCGCCACCGGCGCGGTAGGGGTTGAAATCCTCCGTGTCCTCGAGCGGCGGAACTTTCCCGTCGCTTCGCTCAAGCTCCTTGCCTCGGCCCGTTCGGTCGGCAAGACGCTCGAGTTCAAAGGCAAGCCTTACGCGGTCGAGGAGCTGAAAGCCGAGGCGTTCAAGGGTGTCGACATCGCCTTCTTCTCGGCCGGCGCCACGCGCAGCCGCGAGTTCGTGCCGGCGGCCAAGGCCGCGGGCGCGGTCGTGGTCGACAATTCCTCGGCCTTCCGCATGGACGCCAACACGCCGCTGGTCGTGCCCGAGGTCAACCCGGGCGACCT
>CANIRG010000407.1 GCA_947469635.1 Rhodospirillales bacterium | reverse complement strand
GTGCCCGCTTTCGACGCTCTGCCACGTCCGTCATCGCCATAACCGTTTCAACGAGCCGTGGCGTATAGCAGGGCCCGGAGACGCTGTCTCCCGCCCCGAATGCAGGGCTGGTGGCGGAATGGGAGCGGTGCAAAAAAGCTCATTTGACCGCCCGGCCGACCCGGTCGAGCCGCTCCGTTCCCGACCAATAGATGTAATCGACCCGCCCGATTATATGGGACAATGGCACGGACCAGCCTGCCGCGCGATTCCCGGATGCCCATCGGCTGTCCAGCGAATCATCGCGATTGTCTCCCACGACGAAATAGGCACCGTCCGGAACGACATAGGGCCCGGCATCGTCCAACCGGGGATCTGCCCTAAGCTTCAGGATCTCGTAGGAAGCGCCGTCCGGCAGCCGTTCGAGCAGCACCACCGCCTTTCGTGCAGAGCTGCCCGGCATCGCATGATCTCGCAGATAGGTCTGGCCGGCGGCAACGCCATTGATCGACGGAATGCCCTTGGCGAACTTTATCTGATCCCCCGGCAGCCCAACGATCCGCTTCAGCCAGGTTTCCCATTGGTCAGGCGAACCCTCCGAAGGCTTGTGGAAAACGATGATATCGCCACGTCGCGCGGCCTGCCCTCGCGCATAGATGGTCGTGTCGACAAGAAGCCAGTCTCCCCTGACCAGGCTGGGCTCCATGGATCCGCTCTGCTGCGTGAAGCCCTTCCACCCATTTGCCGACACGAAAAGCGAGAGGACGATGAACAAGACGATGACAGGTGAGATCACCACGGCGAGGCAGATGGCCACGACCTTGCCGATGCTCCGCGGCGGTCGGGCGGGAATGACGGGCGGCGGAGGCGGGGGTTTGCTGCTCATGTCGGCAAGGGCATCATTTCACGGCGCTGCCGATCCGGTCGAGCCGGTCCAGGCCCGACCAGTAGATGTAGTTGGCCCGGCCGATGATATCCTTCGACGGCACGTACCATGGCTTTTCGTTGGGGCCGCCGACGCCCCGGCTGTCGATCGAGTTGCTGCGATCGTCCCCCAGCACGAAGTAGGAATCGGCCGGAACGACGTAGGGCCCGCCATTGTCGAGGAGGGCGTTGCCGCTGCGCAGGATCTCATAGGCGGCACCGTCCGGAAGGCGTTCGCGCAGCAGAAGGACCCGGTCGCGCCGATAGGAAGGCAGCGGATGCTCGCGCAGCGGCTCCTGGACCGCGACCTTGCCGCCGATCGAGAGGATGCCGTCGACCAGGCCGATCCGGTCGCCCGGCAGGCCGACGATCCGCTTCACCCACGTACGCTCCCGATCCGCCGGAAACATCCTGGGACCGGTGAAGGCCACGATGTCGCCGCGCCGCGGCAGCCGGCCCTGGTCATAGGCCGTGGTGTCGACGAGGAATCGCTCGTCGGCCATCAGCCCGGGCAGCATGTCGTTGGCCTTCTGCACATGAGCCGCCCAGCCTTTGGCCAGCATGACCAGCGAGAAGCCGATCATCAACGCGAAGACGGGCCCCATCACGGCCGCCGCGCCGATCGTGAGCTTCTCGACGAGGCCGCGCGACCGGCTGGCCGGGCTCACGGGAGGCGGCGGGGCCTCGCGCTTGCTCACGTCCCGGGCACCGCGCTGATGATCACGAACGCCTGGGCGAGCGGATATTCGTCGGTGAGCGTGAGGTCGATCTGCGCCGCCATGCCCGCCGGCGTGATCTCGGCCAGGCGGGCGAGCGCGCCGCCGGTCAGCGTCATCGAGGGCTTGCCGCTGCGCAGGTTGACCACCCCCATGTCGCGCATGAAGACGCCGCGGCGGAAGCCCGTGCCCAGCGCCTTGGAGCAGGCCTCCTTGGCGGCGAAGCGCTTGGCGTAGCTCGATGCGCGTGTCGCCCTGCCCTCCGATCGCTTCTGCTCGATCTCGGTGAAGACCCGCCGGATGAACCGTTCGCCGAACCGCTCCAGCGATTTCTCGATCCGTCTGATGTCGCAGAGATCGTTGCCGATTCCGAGGATCACGCCGCGATGCCCCGTGCCGCGTCCATCAGGCGACGCATCTCGCGGATCGCCGGCTCCAGCCCGACGAAGATCGCCTCGCCGATCAGGAAGTGCCCGATGTTCAGCTCGCGCACGTTCGGGATCGCCGCGATCGGCGCCACGTTGTCGTAGTTGAGGCCGTGACCGGCATGGCACTCCAGCCCCAGCTTCTCGCAGAAGGCGGCGGCCTTCTGCAGGCGCACCAGCTCGGCCTCCCGGGCCGCGCCCTCGATCTCGCAATAGCGGCCGGTGTGCAGCTCGACCACGGGCGCGCCCAGCGCCACCGCGGCCTCGAGCTGGCGCGGGTCGGCCTCGATGAACAGCGAGACGCGGATGCCGGCGTCGCTGAGGCGCGCGACCATGGGCTTCAGGTGGTTGTGCTGGCCGATGGCGTCGAGCCCGCCTTCGGTGGTCCGCTCCTCGCGCTTCTCCGGCACGATGCAGGCGGCGTGCGGCCTGTGCTTGAGCGCGATCGCCACCATCTCCTCGGTCGCCGCCATCTCGAAGTTGAGCGGCAGCTTGATGCCGTCCATCAGGCGGGCGATGTCGTCGTCGACGATGTGGCGGCGATCCTCGCGCAGATGGGCCGTGATGCCATCGGCGCCGGCGGCCTGGGCCAGAAGTGCGGCGCGCAGCGGATCGGGCGTCGGCGTGCCGCGGGCGTTACGCACGGTGGCGACATGGTCGATGTTCACGCCCAGACGTTGCTTGGAAGACATACGCAGCTCTCTCTTTGTCAGTTGCGCGCGCGCTCGACGGCATTGATCGCGGGCGTCGCGCGCAGCGCCGCGGTGATGTCGGCCAGGTGCTTCACGTCGGTCACCTCGACATCGATCACCATGTCGAAGAAATCCATCGACCGGTTGACGATGCGCAGGTTGGAGATGTTGCCGTGATGCCGCGCGATCACGGTCGACAGGCTCGACAGGCTGCCCGGCTGGTTGGCCACCGTGACCTTGAGCCGGCCGGTGTAGACGCCGTCGTGCTCGCTCGTGGCATCCCAACCGACGTCGATCCAGCGCTCGGACGCGTCGGAGAAGCTCTCCAGCGTGGCGCAGTCGATGGTGTGGATGGTGACGCCCTTGCCGGTGGTGATGATGCCGACGATGCGGTCGCCGGGCAGCGGATGGCAGCAGCGCGCGAAATGCACCGCCATGCCGGGAATGAGGCCGCGGATGGCGATCTGGCCTGCCGGCTCGGCGCCATTGCGGCCTGCATCGCCCGACTTCGACGGCTTGCGTGCGCGCGAGATCGGCACCACGTCGGCGCCACTGCCGCTGCGGACGGAAGGCCGCGACTTCAGGCCGGGGAACACTGCCGTCAGCACCTCGCGGGCACCGGTGAGTCCGGCGCCCACCGCGGCCACCAGATCGTCGGTGCTGGGCTGCTTGAAGTTGGCGCGCACGCCATCCAGCCCCTTCTCGGTGACCTCGTAGCCTTCCTCGTGGAACGTCTTGTCGAGCAGCGAGCGGCCGAGCTGGATGTACTGCTCGCGCTGGCGCACGCGGATGAAGCGGCGGATCGCGGCCTTGGCCTTGCCGGTGACGGCGAAGCGCTCCCAGGTCGGCGAGGGCGTCTGCGCACGCGAGGTCACGATCTCGATCTGGTCGCCGTTGGCGAGCTGGGTCCTGAGCGGCAGCATGCGGCCGTTGATCTTGGCGCCGACACAGGTGTCGCCCACCTGGCTGTGCACGGCATAGGCGAAGTCGATCGGCGTGGCGCCACGCGGCAGGGCGATCAGCTTGCCCTTGGGAGTGAAGCAGAAGACCTGGTCCTGGAACATCTCGAGCTTGGTGTGCTCGAGGAACTCCTCGGCGTTGGGCGCCTTGTCGAGGATCTCCATCAGGCTGCGCAGCCAGGCATATTGCGGCGCGTCGGTCGACGGCCCGCCCTGCTTGTAGACCCAGTGGGCGGCGACACCGCGCTCGGCCTGGTCCTGCATCTCCGACGTGCGGATCTGGATCTCGATACGCTGGCCGAGCGGCCCGATCACGCCGGTATGCAGCGAGCGGTAGCCGTTGGGCTTGGGCACCGAGATGTAGTCCTTGAAGCGCGCCGGCACGACCTGGTACTCGCCGTGCAGCAGCCCGAGCGCCTGGTAGCACTCGGCCACGGTGTCGACGATGATGCGGAAGGCCATGATGTCGGCCAGCTGCTCGAACGACACGTTCTTCTGCTGCATCTTGCGCCAGATCGAATAGGGCGTCTTCTCGCGCCCCGATACCTGGGCCTCGAGCCTGCCCGCCTTCAGCGTCGCCACCAGCTCGGCCTCGATCTCCGGCACGAGCTTCTCGCCCTTCTCCCGCAGATAGCCCAGGCGCGACTGCACCGAGGTGCGACCGTCGGGATTGAGCTCGGCGAAGGCCAGCTCCTCGAGCTCGCGCTTGACGTTCTCCATGCCGATGCGCGAGGCCAGCGGCGCGTAGAGATCCATGGTCTCGCGGGCGATGCGCGAGCGCCGCGCCGGCTCCTTGATGTGCTTGAGCGTACGCATGTTGTGCAGGCGGTCGGCGAGCTTCACGAGGAGCACGCGGATGTCCGAGGACATGGCGAGGATCAGCTTGCGGAGGTTCTCGGCCTCCTTGGTGCTCTCCGATTGCACCTCGAGGCGGGAGAGCTTGGTCACACCGTCGACCAGACGCGCCACGTCCTCGCCGAAAAGGCGGGCGATCTCGTCGCGCGTGGCGTCGGTGTCCTCCAGCGTGTCGTGCAGCAGGCCGGTGACGATCGACGAGGTGTCGAGCTTCATCTCGGCCAGGATGCCGGCGACCTCGACGGGATGGGAGAAATAGGGATCGCCCGAGGCGCGGAGCTGGTTGCCGTGCTTCTTGAGCCCATAGACATAGGCGCGGTTCAGCACGTCCTCGTCCGCGGTGGGATCGTAGGACTGCACGCGCTCGACGAGTTCGAACTGACGAATCATGGCAATCTCCCATTATATGGGGACGATTGCCTTCACTCCACGATGAATGCGCGCATGGCAGGGGCGAGCCCTGCTAGGCCTCGCGCCGGGCGCTACTCCGCGACGTCGTCTTCCTCGGCCATCGGCAGGGCCTTGGGCTGGGCGGCTTCGGCGCCGCCCTGGGCCAGCGCTGCCGCCAGCTCCTGCTCGAGCTCGGCCATCTCGTTGACCTCCTCGGGCTTGTCGACGTCGGCGTGCTTCTGCATGCCGGAGATCAGCGAATCGCGCAGCATCGTCTGGTCGAGCTTGACCTCGGCGATCTCGCGCAGCGCCACGACGGGGTTCTTGTCACGGTCGCGATCGACGGTGATGAGAGCACCGGCCGAGACGTCGCGCGCGCGCTGGGCGGCGAACAGGACGAGCTCGAAACGGTTGGGCACCTGCACGATGCAGTCTTCGACGGTAACGCGGGCCATGGAGACCTCTGATTTCGGCGGGGAGCGGCGGGTTATACCCGCCTCAGCTCAAAAGGCAAGAAGCGACATCGTCCGGCGACATTGCCGCCAGCAGGACATCGACCGATGTGCCCGAGACGGGATGCCGCCAGTGCGGGGCCACATCGGCCAGGGGTTTCAGGACAAAGGCTCGCCCGCCCATCCGTGGATGCGGCAGGGTCGCCCGGCCGGGGCCGCCGGCGGCGACTTCGCCCCGGTAGTCGAGCAGGTCGAGATCGATGAGGCGCGACGCGTTCGATACCGTACGGATCCGCCCGAAGGCTTCTTCCACGGCGTGAAGCTCGGCCAGCAGGGCATCCGGGCCGAGGTCGGTGTCAATCTCGGCCACCGCGTTGATGTACCAAGGCTGGTCCGAAGCAGGCACGGGAGCACTGCGATACCATCGCGACTGAGCGCGGCTGCGGATCCGGCGGCGGTCGAGCTCAGCCAAGGCCGCCTTCAAGGTTTCCTGTGT
>CANIRG010000406.1 GCA_947469635.1 Rhodospirillales bacterium | reverse complement strand
GGGCGAGTATGCCGGCGTCGGCGGCAGGGTCCACCAGGGCTCGCCGCTCGAGGCCGCCACGGACGTCTCCATGTTTACGCGCGCCGGCGTCGAGCGCATCATGCGCTTCGCCTTCGGGCTGGCCCGTTCACGGCCGCGCAAGTTCCTGACCGTTGTCACCAAGTCCAACGCGCAGCGGCACGCCATGGTGATGTGGGACGAGATCGCCGTGCAGGTCGCGGCGGAGTTTCCCGACGTGACCTGGGACAAGATGCTGGTCGACGCCATGACCATGCGCATGGTGATGCGACCGCAGACGATCGACACGGTCGTTGCGACCAACCTGCATGCGGATATCCTCTCCGACCTCGCCGCGGCGCTGGCGGGATCGCTCGGCATCGCGCCGACGGCGAACCTCAACCCGGAGCGCGCCTTTCCTTCGATGTTCGAGCCAATCCACGGCTCGGCCTTCGACATCATGGGCAAGGGCATCGCCAACCCGATCGGCACCTTCTGGTCGTCGGTCATGATGCTGGAGCATCTCGGGGAGCCGGCAGCAGCGGCCCGGCTCATGAAGGCCATAGAGAAGGTGACGGCCGACCGGCGCTACCATACGCCCGATCTTGGCGGGACTGCGCGGACGGTGGATGTAACCGCCGCCGTGCTCGACGCCATAAACGGCGCGAACGCCTGATTCCTGCTTTCAGCAACGCCGCTACATCGCGTACCGCGTCCGCTTCACGGAAAAGCTGGTGCAGCCCGGGTGAGGAGAGACGACCTCGCCCGTGAACGTCACGCCTCCGTCCATGGATCTCCCCGAGAGGCCGACCATTTCATATCCGGGCGGCTGGTCGACCCACGCCAACGGATCGAGGACGAGCTCACCCCCGTCGGGATCGAGCGTGCCGGACAGCCTGAATTCGCCTGTCGGGATATCCGGGGTGCCGGTGGTCGGGCCAAACTCGAAGGACACCACGTCCGGCACACCTGGTTGCCGCCTCGCCAAATTGAGCCTCAGGCGGGTGAGGCCCTGAGGGCAGACGTAATGGCCTTCGTACACCGCCACGATCGGCCGAGCCGAATTGTCCGGGGCGCCGAGCACGGGAGATGCCGTCAGGACACCTGCGAGCAAGGCCGCGATCACTGCTTTCATGGTCGGCTCCTCGATGCAGCAGGGCCGTAGCTAGCGCTCTTGCCTTTCCATTGTCCACGCGGTCGCGTCCAGACGCAGACGCCTGCTAGGATGCGCCGGGTCCAGGGGAGATGCCCAAGCCATGGTCAAGACGGTGCTCTACGCGGAGAAGCTGTACGACAACGACAAGGTCGAGCGCGACGTGTTCGGGTCCGACGTGCGCGTCGTGTGGCGCAGCGTCGGCGACCTGTCGCAGCTCGACGCGCACGACTGCGCCGAGATCGACGGTCTGATGGTGATGCGGCACGCGGTGACCGCCGAGCACCTCGCCAGGTTCCCCAGGCTCGCCTGCGTCGTGCGCATGGGCGTGGGTTACGACAAGATCGATCGCACGGCCGCCGCCGCGCGCAAGGTGATGGTGTGCAACGTGCCGGACTACGGCACCACCGAGGTGGCCGACCACGCGCTGGCCCTTGCCCTGTCGCTCCGCCGCGGGATCGCGCTCCACCTCGAGGCGCAGCGACGGCCGCAGCCCGCGCCGTGGAGCTACGTGCGCGATCCGCTGCTGCGGCGCAGCGGCGTGCAGACCTTCGGCATCGTGGGCCTCGGCCGCATCGGCACGGCGGCGGCGCTGCGGGCAAAGGCCTTCCAGTTCCGCGTCGTCGTCTACGATCCGTACATGCCGAACGGCACCGAGCTCGGCGTCGGCGTCGAGCGCGTGGGCTCGCTCGAGGCGCTGATGGAGCAGACCCATACGCTGTCGATCCACGCGCCGCTGACGCCGGAGACGCGCGGCATGATCTCGCGCCCCATGCTGGAGCGCATGCCGAAGGGAGGCGTGGTTGTGAACACCGCGCGCGGGCCGATCGTCGATGTCGATGCGCTCGCCGACCTGCTGAAGCGGGGGCATCTCGCCGGCGTCGGGCTCGACGTTCTTCCCGTCGAGCCGCCGGTCGAGCCCATCCCCGAGCTGCTGCGCGCCTACCGCGCGCGCGAGCCGTGGTGCGAGGGGCGCCTGATCATCACGCCGCACTCGGCCTTCTTCACGCCCGAGGCCTGGGACGACACGAGGCTGAAGGCGGCGGAAACCATGCGCGCGGCGCTGGTCGGGCCGCGGCCGCAGAATGTCATCACGCCCGAGATGTTCTGACGCCGCCGCGGTGGGCCTTGATTCAAGGGACCGTTTGAGTTTGATGGAGATCGGCTCGTTCGCGAGACCTATGAACAATCGAGAGGGGAAACCATGAAACCGAACAAGATCAAGCAGATGTGGCGTGACGGGAAATGCGTGACGCTGGGCTGGCTCTCCGTGTCCCACGGCTTCTCCGCCGAGGTCATGGCGCGCCAGGGCTTCGATGCCCTCTGCGTCGACCTGCAGCACGGCACGGCCGAGATGAAGGACGTGGCGCCAATGCTGCAGGCGGTCTCGCAGACCGACACGGTCCCGGTCGTGCGCGTCGCCTGGAACGAGCCGGCGGCCATCATGAAGGCCCTGGACCTCGGTGCCTACGCCATCATCGTGCCGCTGGTGAACACCGCCGCGGAAGCCGCGATGGCGGTGGCCGCCTGCCGCTATCCGCCTGTCGGCATGCGCTCCAACGGACCCGTGCGCGCCGTGCACTACGGCGGCGCCGACTACGTGGCCAAGGCCAACGACGAGATCGTCGTCATGGCCATGATCGAGACCAAGGAGGGTCTCGCCAACCTCGATGCCATCTGCGCCACGCCGGGCCTCGACGCCGTCTATATCGGGCCGGCCGACCTGTCGTTCGCTCTCGGGATGCCTCCGCGCGCCGACAACCCGGACCCGCTCCATATGGCCACCTGCGACAAGATCCTGGCGGCGGCGCACAAGGCCGGCATCAAGTGCGTCATGCACTGCGCCGGTGCTGCGTTCGCGGCCGGCGCGGTGAAGCGCGGCTTCGACATGGTGATGCTGACGTCCGATCTGTCGTGCATGATCGCCGGCGCACGGGCCCAGCTCGACGAGCTCAAAGCCAAGACGGCCTGAGGCCCAAACGCCTGCTACACTCCCGGCACGAAGAGTGTCGGGAGTGTGCGATGGGCAAGACGCGCTGAGTTATCGGCGACTGCCCGCAACGACTCTGGACGACAGCAATCGGCAGAGGGATAGCGTGTTATCCCCAGAGAAAATGGAAGGGCTCGTAGGTATCGGCAATACGGGCGAAACGGTTAGTCTGCGCTTGGTGACCTAATGACGCGAGATGGGAAGTAATGCCGGACAGGATAGCGCTGAAGCGGCTGACGGCATCCGATCTGACCTTCTTCGAAAGCCTGTTTCGAACGCTCGACGTCGGCAATCAGAAGTCCATCAACCTCAACGCCGACGTCTTCGTCGAAAGGTTCTATCCCACGCTGCCTGATCAAATTTCAACGAGCGGCGACGTCATCAATGTGTCGCTGACGGTACTTGGTCCGGATGGCGCAGGGCCGTATCTTCTCAGTCGCGCCATAACCAAGCGTGAGGCCTACAAGAACTGGCGACTCAACGGCGAGTTCATCTACGATCCTCAAGACCAGCCCGGTCGTTTTGACCAGATGGCCGCAGGCGATCTGGCCGTGTTCGAGTTCATCGGGGACCCCCTTCCGCAGAAGGTCACCCTGCTGCTGATATCAGCAAATTCGCCTGCGGATGCGTCATTGCGGGCCAACCTTAATACCCTGGTGCCGGGTGGGCGTCGCACCATGGTCGATGTATCACGTGACCAGCTGGCGGCAGCGACAGCCTCGGTTCCTGCCACTCATCCCATCTGGGCGTTGGCCAAGGATCCAGAGTTCGAATCCGCATTGGAAGACGTGGCCCTCGGTGGCACCCAGAGTATCGAAAAGCTGACAAGCAGAACGCCACGACCCATCAGCGCGGCGACGCTCGCAGCTGCCAAGGCAGCGGCTGAAAGGAATGGCCGCGACGGTGAAGCACTGGCGTGGTTTCACCTCAGGAAAATGCAGGATGCACAGCAAGCAAGTGAGATCGAATGGGTGGCCAATACCAATGCCGTAGCGTCCTACGATTTCTCTGCAGTGATCGGCGGCATGACGCGAAGGATTGATGCCAAGAGCACCAACGGAGATTTTGGTCGCCCCGTTCACATGTCGATCGCCGAGATAATCGTGGCAGCGCAGTCTGAGCACTACGACCTCTGGCGAATCTACGACCTCAATCAAGACGGTGCGAGGCTGCGGATAGCACGCGACATTGGAGCTGCCGCGCAGAAGATTCTCGGCGGCATCTCGATGCCGAAGGGCGTTGTGGTTGACAGCGTCTCAATCGATCCCGCGACGCTCACATGAAGCGAAGAGATCATGATCGCCCGTCCCGAGGAGGACGAAGGTGAGAAGTAGCTACTCCGCCGCCAAAAGTGCTTTTTCAGCCAACGTAGCGTTGATTGATTCCAGCATCGTCCTGGCGATGGCTTCAGCCATGAGAGGAGGTACGGCGTTTCCTATCTGGCGGAATGCCGGATTCATCGTGCCCGCGAATACAAAACCGTCGGGAAACGATTGAAGGCGTGCTGCCTCCCGCACGCTGATGACCCGTCCCTGTTCGCTGTCATAGTGAATGTGCGAGTACGTGTCCTTGCCTATGTGAGCCATGAGCGTCCGGGATGGCCGATCACTTCTGAGTTTCCACCAGCGGTTGGGAAACTTGCCGGGGTCATAAGGCGGGACCATTGCGCGATGCAACCGCTTCCACTCGGCGCTGTCGCGTGCAATCCGAAGTTCTCTGGCCTTCGCTTCAAACAGCGAATTCGCCACCCGATGAGCCGCAGGATATTCGTCTCCTTCCTGCATTGCCTCGAAGATTTCGGCGTCGCGCGGAAGATACCGCAAGACATGATCGTAGATGCCGCCGGATGCTTCAAACCCGGGCCATATCCGCATGTGCTGCGCATACGCCGACAGTTTGCGAAACGGTATCTTTCGATAGGGTGTCAGCTCCGTAAAGCGTCGGGCGCCTCGCTTGAGCTTACCCTCTCGGTGCAGCATGATCGCAGGCAGATCGCCAATGGCTTCGGTCGCAGAGACCGCCGGTGGCAACACCGCATTTCCTATATCGGGCTTGACGTATCCAGTGTCGGAAAACAGGTCGATGAGCTTGAGAGCAACTGACCGAGTGCCGGCATAGCCCGATGGCAGATCGCACCAATGAGACGCGCGCGGAAAGCGTATCGTCGCCCCGAGCGACTTGTGAAATGCAATCATGAACACGCGATCACGCATCTGCGGAACGCCGTGATGTGAGCTGTTGATCAGTGAATAGCGCGCCTCGTACCCCATCTCGTCCAGAGTCTCGACCATCTCCTGAACGATGTTGTGTCCGCCGAAGTTGAGGATGTCGGGCACATTCTCCATGAGAAGCGCCAACGGCTGCAGTTTCTCTATGTAGTGCAGGTATCGCAGATACAGGTTCGCACGCGGATCGATCTTGAAGGCTTCAGGGTGTTCGGCGATCTCACGCAGCTTCGCCCGCCCTACGCGTGCATATGCTTGGCAGGGCGGGCCCCCGATGATGACGTCGATGGCGCTGGCCGGAGAACCGAGCCTGAAGTCTGCGGTGAGTTCTTCCGGGTCGACCTTCACGATGTCTCGGGGTTTGGCGTGATGGTCGATTTCCTCGGCCGCATGGCCCTTGAAGAAATTGAGGCTCATCAGGAAATCGAGTGGGTAAATCCAATGGGGAATGCGGCTTGAAAGCCGACCGGGATTGAGTTTCCCGGGTTTTACAAGGCTGCCGAATTGGGCATCATTTCGCGATGGCCAATTCAT
>CANIRG010000405.1 GCA_947469635.1 Rhodospirillales bacterium | reverse complement strand
GTGAGCCAGGGCGGCCCGATCCAGCTCGAGGCAGCGCAGGGCGCCTACTTCGTCATGCAGCTCTTCGTCGGTGAGCCGCTTTTCCTCGTCACCGGTCATGCCGTCGATCTCAGGGTCGTCGACTACATCAAGAGCATCGAGCTTGCGGGAAAATTCTATTCCCAGATCGGCGAGGCGCTGGAGCGCGGCCAGCTCATCATCTTCGTGGTCTGCGGCGCGATCGCGCTGCTGCTGCTGCTGGCTGCCGTGTGGCTGGCGATCCTGTTCGCCACGCGCCTCACGGAGCCGATCGGCGGGCTGATGGCGGCCGCGGAGCGCGTGCGCGGGGGCGACCTCGCCGCACGGGTGGAGGAGGGGCCGCCCAATGACGAGCTGGGCCAGCTCTCGCGCTCGTTCAACCGCATGACCAGCCAGATCGAGCAGCAACGCAGCGAGCTTGTCGATGCCAACCAGGAGCTCGACACCCGCCGCCGGCTGACCGACGCGGTGCTGGCCGGCGTTTCGGCCGGCGTGTTGAGCGTCGACGGGTCGGGCGTCGTCATCCGTTGCAATCGATCTGCGCTCGAGCTGCTGTCCCTGCCCGAGGATGGCGTGCTCCACCGGCAACTGATCGACGTCATCCCCGAGCTTGCGCCGCTCGCCGTCCAGGCAGCCGAGCGGCCCGATCGCGTCACCCAGGGGCAGGTCGAGATCCTGCAGCGCGGCACGCGGCGGATCCTGCTGGTCCGCATCAGCGCGGCGTCGAACGCCGGCTCGGTCGTCACCTTCGACGACGTGACCGACCTCATGTCGGCGCAGCGCATGGCGGCATGGGGCGATGTCGCTCGCCGCATCGCGCACGAGATCAAGAACCCGCTGACCCCCATCCAGCTCTCGGCCGAGCGGCTGAAGCGCCGCTATCTGAAGCAGATCAAGGACGATCCCGAGACCTTCTCCATCTGCACCGACACCATCATCAGACAGGTCGGCGACATCGGCCGCATGGTCGACGAGTTTTCCTCCTTCGCGCGCATGCCGCATCCCACGGTGCAACCCGAAGACGCCAAGGAACTCTGCCAGCAGGCGCTGTTCCTGCAGCGCAGCGGCAACTCCGCCATCCGCTATCACGCCTCGCTGCCCGATCGGCCGGTGCCGCTGATCTGTGACCGTCGCCAGATCAGCCAGGTGCTGATCAATATCCTCAAGAACGCCGGCGAGGCAATCGAGGGCAGGGAGGCCGATGCCGGCAAGACCCTGCCGCAGGGGGACATCTCGCTGACGCTGCGCGACGACGGCGTCACCGTGCGCATCGATGTCGAGGACAACGGCAAGGGCCTGCCTTCGGAGGGGCGTGAGCGTCTCACCGAGCCTTACATGACGACGCGCAGCAAGGGGACCGGTCTCGGCCTCGCCATCGTCAAGAAGATCATGGAAGACCATGGCGGCTATCTCGCCCTCGACGACCGCGAGGGTGGCGGTGCGCGCATCAGTCTGGTATTCCGGCGCGACGCCAAGGAAATCGCGTCGGCTCATCCGCATGCGACAGCCGCACAATGAGCGGCACATCTCGCCGCCGAGATTTTTGAAGAGCCATGGGCCACGATATTCTGATCGTCGACGACGAACGCGACATCTGCACGCTGATCGCGGGCATCCTGGAAGACGAGGGGCATTCGCCCCGGCGCGCCCACAACAGCACCGAGGCGATCGATGCCGTGCGGCAGCGGCGGCCGGCGATGGTGATCCTCGACGTCTGGCTGCAGGGCAGCGAGCTCGATGGCCTGCAGCTGCTCGACATCATCCGCCGCGAGGAGCCGCCGATACCGGTGGTGATGATCAGCGGTCACGGCACGATCGACACCGCCGTCTCGGCCATCAAGAGCGGCGCCTACGACTTCATCGAGAAGCCGTTCAAGGCCGATCGCCTCCTCCTGGTCGTGGATCGCGCCGTCGAAGCCTACCGGCTGAAGCAGGAGAATGCATCGCTGCGCCGCCGGGCGGGCGGTGAGGTCACCTTCATCGGATCTTCGGGGGTCGCTCTCGGCGTGCGCAGCCAGATCGAGCGCACCGCGCCCACCGGCAGCCGCGTGCTGGTCACGGGCCCTTCCGGCACGGGCAAGGAGACTGTCGCGCGACTCATTCATCAGGGATCCAAGCGCGCCGAGGGGCCTTTCGTCGTGGTGAATTGCTCCGCCCTGCCGGCGGAGCGGCTGGAGATCGAGCTGTTCGGCACCGACGGCGACAGCGGCGCCGATGCCTTGCATGTGTCGGGCGCCTTCGAGCTCGCTCACGGCGGCACGCTGCTGCTGAAGGAGGTGGCGGACCTGCCGCTCGCCCTGCAGAGCCGCCTGGCGCGCGTGCTGCAGGAGCAGTCCTATACCCGCGACGCCGGCAAGACCCGAGTGGAAGTCGATGTGCGGGTCCTCGCCTCGACCGCCCGCAACCTGCAGGAGGAGATCGCCGCGGGCCGGATGCGCGAGGAGCTGTTCCATCGGCTCAATGTCGTATCACTGCGTGTGCCGCCACTCAGCGAGCGCCGCGAGGACATCCCCGAGCTTGCGGTCGACCTTCTCAAGCGCGTCGCAGATGCCACGGGCCTGCAGCCGCGCACGATCGGCGAGGATACGCTGGCGGTGCTGCGCGGCCACGACTGGCCGGGAAATGTCCGCCAGCTGCGCAACGTGGTCGAACGGCTGCTGATCCTGGCGCCGCCAGATGGCGATCCGATCCGCGCCGACGTGCTGCCCAGCGACGTCAGCGAGGACGCGCCCTCGGTGCTGCGCTGGGAGAAGGGCGGCGAGATCATGCAGCTGCCGCTGCGCGACGCGCGCGAGGTCTTCGAGCGCGAGTATCTGCTTGCCCAGGTCACGCGCTTCGGCGGCAACATCTCACGCACCGCGACCTTCGTCGGCATGGAGCGCTCGGCGCTGCATCGCAAGCTCAAGTCGCTGGGACTGCATGGTGGCACGGGCGACGAGCGCAACGGCGCCGAGCCGGTAGCCTGATACATTCGAGGAGGCATCCATGGCACGTTATGCCTATGTCAACGGCCGCTACGTCGACCATCGTCTGGCGTCGGTCCATATCGAGGATCGCGGCTACCAGCTGGCCGACGGCGTCTATGAGGTCGTGGGCATCCGCGACGGCAGGCTGATCGACGAGGAGCCGCATCTCGACCGGCTCGACCGCTCGCTGCGCGAGCTGAGGATCGATTGGCCGGTGGGGCGCAAGACGCTGGAATTCGTCATCCGCGAGCTGATGCGCCGCAATCGGCTGCGCGATGGCCTCGTCTATATCCAGGTGACCCGCGGCGTGGCGCGACGCGACCATGCCTTCCCGACGACGCCGGTGAAGCCCGCCCTGGTCCTCACCACCAAGAACAGCAAGCGCGCAGAGGCCGATGCCGGGGCGGGCGTCGCGGTGAAGTCCCAGCGCGACATCCGATGGGAGCGTTGCGACATCAAGACCGTGGCGCTTCTGCCCAACGTGCTCGCCAAGCAGGCAGCCCGCGAGAACGGTGCCTACGAAGCCTGGCTTGTGGATGACGCCGGATGCGTGACGGAGGGCGCCTCGACCAATGCCTGGATCGTCACGACGAACGGCGAGCTGGTGACACGTCATACCGACAACGGCATCCTGGCGGGCATCACGCGGCACACGCTGAAGTCGCTGGCGGACTCTCTCCAGCTCAAGTTCGTCGAACGTCCCTTCAGCCTGGCCGAGGCCAAGCAGGCGAGGGAGGCCTTCATCACCAGCGCCACCTCGTTCGTGACGCCGGTGGTGAAGATCGACGGCGAGACGGTCGGCGACGGCAGGCCCGGCCCGACGGCACGGCGCCTGCGCGAGGAATATGTCCGCTTCGCCTCGGTGGGCGAGGCCGTCACGTGACCGTTGCCGCCGCCCGCAAGCCGCCGCGCGCCGTCCTGTTCGACTGGGACAACACGCTGGTCGATACCTGGCCGACGATCGTGGAGTGCTATCACGACACCTTCACGGCGCTCGGCCAGACGCCGTGGACGGCGGACGAGGTCCGCAACCGCGCGCACGGCTCGCTGCGCGATGTCTTTCCCACATTGTTCGGTTCCCGTGCGGTGGAGGCAGAAAAGGTCTTCTACGAGACCTTCTATCGCATCCATCTCGAGCTCCTGACGCCATTGCCCGGCGCCGCCGAGTTGCTGGCGCAATGCCACGAGGCGGGATGCTATGTCGCCATCGTGAGCAACAAGGTGGGCACCAACCTGCGGGCCGAGGTGGCGCACCTCGGTTGGGACCGGTGGATATCTCGGGCAGTCGGCGCGAAAGACGCGAAGCGGGACAAACCTGCGCCCGATCCGATCTTCATGGCGCTCGACGGCACGGGAATTGCCCCTGATGAGACCGTGTGGATGGTGGGAGATGCCCCGGGCGACCTGCAATGCGCGCATGCCGCCGGCTGCTTGCCGGTGTTTTTCGGCAGCGTGGACCAGTTCGAAGATCGACTAAGGGAATTCCCCCCTCGTCTGCACGCCCGCAATTGTCATGAGCTGGCGGCATTGCTTTGAAGCCAGCGCTGCCTATATTTGATCCAACTCGGTAGCGGGTACAGACCCATTACCTTCAAAACCGGCGGCCCTCTCGGGTTCGCTGGACGCCCAGCAAGAGGCCAAGAACATGAGCGAAAAGGCACAAAACGTTCAGGACGTCTTCCTGAACCATCTACGCAAGAACAAGACTCCGGTTACGATCTTCCTCGTGAACGGCGTCAAGTTGCAGGGAATCGTCACCTGGTTCGACAATTTCTCGGTGCTGCTCCGCCGCGATGGCCATTCGCAGCTTGTCTACAAGCACGCGATCTCGACCATCATGCCGGTTACGCCAGTCCAGCTCTTCGACGGGGACAAAGCCGAGGCTGCAGGCTGATTTGATCGAAGACATCGAGTCCGACGGGCACGACAGGCGCTCCACGCTCATAGAGACCGCTCAGCCGGCAATGCGGGCTGCGGTGGTCTCGCCGCATGTCTCCAGCCCACGCAGCCGCTCGGAGCGCGGTCGCGAGGCCAAGCTCGAGGAGGCGGTGGGCCTCGCACGTGCGATCGACCTCGACATCCGGCTGGCGCTGACCGCGCCGCTGCGCCAGATCACGCCCGCCACCTTCATCGGCAAGGGCGTGGTCGAGCGCATCAAGGCCGAGGTGGAGGAGCAGGGCATCGGCCTCGTCGTCATCGACGACAAGCTCACGCCGGTGCAACAGCGCAACCTCGAGAAGGAATTGCAGGCCAAGGTCATCGACCGCACCGGCCTGATCCTGGAGATTTTCGGCGCCCGCGCCCGCACCCATGAAGGCCGGCTGCAGGTCGAGCTGGCGGCGCTCGACTACCAGCGCGGCCGCCTCGTGCGATCCTGGACCCATCTCGAGCGTCAGCGCGGCGGTTTCGGTTTCCTGGGCGGCCCTGGCGAATCGCAAATCGAGATCGATCGCCGGCTGATCGGCGAGCGGATCGTGCGCATCAAGCGCGATCTCGAGGGCGTGCGGCGCACCCGCGCCGTCAATCGGTCCGGGCGCCAGAAGGCGCGGCTGCCGACGGTTGCCCTCGTCGGCTACACCAACGCCGGCAAGTCGACCCTGTTCAATCGCCTGTCCGGCGCCGGCGTGATGGCCAAGGATCTGCTGTTCGCCACGCTCGATCCAACCATGCGGTCGATCAAGCTGCCCAACGGCAGGGATTGCGTCATTTCCGACACCGTCGGCTTCATCTCCGACCTGCCGACCCATCTCGTCGCCGCCTTCCGCGCGACCCTGGAAGAGGTGATCGAGGCCGACCTGATCGTCCATGTGCGTGACATCGCCCATCCCGACACCGAACGGCAGAAGGCCGACGTCGAAGCCGTGCTGCGCGAGCTCGGCGCGCTGGAGGAGGGCGGAGCCCTTCTCGTCGAGGCGCTG
>CANIRG010000404.1 GCA_947469635.1 Rhodospirillales bacterium | reverse complement strand
GGACCTCTTCGACCACCGACTGGGCCGCACGGCCGACGGCCAGCATCGACATGCCGCCGAACAGGTACGGCAGGCCGCCGCCGATCAGCAGACCGACCACGACGTAGGGGTTGGTCAGCGAGAAGTCGACCGCGGTGACGCCGAGCTTGCCTGCCTTGATGAAGTACTTGAGGTCCTCGGTGTAGGCGGCGAACAGCACCAGGGCGCCTAGGCCGGCCGAAGCGATGGCATAGCCCTTGGTGACGGCCTTGGTGGTGTTGCCGACCGCATCGAGCGCGTCAGTGTTCTTGCGCACTTCCTTGGGCAGCCCCGCCATCTCGGCAATGCCGCCGGCATTGTCGGTGACCGGGCCGTAGGCATCGAGCGCCACCACCATGCCCGCGAGCGCCAGCATGGCGGTCGTGGCGATGGCGATGCCGAAGAGGCCGGCCAGGAGGTAGCACACGACGATGCCGGTGCAGATCAGCAGCGCCGGCAGCGCCGTGGCTTCCATCGACATAGCGAGACCGGCGATGACGTTGGTGCCGTGGCCGGTGACCGAGGCCTGCGCCACTGCCTTTACCGGGCGGTAGTCGGTGCCGGTGTAGTATTCGGTGATCCACACGATCAGGCCGGTGATGGCGAGGCCGACCAGCGAGCACCAGAACAGCGACATGCCGTTGAAGCTCTTGTCGCCCACCTTCATCACGGTGCCCATGCCGACGACGTAGTCGGTGACGAACCAGATAGCCGGGATCGACAGCACGGCGGCCACGATCACGCCCTTGTACATCGCCCACATGATGTTGTTGTCGGCGCCGAGGCGGACGAAGTAGGTGCCGATGATCGAGGTGATGATGCAGACGCCGCCGATGGCCAGCGGATAGGTCATCAGCTTGGTGACCAGCGCGGGGTCGGCCACGAAGAAGATCGAGGCCAGGACCATGGTGGCGACCGTGGTCACCGCGTAGGTCTCGAACAGGTCGGCGGCCATGCCGGCGCAGTCGCCGACGTTGTCGCCCACGTTGTCGGCGATGGTGGCCGGGTTGCGCGGGTCATCTTCCGGGATGCCGGCTTCGACCTTGCCGACCATGTCGCCGCCGACGTCCGCACCCTTGGTGAAGATGCCGCCGCCGAGACGGGCGAAGATCGAGATCAGCGAGGCGCCGAAGCCCAGCGAGACCAGCGCGTCGATCATCTCGCGGCTACCGCCCTTGATGCCGAACGAAAGAAGGATGCCGTAGTACCCGACCACCCCCAGAAGGGCGAGGCCGGCCACCAGCATGCCGGTGACGGCGCCAGCCTGGAAGGCGAGCTCGAGGCCCTGCCCCAGGCTCTTCTGCGCAGCGACGGCCGTACGGACGTTGGCCCGCACCGACACGTTCATGCCGATGAAGCCGGTCGCGCCCGACAGCACGGCACCGATCAGGAAGCCGATGGCGGAGAACTTGCCGAGGAAGATGGCCAGCACGATGAGGACGACGACGCCCACGATCGCGATGGTGGTGTATTGGCGCCGCAGATAAGCCGCCGCACCCTCCTGAATCGCCTGCGCGATCTCCTGCATGCGGGGAGTGCCGGCGTCGGCAGCCATGACGCGCGACGCGGTGATGACGCCGTAGAGCACGGCGATCAAACCGCAGCCGACGACGGCCCAGAGAACGGAAGACATCGTTGATAACCTATTGTTTTGACGTCGTTTTTCGGCTCATCTCGGGCAGGAGCACAAAGCCTCTCCCGCCCGAGGCGGCCGGAAAATGACAGAACGCCTGTACAAGCGCAACTCAAGGCTTGCGAAAAATCCCCATTGCCTCAAGGGCTTGGCGACCTCAGGCGCGCGCAGGCCCCTTCAGGCGGAACAGGGCGATCACCAGCAGCGCCACGCTGACCAGCGCCAGCGCCACGTAGTTCAGCATTGCCCACCCCTGGATCTCGAGCACTACGCTGGCCATCAGGCTGGCGGTCGCGGTCGTGCCGAACACCATGAAGTCGTTGAACGCCTGCGCCTTGCCGCGCTCCGCAGGACGGTAGGTCGTGGTGAGAAGCGTGGTGGCGCCGACGAACAGCAGGTTCCAGCCGACGCCGTTCAGGCCCAGCGCGATGCGGAAATTCCACACCGACTCGCCCAGCAGGGCCACGGCGACGCCGGCGATCAGCAGCACGATGCCCCAGATCATGATGTTGAACACGCCGAAACGCTGAATCAGATGGCCGGTGAAGAAGGCCGGCACAAACATGCCCATGACGTGCACGAAGATGGTGATCGGCGCCTCGGTCTTGTCGAGGCCGCATTGCACGATGGCCAGCGGCGAGGCCGCCATCACGAAGGACATCACGCCGAAGGCGATCATCGCGCCGGTGGCCGCCACGAGATAGGCCGGCTGGGTAACGATCTCGCGCAGCGGCCGTTGCGGGCCGGCGGTATCCTCGGGCTTCACGCGCGGGAACTCGATGAAGCTCAGGATGACGAACACGAGCGCGTGGAGGCAGACCACGGCCACGAAGCTTGCCTGAAAGGTCGGCAGCCAGAGGTCGGGCGTGAAGCGGGCGAGGCTCGGGCCGATGAAGCCCGCCAGAATGCCGCCCGCCGTGACATAGGAGATCGCCTTGGCGCGGAACGGGCCCGGCGCCAGCTCGACGGCTGCGAAACGGTAGAGCTGCATGTTGGCGACGGCGAAGCCCAGCAGGATGCCGCCCAGGCACATCACCGGAAAGCTGCCGAGGCCGAGCCCGAGGGCGGCGCTGGAGGCGCCGACCATGCCGACAAGCGAGCCAATGCGGAAGCCGAAGCGACGGCCGCGGCGCATCATCAGCAGCGACGCCGGAAACACCGATAGCATCACGCCGAGATGCTGCATCGTGACGGGCAGGTTGGCCCACATGCGCATGTCGGGCGACACGATGGTGAGAACGGCCAGAGCCGACGACGCGAACATCAGCGTGTTGCCGCTCTGGGTCAGCGCCTGGCATATCGCCAGCAGGGCGATGTTGCGCATCGCACGACGCGGCATGCGGGCCGATGCCGCCAGCGTTTCCTCGCCCTTGGTCAATCCATCCATTGGGCCGGCACTCTAATCGCCCATACCCATCGTGCAACACGCCTGCGGCGCGTTACAGATGCGCGCGGCTCACACTCCTCATGCCGGACCGCGGGCCTCCAGGCCCGCTCATGTCAGAGTTTCCGGTCCCGAGCGGGCCTGGAGGCCCGCGGTCCGGCTTGAAGACTCTAGAAGAAGTGAACGTAGCCCTTGCGGGTTGCGCGCGCCGGGACGCCGTCGATCGTCAGCTGCACGCCCTGCCCCCGGAAGAACTGGCCGATGTGGGTTGCTTTCACGCCGGTGTCGCGCGCCGCGGCGAGCAAGCGGGTTCGACGTGAGGGCGGCACGGCGATCACCAGTTCGTAGTCGTCGCCGCCGCCCAGGACACTCGCCCATAGAGAGGCGTCGGCGGCGATGACGCGCCGTGCAGCCACGGAAAGCGGCACGTGATCGCGCTCGATGTGGACTGCGAGTCGCGACGCTTCGGCGATATGGCCTGCATCGGCCAGCAATCCATCGGAGACGTCCGCCGTCGCGGCGGCGATGCCGACCAGCTTTGGCCCCAGAGTCGTGCGCGGTTGCGGCAGGCGGTAGCGTTTCTCCAGCGCCGGGCCCTCGAGCTTTCCCTGCGCGACCAGCAGGCCGAGCGCGCCGTCGCCGATCGTCCCGGTGACCCAGAGCTCGTCGCCAGCCTTTGCTCCGCCGCGTCCGAGACCCTTGCCGCGCGCCACGCGGCCGAAAGCCGTGATGGTGATGGTGAGCGGTCCGGGCGACACCACGGTATCGCCGCCGCTGAGCGCGATGCCGTAGCGGCGCTGGTCGGCTGCAAGCCCGCGCGCGAAAGCCGCGACCCAGCGCTCGCTCCATCCCCGGTCGAGCGACAACGACAGCTGATAGGCGTAGGGCACTCCGCCGCCAGCGGCGAGATCCGACAGGCAGACGCGCAACGCCTTGGCCGCCACGACGCCCGGCTTCTCGTCGGCGAGGAAATGGACGCCCGACACGATCGTGTCGGTCTTGACCACGAGATCGTGCCGGGGATCGGCTGGCAGGAAGGCGTTGTCGCTCTTGAGACCGCCGGCGCCGGCAAAGTCCCGGGCGAGCGGCGCGAAATAGCGGTGGATCAGCTCGAACTCACCGATCCGCCCCGGGCGCGGCATGGCGCGCTACTTCGCGAGCTCGGCCGGACGGACCTGACGCGCCACGCGGTCGAGAACCGAGTTGATGAAGTTCGGCTCCGCCTGGTCGTAGAAGGCGTGTGCGATCTCGACATATTCGTTGATGACGACGCGCGGCGGCACGTCCTTGCGGTGGACCAGCTCGTAGGTCGCAGCAAGCAGGATGGCCCGCACCAGCCGGTCGATCCGCGCCCAGGTCCAGTCCTGCGACAGGGCAGCCGACACCGTCTGCTCCAGCTCGTCCTTGTGGGAGGCAGTGCCCTCGACCACGTCCTTGAACAGCGGCCGGTCGGCATCGCGGCGCATGCCGCCGTCGCCCGACTCGCCGGTACGCAGGAGCAGGAACTGGTCGATGATATCGGCCGGAGCGTCCTGGCCTTCCTGCAATTGGTAAAGTGCCTGCACGGCTGCCAGCCGCGCAGCCTGGCGGCGGCTGGGCGTGGCGGTGGTCGGTGCGGCGCTCACGCGTTCCGCCAGCGGCGGGCGAGCGCCACCATGGCGAGGCAGGCGTGTGCGGCGTCGCCGCCCTTGTCGCCGCGATGCGTCTCGGCGCGCGCCTTGGCCTGTTCCATGCTGTTCACTGTCACGATGCCATAGCCGATGGCCAGCTTCTTCTGGACCGCGAGATCCATCAGCCCGCGCGCGCTCTCGCCGCAGACGTAATCGTAATGGGTGGTCTCGCCGCGGATCACGCAGCCCAGCGCCAGGAAACCGTCGTAGTGCCCGGCTGCCATCGCGATTGCGCCAGGAATCTCGAAGGCGCCCGGCACGACCACGCGTTCGGAGACGGCGCCGTTCCTCGCGATCTCACGTTCGGCGCCTTCGATCAGCGCGTCGGCGATGTCGGTGTAGTAGCGCGACTCGACGATCAGGATTCGCGCGCCCTTGACGCCTTCGACCGCGGGCTTCGCCGTCGTGGTTTCCGTGCGGGTCGACATGGCTTAAGGCGCCGGCCGGCCGGGAACCGGCTTGTGGCCGACGATCTTGAGGCCGAAGCCTTCGAGACCGACGATGCTCTTCTGGCTGTTGGTCAGCAGCACCATCTCCTTCACGCCGAGGTCGATCAGGATCTGGGCGCCGACGCCGTAGTCGCGCAGCTCGCCACCGGCCGGCTCGATCTGCTCGCCGGCGAGGCGCCGCTGCTCCGACAGCATCACCGTCACGGGCTCGCGGATCAGCACGATCACGCCCCGTCCCTCGTCCGCGATCAGGCGCATCGAGGCCTCGACCTCGCCGCCGCGACCGGTGTCGCGCTGCCCGAGGGCATCGGTGAAGATGTTGACCGCGTGCATGCGCACCGTGACCGGCCCGCCGGCCGCGGGGTCGCCCTTCACCAGGGCGATATGCTGGGCCATCGTCACCTTGTTCACATAGATGACGCAGCGGAAGCCACCGCCGTAGATGCTCTCGAAGCTGCTTTCGCTGAGGCGCCGCACGATCGAATCGTAGCGCCGGCGGTAGGCGATCAGGTCGGAGATGGTGCCGATCTTGAGACCGTGGCGCTGGGCAAAGTTGATGAGATCATTGCGACGGGCCATCGTGCCGTCGTCGTTCATGATCTCGCAGATCACGCCTGCGGCATTGAGGCCGGCGAGACGGGCGAGATCGACCGCCGCCTCGGTATGGCCGGTGCGCTCGAGCACACCGCCGTCGCGGGCGACGAGCGGAAAGACGTGGCCGGGCGTCACGATGTCCTGCGGGCCGCACGATGGGTCGATGGCGACCGACACCGTGCGGGCACGGTCGGCGGCGGAGATGC
>CANIRG010000403.1 GCA_947469635.1 Rhodospirillales bacterium | reverse complement strand
CGCTCGATGGCGCGGCGCTCCGCGTTGAACTCGTCGAGGCGCAGCGCCAGCGCCCCTACTTCGTGCGCATCGTCGCTGGAGAGAAGCCGCGCGCCGAGGTCGGCCTGGCCGACGCGTCCGCCGGCATTGACCCTGGGCCCCAGCATGAAGCCCAGATGATAAGCGCCCGGCGCTTCGTTCAGCTTGGCGACGTCGGCCAGTGCTGCGAGTCCTGGGTTGCCGCGCTTGCCCATCACCATGAGGCCCTGCCGCACCAGCGCCCGGTTGACGCCGGTGAGCGGCACGACGTCGGCCACGGTGCCCAGCGCCACGAGATCGAGCCACTGGCGCAGGTCGGGCTCGGGCCGCGCGTCAGAATACCAGCCTGCCTCGCGCAGCGCGCGGTTGACGCCGATGGCGAGCAGGAAGGCCACGCCCACGGCCGCGAGCTGCTTGTGCGGGCTCTCGTCGTCGATGCGGTTGGGATCGACCACGGCCACGGCGTCGGGCAGCGCGATCTCGCCCTGGTGATGATCGATCACGACGACGTCGAGGCCGATGCGCCTGGCTTCAGCCAGAGGCTCGTGCGCGGTGACGCCGCAATCGACCGTGACGACCACCGCCGCGCCCTCCTCCTTGAGCTTGGTGAGGGCCGCCGTGTTGGGGCCGTAGCCTTCCTTGCGCCGATCCGGGATATAGACGCCGATATTGCCGCCGACGCTGCGGAAGAAGCGCAGCAGCAACGCCGACGAGGTGGCGCCGTCAACGTCGTAGTCGCCGAACACCACGATGCGCTCGGTCCCCGTGACGGCCTTCACCAGGCGCGCGATGGCGCGGTCCATGTCCTTGAGATGGAGCGGATCGGGCAGGAACTTGCGCAGCGTCGGGTCGAGGAAATCCGGCACGCCGTCGAGCTCGACATCGCGCGCCGCCAGCAGCCGGCAGATCGCCTCGGGCAGATCGTGGCGCTGCGCCATGGCTAGCGCCAGCCGCTCGTCGCCGAGTCGCGCCGCCCAGCGCCGTCCGGTCAGGGAATGCTCGACGCCGAGAAAGGCGTCGCGTGGCGCGCGAAGATCCGAGGACATGGGCGGACTGTAGCGTCGTGCTGCTTTCCCGCCATGGGAATAGTCGTCACCAGCGCCAATCGAACGGCCAGACGCGCACGACAGCGATGCTGAGGCGCTGTACCTTGGCGCCGCCGATCTGAATCGTGAGCGGCTGCCCTTGCACCGTGACCTCCACGCTCTGGCGCACCCCGGGGCAATTGCTGCTGCGATCTACAGCGAGGATAGGCAGGCGTGCGTTTTCCTGGACCGCATCGACCCAGGCTTCCTGCGACAGGGCGATCTGGTAGCGGCCGGCCGGCAGATATTCGATGGTGACGAGGCCGCCGTAGCCGCTGTCCTGGCCCCGCTCCGGCGCCACGAAGTAGATCACCTCGTCGGCGGGCCTGAGCTCGAGGGAGAATGCGCCTTCCTTGGGCAGCGACTGCGCGCTCTTCACGAGCGGCAGGTAATCGTCGAACAGGTTGATCCTGCGGCCGACCGACCAGGAAAACTGTCGGCACGTATTCTGCGCCGACGTCTCGGTGGCGGCGAAGACCGTTAGAAGGCAGGCAAACAGCCAGGGCCGCATCCGGCCATCATGATCAGGCCCAGCTCGGCAGGCCAGTCTTGATCGAGAAATTGTGATGGGCGGAAATCCACCGCACCGTGCCGGTCTTGGAGCGCATGACGATCGAATGCGTCTCGGCGCCGTTATGGAAGCGCCGCACGCCCTTCAGCATCGAGCCCGAGGTGACGCCGGTCGCCGCGAACATCACGTCGCCCTTGGCCATGTCGGTCATCGAGTATTTGCGGTTGAGGTCCGTGATGCCCCACTTGCGCGCGCGCGCCTTCTCGTCGTCGTTGCGGAACAGCAGACGTCCCTGGATCTGGCCGCCGATGGCGCGCAAGGCCGCCGCCGCCAGCACGCCTTCCGGCGCGCCGCCCGAGCCCATGTAGATGTCGATGCCCGAATCGCCGGTGGAGGTGGCGATGACGCCCGACACGTCGCCGTCGCCGATCAGCATGATGCGGGCGCCGGCCTCGCGGACCTTGGCGATCAGCTCCGAGTGGCGCGGCCGGTCGAGGATGCAGACCACGAGGTCCGCCACGTCGACCTTCTTGGCCTTGGCAAGGTCGGCGAGGTTCTGCGCCGGCGTCTTGTCGAGGTCGACGATGCCGTCGAGCAGGCCGCCGCCGACGGCGATCTTGTCCATGTAGACGTCGGGTGCATTGAGGAAGCCGCCGTGCTCGGCCATCGCCATGACGGCAAGGCCGTTCGGCAGGCCCTTGGCGGTGATGGTGGTGCCTTCGAGCGGGTCCAGCGCAATGTCGACCTTGGGGCCGCCCGAGCCGACCTTCTCGCCGATATAGAGCATCGGCGCCTCGTCGCGCTCACCCTCGCCGATCACCACGGTGCCGTCGATGCTGAGTGCGTTCAGCGCGCTGCGCATGGCATCGACGGCGGCCTGGTCGGCCATCTTCTCGTCGCCACGGCCCATCAGCTTGGAAGCGGCAAGCGCTGCCGCCTCGGTGACGCGCACCGCTTCGAGGGCGAGATTGCGGTCCAGTTTCACGTCTTCGGCCATCGTTTCCTCCGGGGCGCTTGAACGCGCCGTCTAGAATTTTTCGATTCTGATCAGGCAGGGCGCTTCCGCCACCGCGCCCAGCTTGGCGATACGGGCGACGGCGCGCTGCATCGCTGCTTCCTCGGTCTCGTGCGTCGTCAGCACCACCGGCACCTCGCCCGACTGCGAGCGTCCGCGCTGCAGCATCGATTCCAGCGAGATGCGCTCGTTGGCCAGGATGCTCGATACGGCGGCGATCACGCCCGGTCGGTCCTGCACCATAAGGCGCATGTAATAGGCGCCGATATGGCGGTCGATCGGCGAGGCCTTCTTGTCGGCGAGCCGCGCCGCCGGGACGACGAAGGCCGGCATGCTCCGGCCGCGTGCCACGTCGACGAGGTCGGCGACGACGGCCGAGGCCGTCGGCCCCTGCCCCGCGCCGCGGCCCTGGAACATGGTCGTGCCGACGAAATCGCCCTCGACCACCACGGCATTGAACACGCCCTCGATATGGGCGATCGGCGTGTCGAGCTTGACCATGCAGGGATGCACGCGTTGCTCGATGCCGTAACGGGTCTCGCGCGCGAGACCGAGCAGCTTGATGCGGTATCCCAGCTCGGCGGCGAGCTCGATGTCCATCGCCGTCACGCGGCGGATGCCCTCGACATGCACGCCGGCAAAATTCACCCGCGCGCCGAACGCCGTGCCGGTGAGCACTGCGAGCTTGTGGGCGGCGTCGATGCCGTCGACATCGAAGCTCGGATCGGCCTCGGCGTACCCCGCCGCCTGCGCTTCGGCCAGCACGACGTCGAAGTCGCGGCCGGTCTCGCGCATGGTGGTGAGGATGTAGTTGCAGGTGCCGTTCAGGATGCCGTAGAGGCGGCTCACGCGGTTGCCGACGAGGCCCTCGCGCAGCGCCTTGATGATCGGGATGCCGCCGGCGACCGCGGCCTCGAAGGCGAGGATGCTGTCGCGCTTCTCGGCGAGGTCGGCGAGCTCGGCGCCATGCATCGCGAGCAGCGCCTTGTTGGCGGTGACGACATGCTTGCCCGCTTTCAGCGCCGCCTGCACGAGGCGTCGCGCCACGCCGCCCGAGCCGCCGATCAACTCGACCACCACGTCGACGTCGGGCGCGGTGGCCAGCGCCATCGGGTCGTTTTCCCAACGCACGCCGGTGAGATCGATGTCGCGCTTCCTGGCCTTGCGGCGGGCGCTCACCGCGACGAGCTTCAGGGGACGGCCGCCGCGCAAGGCCAGGAGCTTGTCGTGCTCCGCCAGCAGCTTGACCACACCAGCGCCGACCGTGCCGAGGCCGGCGATACCGATTTTGAGAGGGGAATTCATAGCCGCCTGATACGACAGGTTGCGCTCAGGCGCGAGCCTTCAGGGGCGTAATATTGTCCCCAACGCCGCGCAGGTAGAGATCGATGCTGCGCGCGGGATCGCCCAGCACGGTGCGGATGTTGCGCACCGCCTGGCGGATGCGGTGCTTGTTCTCGACGAGGGCGATGCGGACATGGGCGTCGCCATGCTCGCCGAAGCCGACCCCGGGCGACACGGCGACATTGGCCTGGGTCAGCAGCAGCTTGGAGAAGGCCAGCGAGCCCAGCTCGGCGAAAGGCTTTGGGATCGGTGCCCAGGCAAACATGCTGGCCTGCGGTGCGGGCAGGTCCCAGCCGGCGGCAAGAAGACCTTCCATCAGAACGTCGCGCCGTTCCTTGTAGGTGTTGCGCGCGTCAGCCACGCAATCTTGGGGGCCGTTCAGCGCTGCCGTCGCCGCTACCTGGATCGGCGTGAAGGCGCCGTAGTCGAGGTACGACTTGATGCGCGTCAGCGCCGTGATCAGCGTCTTGTTGCCGGCAGCGAAGCCGATGCGCCAGCCGGCCATCGAGTAGGTCTTGCTCATCGAGGTGAACTCGATGGCAATGTCGCGTGCGCCGGGCACCTGCAGCACCGACGGCGGCGGCGCATCGTCGAAATAGATCTCGGCATAGGCGAGGTCCGACAGGATCCAGATGCCCTGACGTTTGCAGAAATCGACGATCGCCGAATAGAACTCGAGATCGACCACCTGCGCTGTCGGGTTCGACGGGTAGTTCAGCACCAGCGCCAGGGGCTTGGGCACGGCGTGCTGGACCGCACGCTCGAGCGCGGGCAGGAATTCGGCCAGCGAGGTGCTGCCCGGCACCGGGATGTGGCGCACCGCGCCGCCGGCGATGATGAAACCGTAGGGATGGATCGGGTAGCTGGGATTGGGCACCAGTACCGTGTCGCCCGGCGAGGTGATCGCCTGCGCGAGGTTGGCGAGCCCCTCCTTCGAGCCCAGCGTCACGATGATCTCGCTATCGGGATCGAGATCGACGTTGAAGCGGCGCGCGTAATAGGCCGCCTGCGCCTTGCGCAGGCCGGGGATGCCGCGCGACGCCGAATAGCCGTGGGCGCGCGGGTTGCCGGCGGCTTCGGCGAGCTTGGCCACGATGTGCGGCGCGGTCGGCAGGTCGGGATTGCCCATGCCGAGATCGATGACGTCCTGGCCGGCGCCGCGGGCGCGCGCCTTCATCGCATTCACTTCCGCAAACACGTATGGCGGCAGGCGCCGCAGGCGGTGGAATTCCGAATCGTCCATTGTCCGTTTCCTGGTGCGCTTGCGTGAACGCTACAAGTCGAGGAAGACCTCGGCGCGGCGATTGGCGGCCACACCGCGCGCAGTGCTGGTCTCGTAGACCGGCTCCGAATCGGAGGCGGCTTCGGCAATGATGGCGGTCCGCGGAACGCCGAGAGCCATCAGCCGGTTGGCGATCGCGAGCGCGCGGCGGCGCGAGACGTCGTAGTTGCCGCGCTCGATGGCCTCGGTCGACGAGGCCGCCACATCCTGCGAGGCATGGGCCACGACACGGACCGTGCCGCCGTTGCGCTTGTAGATCTGCGCCACGCGCTGGAGCACGCTGTCGTCAACGCCGCCCAGGCCGGAAGAACTACGGCCGAACTGGATCACGGCGACCTGCATCGGCCCGCCGAAGGGCGGCGACTTGAGGGCAGTGAAAGGCACCGAGCCCGACCGTGCGCTCGGAATGTCGGCCTGCACGACCGCCACCGGCTCGGGGGCCGGCGGAGGTGCCGGAGCGGCGACGACGGGAGCCGCCTGCGGCGGTGTTGCCGCAGTGATGACCGGTGCCGGCGGAGGTGGCGGAGCAACCGGCGGAGGCGCTGCTGCAGCAATCGCTGGCGCCGGAGCTCGAGACGGAGCTGCCTGGGCGGGTGTCGTCCAGCCCGGCGGCGGCTCGAAGGCCTTGTTCTGATCCGCACGACGCGCGGGAGCTCGTGCCGCCGGGGCAGGCGCCGGCGGCAAGGGCGGCGGCGCGACGGCAGCCGTAGTTACACTG
>CANIRG010000402.1 GCA_947469635.1 Rhodospirillales bacterium | reverse complement strand
CCGTTACAATGCCCAGTGGCTGATCGCAAAGAACGACTACCGAAGTCCAAACGACGCCAGAACCGCTTGGGATCAGGGCGCGTTCAGGCTGGCAGCTTAACTCCTACCTTGTGTCCAGATATCCGGGTGCAGTACAGCAAGATCTGGAACACCTTCCCCTCGACCATCGAGCAGTTGTCCTGGACGGGCGAGTGCAAGAACGAATATGCCGAAGGCAAGGGGGTCCTGCAGTGGATCCTGGCCGGCAAGCCGATGGTCAAGAAGTACGAAGGCGAGATGCGCGAGGGCCGCATGCATGGCAAGGGCGCGCTCACCTTCACCAACGGCGACCGCTATGAAGGCGACTTCCTGGAAGGCGAACGCACCGGCCGCGGCAAGATCACCTGGTTCAACCGCAACACCTACGAAGGCAGCTGGAAGGACGGGTTGCCCGACGGTCGCGGCACCTATGAGTGGATCGGCGGCAACAGCTACGCCGGCGACTGGGTCAAGGGAAAGCAGAACGGCAAGGGCGTCTTCAAGTTCAGCAACGGCAACTCCTACGAGGGTGAGTTCCGCGACAGCATCATCACCGGCCGCGGCCGCTATCGCTGGGCCAACGGCAATGTCTACGAGGGCGAGTTCAAGAACGAGCAGCCCCATGGCGAAGGCTCGTACAAGGTCTACAATACCGGCCAAGTCTACTTCGGCACCTGGGATAGCGGCTGCCTCAAGCAGGACACCGACATGATCGCTGTCAACCAGAGCGAGATGGCCTGCCGGCTGAAGCGGTAGGGATGCGCCTCAGCGCCGGATGAAGCCGCCGCCCAGCACGCGGCTGCCCTTCTCGAGATCGTAGATCACGCAGGCCTGGCCGGGCGAGACGCCCACTTCCGCCTCGGCGAAGCGGACGGTGGCCGTTTCGCCGGAGAGTTCGATCTCCGCCGGCCGCAGCGCCTGCGAGGAGCGCACGCGCACCTGCACATCGACGGGGCCTGAGACATCAGGCCCGATCCAGTTCACGTCGCGCAGCGCGATCTCGGATTTTCCAAGCGCCTCGCGCGGACCGACCACGACACGGCGGGCGTCGGGCTCCAGACGCACGACGTAGAGCGGCGCATTGCCTGTACCGTCGCGTTCGCCCAGCGCCAGCCCGCGACGCTGGCCGACCGTGAAGCGCACGATGCCGTCGTGGCGGCCGACGATCCTGCCCGAGAGGTCGACGATGTCGCCGGGCTGGTTCGCATCGGGCCTTAGCTTCCGCACGACAGCGGCATAGTCGCCGCCCGGTACGAAGCAGATATCCTGGCTGTCCGGCTTGTCGGCGACCGCGAGGCCGAACCGCTCGGCCAACGCCCGCGTCTCGCTCTTGGGCAGGTCGCCGAGCGGAAAGCGCAGGAAGTCGAGCTGCTCGGCGGTGGTGCCGAACAGGAAATAGCTCTGGTCGCGCGCCGGATCGGCGCCCCGATGCAGTTCCGGCCCCGCCTCGCCCATCACGCGGCGGACGTAATGGCCGGTCGCCAGCGCCTCGGCGCCGAGCTCGCGCGCGGTCCGGAGCAGGTCGCGGAACTTCACGGTGCGATTGCACGCGATACAGGGCACGGGCGTCTCGCCGCGCATGTAGGAATCGGCGAAAGTCTCCATCACGTCGGCACGGAAACGCGACTCGTAGTCGAGCACGTAGTGCGGGATGCCGAGACGCTCCGCCACCTGACGGGCATCGGCGATGTCCTGGCCGGCGCAGCAGGCGCCGGTCTTTCCCACCGCCACGCCGTGGTCGTAGAGCTGGAGCGTGAGGCCCACGACGTCGTAACCCTGCTCCTTGAGCAGGGCCGCCGTGACCGACGAATCCACGCCGCCGGACATGGCGACCACGACGCGCGTGTCGCCGGGCGGCTTGTCGAGGTCCATCAGTCGTTCCGGGCGGTATCGCGCACCGCTCTGGCCACGCCCTTGTTGTCGTACATGATCACGACGCGGTCGCCCATGTGGACGGTGCCGTCGTCGGCCTGGGCGATGGTGATCTGCTGGCCGTCGTCCTTCTGGACCGTCACCTCCATGCCGCGCCTGTTTGGACGGTCGATGATGTTGCCCGCGATAGCGCCGCCCACGGCGCCGAGCAGGCCGCCGACCACGGCGCCACCCACGGTGTCCGTGGTCGCAGCACCAATCACCGCGCCACCCGCAGCCCCCACGCCACCGCCGATCAGCGTGCCGTCGCTCATGCCCGTGCCGCCGCGAAGGGCGACTTCACGCTGGGCGACCACGCGACCGGTCTCGCCGCGAAAGCCGCTGGCTCCCGAGGAGACGATGCCCGGCGCCACGGTGTTGCCGCCGCCCTGCTCCAGGCAGCCGCCAAGGGCAGCCGCCAGCACGACCGGCAGCAACAGGCTCACCAGCGATTTCACCAACATGGATCGGTCCTTTACCTGAAAGATCACTCGCTCGGTGCCGTCGTATCGGGCACGGCCTTGACGCCTGTACCGTCGCTGATGATCTGCACGCGATCACCAAGCTCGATCGTTCCATCGTCGCTCTGCGTCACGACGACCTGCTGGCCATCTTCTTTCTGGACCGTGACCTCGACCTTGGGCCCGCCGCCGGATTTCTCGATCACGGTACCCACGATCGCACCGCCGATCGCGCCCAGCGCCATGCCGATCAAGCCACCGCCGCCATGGCCTCCACCGATGATGCTGCCCAGGATATTGCCCAGAAGGCCGCCCATGAGGCCACCCGTCATCGGGGCATTGCCCGCCGTGCCGCCGCCGGTGTCGAGCTGCTCGATCGAGATCGCCCGGCCCTTGTCGCCCGCTTCACCGCGGGGCAGGCCTGCCGAAGCGCCGGCGCCGCTCGAGGCACTTCCACAGGCAGCCAACGAGACGGCCATCAGCAACGCCACCAGCGATCGGCATATCCGCGTCTGCACCATGAAAACCCCTCCCAGCCCGCCTTGTGGCCGGTATTTTCGCCGAAATTACGGCGCCCCGCCAGCCATGCCCGCGATTAGCTGCGCTCGTCGATCCAGGCGGCCTGGATGGCCTCGAGGATCTTCTCGTTCGAACGGGCGGGATCGTCGGTGAAATCCGGCAATTCCATCACCCAGCGGTGGAGGTCGGTGAAGCGCAGATTGACGTTGTCGGCCTCGGGATGGCGCTCCTCCAGCTCGATGGCGATGTCGTTGATGTCGGTCCAGCGCAGCTTGCGGGCCATCTGCTTCCCCTACTTGTCGACCATCATGTTGCGGGTGGCCGCCGGCAGCCGCACTTCCAGCCCGTCCAGGGCTTCGCTCATGCGGATCTGGCAGCCCAGGCGCGACGTATGTGTCAGGCCGAACGCGAGGTCGAGCATGTCCTCCTCGTCCTCGCTGGCCGGCGCCAATTTGTCGAACCACTGCTTCTCGACCACGACATGGCAGGTCGAGCAGGCGAGCGAGCCCTCGCAGGCGCCCTCGATGTCGATGTGGTTGCCATGGGCGATCTCGAGGACGCTGAGGCCCATCGGGGCCTCGACTTCCTTGCGCGAACCGTCTTTCAGGATGAACGTCATCTTCGGCATCAGTGTGACCTCGATTACTCCCCGACCCGGCGTTCCAGCTCGCCCATCGACAGGCCCGACAGGGCCTCGCGGATGCCGCGGTCCATGCGGCGTTCGGCAAACGGCTTGGCCAGCGCTTCGAGCGCCTCGGCCGCCGAATTGATCTCGTCGCGACTCTCGCCCGTCATTGCGGCCTCAAGCTGCGTACGTGCTGCGTCGAGCGCCCCACGCTCCTCTGTCGACAGCAAGCCGCCGTCCTTGGCCAGGGCCGCATCGAGCGCCAGCAGGCCGCGCCGCGCCTCGACGCGCGCCTCCGTCAGCAGGCGCACGGTCATGTCGGCTTCGGCATTGTCGAGGCTGTCGTAGAGCATGTCGGCCATATCGTCGTGGCTGAGACCGTAGGACGGCTTGACCTCGATACGCTGGGCGACGCCCGTCATACGCTCCTCGGCCGACACGGTGAGCAGCCCGTCGGCATCGACGGCAAAGCTTACTCGGATGCGCGCCGCCCCCGCCACCATCGGCGGGATGCCGGACAGCTCGAATCGCGCCAGGCTGCGGCAGTCGGCGACCATCTCCCGCTCGCCCTGCACGACATGGATGACCATGGCGCCCTGGCCGTCCTGGTAGGTGGTGAATTCCTGCGCGAGCTGGACGGGGATCGGCGTGTTGCGCGGCACGATCTTCTCGACGATGCCGCCCATGGTCTCGAGGCCGAGCGACAGCGGCGTCACATCGAGCAGCAGCGTGTCGGAGCCGCCGGTCAGCGCCTCGGCCTGCAGCGCGGCGCCCAGCGCCACGACCTCGTCGGGATCGATATCCGTCAGCGGCGGCTTGCCCAGGAACTCGGCGACCCTGGCGCGCGCGAGAGGCACGCGAGTCGAGCCGCCCACCAGCACGACGCCCTGGACGTCGGCCGGCTCGATGCTGGCGTCGGCCAGGACACTACGGGCGATATCGATCGTGCGCGAGACATGGCCCGCGATCATCGCTTCGAACTCGGTGCGCGTCAGCTCATGGAAGGACGGCACGCCCGCGATCTCCAATCGGCCCGCGGTCTGGTCGCGCTCGGAAAGCTGTTCCTTCATGTGGCGGGCGAGCGCGAGGGCCGACTTCACCGCGCTCTCGTCAATCACATCGGCAAGGCCGTCGCGCTTGCGTTCGGCCAACATGCGTTCGGCGATGGCACGGTCGAAATCGTCGCCACCCAAGGCGGTGTCGCCGCCGGTCGCCAGGACCTGAAACACGCCCTTCTCCAGCCGCAGCAGCGAAAAGTCGAACGTGCCTCCCCCAAGGTCGTAGACCGCGTAGAGTCCTTCGGAGCCCTTGTCCAAGCCATAGGCCAGCGCCGCCGCCGTCGGCTCGTTGATCAGGCGCAGCACCTCCAATCCCGCAACACGCGCGGCGTCGCGCGTGGCGGTGCGAGCCGAGTCGTCGAAATAGGCCGGCACCGTGATGACGGCGCGCTCGACGGGCTTCTCCAGCGCCGCCTCGGCACGCGCGCGCAAGGCCTTCAGGATCTCGGCCGAGATCTCGACGGGCGAGCGCGCCTTGCCGCCAATGCGGAGCTTGACCATGTCGGTCTCGCCGCTGCCCGGTTCGATCTCGTAGGGCAGGACGCCCGCCACGGTATGAAGGTCAGCCGCACCACGTCCCATGAGGCGCTTGATCGAGGCCACCGCGTTGCGCGGCTCCTGCGCCATCAGCATCCGCGCCTCCTCGCCGACGAGCACACCGCCAGCCGCAGGGTAGGCCACGATCGAGGGCACCAGCGCCTTGCCGGTCTCGTCATGCAGGGCCGCCGGCTTGCCCTCTCGGGAAATGGCGACCACGGAGTTGGTCGTGCCGAGATCGATGCCGACCGCAAGCGTCCCCTCGCCGGCGTGCGGCAGGGGCGTCTCGCCCGGCTCGTGGATCTCCAGCAGGCTCATTTCGACCGTTCCAGATTGATCCGTCGCGCACGCGCCTCCTCGGCGAACTTGTCGAGGTAGCGCAGGCGAAGGAGCGCCTTTCTGATGGCGGGCTTGTCGTTTGCCAAGAACAAACTGCCCAGCCCCGCCAGCGAGTTCGTCATGTCGGTGCGGACCTTGGCCGCCAGCGCTTCGATCGCGTCCGAGGTCGTGGCCTCGTGCAGTTCCTCACGCGCTTCCATGGCTTCCATCAGCAGGTCGGGATCGTCGATCGTCTTGCCGTCACCCGGCAGCTCGACACTCTTCATGGTCGCGAGATAGAAGGCGCGCGACAGCGGATCCTTGAGGGTGCGGTAGGCGTCGTTGACGGACGCGGCCTCGACCGATGCCTTCGCCCGCTCCGCCGGCGGCTTGCCGACGAAGCGGTCGGGATGCCATTGGCGCTGCTGCGCGAAGTAGGCCCTGTCCAGCGCCGCAGGCTCGATCTCCAGCGCCGGCGGCAATCCCAGCCGCGCGAAATGATCCATGGAACCGGGACGCGTCAGGGCGTCAGACGTGGAAGGATTCGCCGCAGCCGCAGCGGCCCTTTTCATT
>CANIRG010000401.1 GCA_947469635.1 Rhodospirillales bacterium | reverse complement strand
CTCTGCTTTGGGCGATTTCTCATGTGCGGCATCATCGGAATCATCGGCAAGGCCCCCGTCACGCCCCTGCTCGTGGAGGCGCTGAAGCGGCTGGAATATCGCGGCTACGATTCGGCCGGCGTCGCCACCCTGATCAACGGCCATATCGATCGCCGCCGTGCCGAGGGCAAGCTGGTCAATCTCGAGGCGCGGCTGGCGGGTGAGCCGCTGGCGGGCACGATCGGCATCGGCCATACCCGTTGGGCCACGCACGGCAAGCCGTCGGAGCGCAACGCCCATCCCATCGCCACCGACCGCGTCGCGATCGTGCACAACGGCATCATCGAGAATTTCCAGGAGCTGAAGGACGAGCTGATCGCCGAGGGCCGGCGCTTCGACAGCGACACCGACACCGAGGTGGTGGCCCAGCTGCTCACCTCGATGCTCGAGCGCCAGATGTCGCCGGAGGAGGCGATGGGCAAGGCGATGGAGCGCCTGCGCGGCGCCTTCGCCCTGGTGGCGCTGTTCAGCGGCCGCCACGACATCCTGATGGGCGCGCGGCGCGGCAGCTCGCTGGCGGTGGGTTACGGCGATGGCGAGATGTACATCGGCACCGACGCGCTGGCGCTGGCGCCCTTCACCAAGCGCGTGACCTATCTCGAGGACGACGACTGGGTCGTGCTGAACGCCAAGGGCGCCACGATCTTCCAGGGCAAGAAGGAAGTGAAGCGCGAGATCCGCCAGAGCGGCATCTCCGGCGCGATGATGGGCAAGGGCAACCACCGCCACTTCATGCTGAAGGAGATCTACGAGCAGCCGACGGTGGTGGGTGACACGCTGCAGACCTACCTCGATCCGGCGACGCGCTCGGTCAGCCTGCCGGCATTGCCGTTCGACTGGAACAAGGTGAGCCGGCTCACCATCACCGGCTGCGGCACCGCCTGCTACGCCGGCATGGTCGCCAAATACTGGTTCGAGAAGCTGGCGCGCCTGCCGGTCGAGGTCGAGGTGGCGTCGGAGCTGCGCTATCGCGAGCCCCCGCTGCCCGACGGCGGCGTCTGCATCGCCGTCTCGCAGTCGGGCGAGACCGTCGATACGCTGGCGGCGCTGCGCTACGCCAAGGCGCACAAGCAGACCATCCTGGCGGTGGTGAACGTGCCGGAGAGCGCGATCGCGCGCGAAGCGGATGTCGTGCTGCCGACCCTCGCCGGTCCCGAGATCGGCGTCGCCTCGACCAAGGCCTTCACCACCCAGCTCACCGTGCTGCTGGCCGCCGCCGTGGCCGCCGGGCGCGAGCGCGGCACGCTCAGCCGTGCCGACGAGGAGCGCATCGCCCACGCGCTGATCGAGCTGCCGGCGCAGCTCAACGAGGCCCTGAACATGGAGGAGCAGTACCGCCGCATCGCCGAGGATATCCTCGCCGAGGCGCGCGACGTGCTCTACATGGGCCGCGGATCGTCCTTCCCGATCGCTCTCGAAGGCGCGCTGAAGCTCAAGGAGATCTCCTACATCCACGCCGAGGGCTATGCCGGCGGCGAGATGAAGCACGGACCGATCGCGCTGATCGACGAGGCGGTGCCGGTCGTCGTGGTGGCGCCGACCGACGCCATCTTCGACAAGACGGCCTCCAACTTCGAGCAGGTCAAGGCGCGCGGCGGCAAGCTGGTGCTGCTGAGCGACGCGGCGGGCAACACCCGGCTGGGTGCGCATGCCGCGGCGGCAATCAGCCTGCCGACGGTCGATCCGATCGTCTCGCCGATCCTCTACACGATCCCGGTGCAGATGCTGGCCTATTACACGGCGGTCGCCAAAGGGACCGACGTCGACCAGCCGCGCAATCTCGCCAAGAGCGTCACGGTCGAATAGCGACTGCGCCGAATGCGGCTCGTCGTCCTCTACGCCCTCATCGCCGCGATCGCGACGGTCGCCAATATCGGTGCCCAGGAGCTCACCGTTCGTGCCTATGGCGGGCCCTACCACGTGGTGCTGTCGGTGTTCATGGGCACCGGCGTCGGCCTCGTCGTGAAGTACGTCCTCGACAAGGCGTTCATCTTCAACTTCCGCGCCACGGACGCCAAGCATGATGCCCAGACCTTCGTCCTCTACACGGCGATGGGGCTGGCGACGACGGCGATCTTCTGGGGCTTCGAGTTCGGCTTCAACGCGCTCTTCCGGAGCAAGGAGATGCGCTACCTCGGCGGCCTGATCGGGCTCGCGCTGGGCTACTGGATCAAATACCACCTCGACAAGCGCTACGTCTTCCGGGAGCAGGCGTCATGAGGCCGGTGTCGTCGTGGGGCCGGCTGTCGGCTGCGCCGCACGACGTGGTCGAGCTCACGAACCGGGACTCGATCGCACGCGACATCGTCGGCCGTGGGCCCGGCATCGCCCATGGCATGGGGCGCAGCTACGGCGATTCTTGCCTCAATCCGGACGGCGTGCTGTGGACCACCACGGGCCTCGACCGATTCATCGGCTTCGACCAGCAGACGGGGCGGCTCACGTGCGAGAGCGGCGTGCTGCTGCGCGACATCCAGCGCCTCAGCATTCCGCGCGGCTGGATGCTGCCGGTCGTGCCGGGCACCCAGCTCGTCACCGTGGGCGGCGCCATCGCCAACGACGTGCACGGCAAGAACCATCACCAGACCGGCACCTTCGGCGACCATGTGCTCGGGCTTCGCCTGGTGCGCACCGACGGCGAGATCGTCGACTGCGGCCCCGACCTGCGCTCCGACTGGTTCGCCGCCACGGTCGGCGGGATCGGCCTGACGGGGCTGATCGCCGAGGCGGAGCTGCAGCTTCGCCGCACCGTCGGGCCGTGGCTCGAGGCCGAGACGGTGGCCTATTCGGGCCTCGACGAGTTTTTTCGCCTTTCCGACACGTCGCATCCCGAATGGGAGCACACCGTGTCGTGGATCGACTGCACCTCCACGGGCGAATTGCGCGGCCTGTTCATGCGCGCCAAGCCCGCGGCCGGCATCGACAGGCCGCTGCCCGCCGACCGGCGCATCGCCATGCCGCTCACACCGCCTTTCTCGCTCGTCAATCGCCTGACGCTGCGGCCGCTCAACTCGTTCTACTATGGGCTGGGCAAGTGGCGGACGGGCCGGCAGATCGTGCCCTACCAGCCTTTCCTCTATCCGCTCGACGGCATCCTCGACTGGAACCGGATGTACGGTCCGCTGGGCTTCTTCCAGTACCAGTGCGTCGTGCCGGAGCGTGACGCCGTCCGCGAGATGCTCGATGCGATCTCGCGGTCGGGCGAGGGGTCGGTCCTCGCCGTCCTCAAGACATTCGGCGGGCAGCGGCCCTCCGGCCTGCTGAGCTTTCCCATGCCGGGAGTGACCCTGGCGCTCGATTTCCGCAATCACGCCCGGACGGCTTTCCTGTTCGAGCGGCTGGATGCGATCGTGAGCGCTGCCGGCGGCCGGCTCTACCTGGCGAAGGATGCGCGCATGAAGCGGCCAATGTTCGAGGCGGCATACCCGCGGCTGGCGGAGTTCGCGGCCTTTCGCGATCCGGGCATGAGCTCGGCGATGTCGCGCCGCCTGATGGGGAGCTGACGATCATGGACTCCAGGAACAGAATTGTCGTGGTCGGCGCCACCTCGGCCATCGCCGAGCATTGCTGCCGCCTCTGGCTGCAAGGGGCCGCCGCCCAGCTCACGCTGGTGGCGCGCGATGCCGCCAAGGTCGAACGCATCGCGGCCGATCTTCGGGTGCGCAGCCCGGCATCGACCATCGACGTCGTGACGATGGATTTCCTCGACACGGCCGCGATCCGGCAGCTCGCGCAGTCGAGCGGCGCGGCGGGGCCGATCGACATCGTGCTGATCGCCCATGGCGTGCTCTCGGTGCAAGCCACCTGCGAGAGCGACCTGGCGGCCTGCCGCGAGGCGCTGGAGGTCAACGCCGTCTCGCCGGCGCTGTTCGCCGAAGCCTTCGCCGGCGAGCTCGCCAAGGTGGGGAAGGGCACGATCTGCATCATCGGCTCGGTGGCCGGTGATCGCGGGCGCAAGGCCAACTATGTCTATGGCTCCTCGAAGGGTCTGCTGTCGCGCTATGCCGAAGGCATGGAGCACAGGTTCGCCGGCACCGGCGTGCGGATCGTGCTGGCCAAGCCCGGGCCGACCGACACGCCGATGGCGGCGGCGCTGAAGGCGCAGGGGCGCAGGCTGGCGTCGGTCGAGGGCGTGGCGCGCGACATCGTGCGCGCCATAGCCAAGGGAAAGCCGGTCGTCTATGCGCCCTGGCAGTGGCAATGGATCATGATGATCGTGCGCCACCTGCCGCGGTTCGTGTTCAACCGCCTCAATATCTGAGGCGGCGGCGCTTCCTATCGCGTGCCTTGCGGCAGGCCAGGCGCCAGGCCCTGTGGCTGCTGCGGCTGGGGGCCGGGTCCCGCCGGCCGCGGCTGGGCAGGCGCCGGCGCGGGACGTGGGCCGGCCTGGGCGGGCATCAAGGTCTGGACCAGGGCGCGCACCTTGGCCGTCTCGACCTCCTGGGCCTTCTTGAACTCTTCCTCGTTCAGGAAGCGGTCCTTGTTGAGGTCGATCTGCATGAACTGGCTGACCGCATGGGCCGTCCATTCGACGCGATCGATCTGGCCGTCCTTGTTGGTGTCGAGCTCGGCGAACTTGGCCATGGCGATCTTGCGCCTGAGCTCGAAGGGCGGCAGGCCCTGGGCCTGCGGGCCGTCGGCCGGGCCGGCCAGCGCCGCATATTCCTGCTGGCTCACCTTGCCGTCGCCGTTCTTGTCGAGCTGGTCGGCGCTGCGCAGCTGCATGTCGATGAACTCGCTGATCGCCATCATGCCCTGGCGGCGACGGGCTTCGGCCTGCTGCCGGTCCACCGCTTCGCGCTGCAGGGAGCGCTGGACGATCAGGCGCAGCTCCGGCTCGGTCACCTTGTTGTCGCGGTCCGTGTCGTACTGGTTGAACTCGGCATGAACCAGCGCCTCGGCCTCGGCCCGCTCGATGAGGCCGTCGCGGTTGGTGTCGAGGTTGTTGAACTCGGCGCGGGCGCGATTGCGGCGCTCCTCCACCGGCGGGATGCCCGGCCCGTCGGACGAGAACGGCGGCTCGGCAACCTTGAGGAACTCGTCGACGGTGAGCTTGTTGTCCTTGTTCGCGTCGAGCTGCTCGAAGGTCCTCATGCGGTATTTGACGAAGTCGGCGCGCGTCACCTCGCCCTTCTTGGCGGTATCGATCTCGTGGAACCAGACGGGCAGCGGGACCGGCGCATTGGGGGCCGGTGCTGCGGCAGCGCCGGCCTGAGGTCCTGCGGGCACCGCTGGCTTGGCCGGCGTCTGGGCTGGTGGCGCTGATTGGGCGGGCGGCTTGTTCTGAGGCCACCCCTGCGTCGGAGGGGTCTGCTGCGCGACGGCCGGGGCCGTGAACACGACTGCAGCGAAAAGGATCGGACGAAGGAGGCGATTCATCAGCAGTCGGTCCGCGAATTTGGAGAGGGAAGTCGTATCGGCGGCAATGCGCACTCTGTCAATGTCTGGTCGGCTCTCGCATCCTGCGGCGCAATCGCGACCAAAGCATGGCAACGCCCATTTGGGTTGCGTCGTGTTGCGGGATGGGCCATCGTGGACACAGTGCAGGCTCCGGAGAAGGGCCGCAAGGTGTTGGGAGGCAAGGGTAATTTCGCGGCTGCGGCGTGTTGATTGCGTCCGTCGCGGAACCAGCGTGAACATGGCAGGACCGTCTTCATCCAGCGCAACGCCGCTTCTGAGCGTGCGTAACGTTTCGGTCCGCTTCGGCGGCATCGTCGCCCTCGACGGCGTGACCTTCGATGTCTTTCCCGGCCAGGTCGCGGGCCTCATCGGCCCCAACGGTGCCGGCAAGACAACCCTGTTCAACTGCCTCAGCCGGCTCTACACGCCCAACGGCGGCGACGTGCTCTTCGAGGGCCAGTCGATCCTGTCCCGGCCCCGGCACGACATCCCGCAGATCGGCATCGGCCGGACCTTCCAGAACGTGGCGCTGTTCGACCGCCTGTCGGTGCTCGACAACGTCAAGGTCGGCTGCCACAGCCG
>CANIRG010000400.1 GCA_947469635.1 Rhodospirillales bacterium | reverse complement strand
GCTGCCGCGATCTTGCGGATCGATTGGCCGGCTTGGTGAAGCTCGGCAATCTTGTAGCGCTCGTCGAGGTTGATTTGATCGTAGTGCTTGCCCATTGCAACACCTTAAGCTGGTGTTGCACTTCGTTGGTGAAGTCAGGGGGATCTCTGGCAGTCGCGAACTCCGCTCGCATCTCCTGGAGAAGCGCAGGGTCGGCAATGAGGTCGATTCCCGTCATGGCCATGGCTTTGGCTGAATCCAGAATGCAGGCTTCGGCCACAGGACCGATCGAGGCGGCGTGGAACTCGTGGCTGTGGGGTGGGACGTCACGGCCGGTCATGGCCATCTGCGGCTGGATGGTGGGCACGAACCAGCTCACGTTGCCGGTGTCGCCGGACCAGGCGCCCGACAGCTCGTCGCGCGGCCGCGTCGGGCGGCCGAGGGCTTGCAGGTTGCTGTCGAACCTCTGGGCGATGGCAAAGTTACTCAGCAGCTCGCGGCCGGGCGTGTCGCGCCAGATACGTTCGAGCCGCGCGCCGGTCATCTGGGCGGCGCCCGTCAGGCAGGCATCGATGCGCGGGATGACCTGCTTCAGGGTCGCGGCATTGTTGGCGCGCACCGTCAGCACGGCGGTGGTGTGATCGGGCACGACCTGCGGGAGCGTACCGCCCTTGGTGATGATGCTGTGCACGCGCACATCGGAGGGCAGTTGCTGGCGCAGCGCGCTGATGCCGTTGAAGGCCAGCAGCAGCGCATCGAGCGCGTTGATGCCGAGCTCCGGCCGCGCCGCGGCATGAGCCGCCTTGCCGAAGTATGCGATCTGCACCCGCGTGGCCCCGACAGTGCGGGAGTGGGCGATATTGTCCATGCCGGGGTAGACCAGCATCATCGCGTCGATGCCCTCGAAGAAGCCTTCGCGATGCAGGATGTTCTTGCCGCCGCCGCCCTCCTCGCCCGGTGTGCCGAGCGCAATGGCCGTGCCGCCGATCTGCTCCACCACCTTTGCGAGCCCGATCGCGGCGCCGACGCCGGCGGCCGCCACGACATTGTGACCGCAGCTCTGCCCGTAGACCGGCAACCCATCATATTCGCAGAGGAAGGCGATGCGCGGGCCGGGCTTGCCCGAGGCCACGGTCGCGCGGAAGGCGGTCTTCAGCGAGCCCAGCCCTTCCTCGACCGTGAAGCCTGCATCGCGCAGCGCTTTGCACTGCCATGCCTGGGCCTTCACCTCCTCGAAGGCCAGCTCGACCTCGGCGTGCATCCGGTTGCTGATGTCGAACAGGGCCGGCGACGCCGCGTCGATGGCCTTGCGCGCGGCGTCCTTGATCGCAGAAGTGTCGGTCACGCGTGGTTCTCTTGCCAGTGCTTGGCGATCTCGATGCGCCGCGCGAACCATACATCGGGAAACGACTTGGCGTATTCGATGAATTTGGCGACAGCGCCGGCACGTCCAGGATGGCCGGCCACGCGCATGTGCAGGCCGATCGACATCATCCGGGGATGCGTCGCACCCTCCTTGTAGAGCCGGTCGAAGGTGTAGCGCAGATGCTCCTCGAAATCCTCGGGCGGACCGAATTGGCCCGACGAGAATCGCGCGTCGTTGTTCACCAGCGAGTAGGGGATCACGAGATGCTTCTTGTCGCCGACCATCGTCCAGTAGGGCAGGTCGTCGTTATAGGCATCGGAATCGTAGAGGAAGCCACCCTCCTCCACGACCAGCTCGCGCGTGTTCACGCTGGGTCCATAGCGGCAGTACCAGCCGAGCGGCCGCTCACCCGTGGTCTCGACGATCGACTGCACGGCAAGGCGGATATGCTCGCGCTCCTGCTCTCGTGTGAGCAGCGTCACGTCCTCCCAGCGATAGCCGTGGCAGACGACGTCATGGCCCTTCTCGCGGATCAGGCGCGCTGCCTTGCGGTTTCGCTCCAGCGCCAACGCGCAGACGAAGAAGGTGCTCTTGACGTCATGCTCGTCGAAGATGCTCATGAGGCGCCAGAAGCCCGAGCGCGCGCCGTACTCGTACATCGTCTCCATGGCGAGGTCGCGCTTGCCGTCGGGCCACGGCCGTACCGCCGATTCCGACAGGCCGCGCTCGGTGAGCCCGTCGCCGTCGCCGACGGCCAGCTCCGAGCCTTCCTCGTAATTGACGACCAGCGAGATGGCGATGCGTGCGCCGCCGGGCCAGCTGACCTTGGGCGGCTTGCCGTTGTAGCCCACGACGTCGCGTGCTGGACCGGGGATTGGGGATGCGGTCATGGAATCTCCGATCAGGCGTGATGCGCCATCCAGTGGCGCGCGATGTCGATGCGGCGGGCGAACCACACGTTGGGGAAGGACTTGGCATATTCGATGAACCTGGCGAGCGCATGCGCCCGGCCGGGATGGCCGACCACGCGCATGTGCAGGCCGATCGACATCATCCGGGGATGCGTCGCACCCTCCTTGTAGAGCTGGTCGAAGCTCGCCTTGAGGTGCTTTTCGAAATCCACCGGCGAGCCGAAGGCGCCCCAGTTGAACTTGCCGTCGTTGTTCATCAGCGAATAGGGGACGACCAGGTGCTTCTTGGCCCCCACCCTCGTCCAGTAGGGCAGGTCATCGTTGTAGGCATCGCAGTCGTAGAGGAAGCCGCCCTCCTCCACGACCAGCTCGCGGGTATGCACGCTGGGTCCATAGCGGCAGTACCAGCCGAGCGGTCGCTCACCCGTGGTCTCGGCGATGGATTCGACGGCGAGACGAATATGCTCGCGCTCCTGTTCGCGAGTGAGGAGCGAGACGTCTTCCCAACGATAGCCGTGCGACATGACATCGTGGCCACGCTTGCGCATCTCCTTCGCCGCATCGCGGTTTCGTTCGAGGGCGACGGCGCAGGCGTAGAAGGTGCACTTCACGTCCTGCTCGTCGAAGATATCGAGCAGCCGCCAGTAGCCCGCGCGCGAGCCGTATTCGAAGAAGCCTTCGCCGGCCAGATCGCGCTTGGAGATCGGCCAGCTCGTCGGGCCGCTGGGCTCGCGTGTGGCGTCGCCGTCGCCGATCGCCAGCTCCGAGCCTTCCTCGTAGTTGACGACCAGCGAGATGGCGATCCTGGCGCCACCTGGCCAGGAGACGACGGGCGGGTTGCCTTCGTAGCCCACGAGGTCGCGCGGCGGGCCGGCGAGCGGCGGTTTCGGGAAGGTCATGGGTTCCTCCCGCCTACTTCAGCTTCATGTAGGCATAACGCGCATAGGGATCCTGCGAGAAGGTGACGTTGGTGATGCGCGGGTTCACCACGATCGTGCGGCCCAGCATGATCACCGGGTTGATGGTCGCCGCCGTCTCCGCCACCTTGGCCTGGATCTTCTTGTAGGCCGCCGTACGCGCTTCGACGTCGCTGGAGTTGCGATACTTGAAGTGCAGCTCGTCGACCTCGGGATCGCTGTAGCGTGCCCAGTTGCCGACGCCCGACAGGGCGGCTTTCGTGGCGACGGTCGAGTTGGTGAGCGTCGAGGGGTCGTTCAGCCAGATGACCGCCTCGTTCAGGTACATCCCGCTCATGTTCTGGTCCACGCCGTTGATGCGGGCACGCACCGCATCGAGCAGCTGCAGCGCCGGCGTCGGCTTGAGGTTGGCCGTGACGCCGATCGACTTCAGGGAGTCGGCGATGATGATGGCGATGTCGCTGTTGTACGGCAGCGCGGTCGAGTACCAGAAGTCGAACGAGAAGGCGGGCTTGCCGGCTTCCTGCAGCAGGGCCTTCGCCTTGGCGAGGTCGAGCTTGTACTTGTCGTAGGCGTTGGCGCAGGTCGGATCCTCGGGATTGTAGAGGCAGATCTGGCGCTTGCCGCGGCCGGCCAGAGCCGTCTTGAGGATGCGGTCGGTGGGGAGGGCGTAGAGCATCGCCTGCCGCACGCGCGCGTCGGTGAAGGGCTCCTTGTCCATGGCCATCGACACCCGCAGGATCGACGGCGTCTCGCCGTGCAGCACCGGGAAACCCGAGGCGGCGAGCGCATCGTATTGCCGGCCGGTGAGGCCCTCGGCGGCATAGTCGACGACGCCACCCTTGATCAGCGACACCAGGTCGGCGTTGCCGGTGATCCGCAGGATCACTTCCTCGAACGCCGGCTGCTTGCCCGACCAGTGGTTGGGCACCGCCTTGAGCTCGAGCTGCTGCCCCAGCGTGCGGCTGGCGATGTAGTACGGGCCGGTGGTCGCCAGGTTCTTGGTCAGCCACTGGTTCGCCCAGGGATCCTCGGGCGTCGCGCGCTTCTTCACCTCGACGGAATCGATGATGGCGAACTGCTGGAACTTCATCGAGGTCAGCGCCACCGGGATCGCGGTCGGCACGCCGGCGCCGTCGGTGAAGGTGATCTTCACCGTCATGGGATCGACTGCCTCGACCTGCTCGGCCTTGAACAGGCCCGCGATGCCCGCCTGGTTCTTGCCGTTGCCGGTGATCTTGGTCAGCCGCTCGAAACTGTAGCGCACATCCTCGGACGTCATCAGATTGCCGGTAGGGTAGAACTTCACGCCGGGACGGAGCTTGAAGGTGATGACCGGCCCCTCGACCTTCCAGGACTCGGCGAGCTGCGGAACCACCTCGACCGGCTCGGCCTTCAGCGTGCCGTCCTTCTGCTCGACGAACTTGAGCTGCACGAGGCGCTCATAGACGTTGACGCCGATCTCCTGGTCCTGCTGGCCGCGGATGTCGGCCGGATCGAGGCTCGCGATATCGGATGGGATGGCATGCACGAACGGCTTGGCCGCGGCCTGGCCGACGCTGCTTGCGGAAACCAGCGCGACGACAGCCAGCCTCCCCAGCAGGCGCGTGAACTGATGGCGTTGAATCAACATATCGGGGTCCTCTCGAGTGGGATGGCGGGAATGACGACGGGGCAGGCAACGGCGTGGGCATTGCCAATATCGATCAGGGCCGGCTTGCCGTCCGAGCACGACGGCTGGGCCAGCGGGCAGCGTCCGACGAGGCGGCAGGCATCCGGCGGATCGATGGCGCTGGAAATCTCGCCAGCCAGCCGCACCCGCGTTCGCTTGGCGCCCCACTGGGCGACGGGCGCCGCCGAGAGCAGTGCGCGGGTATAAGGATGCTGCGGGTCGCGGAAGACATCGGCCGTCGGCCCGATCTCGACGATGCCGCCGAGATACATCACCGCGACACGGTCTGCGATGTGCTGGACGACCTGCAGATCGTGGCTGATGAAAAGATAGGCAAGGTTGAGCCGCCGCTGCAGGTCGAGCAGCAGATCGAGGATCTGGCCTCGTACCGAGACATCGAGCGACGAGGTCGGCTCGTCGAGGATGACGATGTCGGGTGACACCGCAATGGCGCGCGCAATGCCGACGCGCTGGCGCTGGCCGCCGCTGAGTTCATGCGGATAGCGATCGAGATGAAGCGCCGTCAGCCCCACCATCCCCACGAGCTCGCGCACCCGTGTCGCCCGTTCCGCCGCCGGCAAGTCGAGATGCAGGCGCAGCGGCTCCTCCAGCACCTGGCGCACGTTCATGCGCGGATTGAGCGAGGCGTTGGGGTCCTGGAAGACCATCTGGATACGCCGGTAGATGGCGGGCAGCCGCTTCACTGGCAGCGGCACGATCGCCTGACCGTCGATGGTGACGTCGCCGGCGGAGGGCTCGATCAGGCGCACGATGCAGCGCGCCACCGTCGACTTGCCCGAGCCGCTCTCGCCCACCAGGGCCAGCGTCTCGCCGGCCGCGACATCGAGCGTGACGCCGTCAACGGCAACGAGACGACGACCGCCCTCGACCGGAAAGACCTTGTGCAGGTCGCGCACCTGCAGGATGGCGCCACCGTTCATGTGGCTTCAAGGGGAGGGCAAAGGTCCCTCGCTGCGCTCGGGATCGCAATATTGTTGGTTTGGCGCAGTGCGCCGATCAAGGAACCAATGTCATCCCGAGCGTAGCGAGGGTGTGGATTCACGTTTGAAGTGCAACAGTTTAGGAAGAAGTACCTCAGCGGGGGTCTTGTACCCAAGACATTTTCGGGGAGTGTTGTTGTAGGCGGCGATGCAGGCATTGAGCGTGTCTTGGTCGAT
>CANIRG010000399.1 GCA_947469635.1 Rhodospirillales bacterium | reverse complement strand
CTGTGCGGCAGCCCGCAGCACATCGTCGACACGCTGAAGCAGGTCGAGGCCGCGGGCGTGGCCGAGGTGATCCTCTATTTCAACTACGGGCAGAAGCCCCATGCGCTGGTGAAGGAGCAGATGGAGCGCTTCATGCGCGAGGTCGCGCCACACTTCGCCTGCGGCTAATTTGGCGCACGCTTCGCGGCGCGCGTGAAGGTCTGCGCGACGTGATCGAGCATCTCGTAGCAGAGGACGATCTCGGCCTCGCGCGGCGACCAGAAGCCGTTGGCCACGCCGCAGTCCTTCACGACGATGGGAACGTCGCGCGGCAAGCGCCCCATTGCGACAAAGAAAACGAGCATCTGGTCGAAATCGCCGCCCTGCTCGAAGACCTGCTCGAAGCGCCTGTAGGTCGGATTGCGCGACGGCACGACCTCCAGCGTGAGCATGCCGCGAGACTTCCGGCCCTCGACGGCGCGCGCAAGCAGCTCGTCCCAGACGGCCTGGCGCTCCTGATAGGTCTCGGCGCAACGGCGCAGCCGGTCCTGGAGGATGCCCGCCTTTGCCGCCGTCAGAAAGAAGTGGTGCGGGTCGGCCCCGGCTGCGAGGCACAGGATGTTGGCAACGCGGCGTTCGTCGGGCGGGTGCTCGTCATGGAAGGGAATGCCCTTGTCCTGCGCCCGCAACTCTTCGGCCGAGAATTTCAAGTACAGGGCGCTGCCCATGATGACCTGGGCGTAGCTCTCGCCTTCGCTTTCCGGCACCCGGATCATGACCGTGGACAGGAGGATCGTGGAAAGCTCGTCGACGGCGTCTTCCTCGGGCTCGGTCGAGGCAAGCTTGAGCTCGGAGATCACCATATGGCCGAATGCGTGGAAGAAGATTCCCAGCATCGCGCCTTGGGAAAAGGCTTCGATTTCCACGGCCGTCGTCGGCGGCGGATTGGGTGCGGGCCTTGGAGGGGCCTGGGCGATGGCCGGCCCGGCAAGGGCCAGCATGATTGCAAGGAAGCCGACCCTAAAGCCAGGGCCGGAGCACGTCATCGCGACGCGCGCGCCTCGCGGAAGGACACCAGGCGGCGCTGCGTCTCGTCCCATAGCGCGAGATTCACGCAGCGGAAGCTCTGCAGCAGCGTCAGCCGGCCGACGTTGCGCAGCTCCGGATGATCCTGCAGCACGCGCGGCAGGCGATAGTAGGGGATGCGGCTGCACAGGTGATGGACATGGTGCACGCCGATGTTGGCGGTGAACCAGTGCAGGAACGCCGGCAGGTCATAGTAGGAGCTGCCGTGCAGGGCGGCGTCGTGCGGCTTCCATTCGTCGTTGTCCGCCCAGGTCGTGTGCTCGAACTGGTGCTGGACATAGAACAGCCAGACGCCGGCCGAGGCGGCGAGCAGCATCACCGGCAGGTGCACCAGCAGGAAGGCCTTGATGCCGATCAGCCAGATCAGCAGCGTGGCGATCGCGCCGATGGCGACGTTGGTCGTCATGGTGCTGATCCAGGGCTTCCAGCCGTTGCGCATGAGGCCTACGGGCAGGCGATGCTGCAGGAAGAACAGATAGGCCGGGCCCACGCCGAACATGACCAGCGGATGGCGGTAGAGGCGGTAGGTCAGCCGGCCCCAGAAACTGCGTGCGCGGTACTCTTCGACGGTGAGGATGCCGACGTCGCCCAGTCCGCGGCGGTCGAGATTGCCGGTGAAGGCATGATGCGTGGCGTGCGTGCGCCGCCACACGCCGTAGGGCGTCAGCGTCGCCACGCTCAGCACGCGACCGATCCAGTCGTTCGCCAGCTTGTGGCGGAAGAACGAGCCGTGGCTGCAATCGTGCTGGATGGCGAAGAGCCGCACCAGGAAGGCGCCGGCCGCGATGGCGATCGGCAACGCCAGCCAGTAGCCGATATCGAGCGTCAGCCAGGCCAGCGCCCAGAGGGCCGCCAGCGGCACGACGGTGATGGCGATCTCGACGATGCCGCGTCCATTGCTGGGCTGCCGGTAGCGGGCGAGGATCTGCGTCCAGGCGCGGCCGTCGAGCACAGGTTTGGCCGGGCTCGCGGCGTCTTGGCTCTCTCTCAAGTGAGTGAACTTTCCTGCCTGTAGGATGCTGACCGGTGTCTTGTGGCTGAGGCGCACCGTGTCAAAAGCTTGTGTCGAATGCGTGTCCTGACTGCGCCGTTCCGGGCAGCTTTTCAAGATCGCAAAATGACCCGGTCAAGGCGCCGACGAGGTTCGATAGAGCACGTCGACATGGATGTCGGCGCAGTCGATCACGGGGAATCCAGGCTCCTGGCCGGCAAAGGCGAGAAACAGATCGGTGCCGCCCAGCATGACGGCCTCGGCGCCGCGCGCGACCAGCCGGCGGCCGGCTTCGAAGAAGACCTGGCGCTGCGCCTCGACGACGCGGCCGAGTGTCGCCATGGCCACATAGTTGTCATGGACTCGCACGAGATCCTCCTCCTCGGTCGGCACGACCTCGACCGAGCGGATGCCGCCATAGAGCTTCGACTCCATCACGGCGCGGGTGCCCAGGATGCCGATCCTCCCGTACGTCATGCGGGCAAGCGCTGAATCGACCTCGGGTACGGCATTGAGGATGGGCAGGGCTGAGATCGCGATCAGCTCGTTCACGCAGAAATGACCGCCCATCGAGGTGATGGCGGCGGCCTGCGCGCCCGCCGCCTTCATGCGATGGACCAGCCTGGCGAAGATCTCCGCCTGCCTGGCCGGAGTCCTGCCGACGAGGTTGCGGCTCATCGCGCGCACGTCGGCATGGCAGACGGTGACGTCGAGCGGGATGCCGGCGGCGACATGCCGGTCGATCAGGCCGCGATAGTAGAAGTCGGTGGCGGCGGGTCCGATGCCGCCGATCAGGCCGATATGCATGTCACCGAGCTCCGCGGCGCTGGATGATGAGGTTGGCCGACACGGTGAGGGCGAGCGTCACGGCCATGAGGATGAAGGCGATGGCGCCGCCGAAGGGCCAGTTCGTCTTCTGGGTGAACTCGTTGTAGATCAGCGGTGCCATCATCTTGAACAATGGCCCGCCCAGCAGGAAGGGCGTGGCGTAGGCGTTCATCGCCAGGATGAAGCAGAGGATGGTGCCGGCCAGGATGCCGGGCAGCGCCAGCGGCCACAGCACGCGGCGGAACATGGTGGCCGGCGGCGCGCCCAGGCTGTAGGCCGCCTCCTCGACCGAGCGGTCGATGCCCTCGATCACGCTCTGCAGGCTGAGCACCATGAACGGCAGGTTGACGGCGATGATGCCGATCACCACCGCCTTCTCGGTGAACATGATCTCGATCGGCTTGTCGATGAGGCCCAGCCCCATCATCGTGGTGTTGAAGAAGCCCTTGCTGCCGAACACCACCATCCAGCCGGCGGCACGCACGGCGTTGCCGACGAACAGCGGCAGCACGATCGCCATGATCAGCAGGTTCTTGAAGCGGCTCTGCGTGCGCGCCACGACATAGGCGAGCGGGAAGGCCAGCACCAGGCAGGCCGCCGTCACCGTCACGGCGATGCGCACGGTCGTGGCGAGGATGGCGGTGTAATAGGGGTCGGTGAAGAACTTGACGTAGTTGGCGATGGTCACCGCCTCGACCATCATCTTCCTGGTCGGCACGAACTCGTTCAGGCTGTAGCGCAGCAGCATGGCGAGCGGTGCCAGCAGGCAGAGCGCGATGAAGATGGTCGACGGCGCCAGGAGCGCCGTCGCCGTCAGCCCTTGTCCCCGCCGTGGCCTGTCGACGACGAGGCTCATGCCTTGAACGACTTGTTCCACCAATCCTGGAAGGCGGAGTCGTTCCTGGCCATGTAGCCGTAGTCGAGGTCGACCAGCCGCTTCTTCTCCTCGTCGGTGAAGCCGATGCGCTTCTGCAGGTCGTCGGGGACCTTGGCATTGGTGACCGTCGGGTTGTAGCCCATGTCGACGGCGAAGCCTTCCTGGGCCGAGGGCGCCATCATGGCGTCGAGCCAGGCGTAGGCGTTTTCCTTGTTGGGCGCGTTCTTGGGCATCACGAAGCCCGAGACGTACATCGGCACGCCCTCCTTGGGCGCCACGGTCTGCACCTTGATGCCGGCGTTCTGCCACTGCACGGCGCGCGCCTTCCACATGATGCCGCAGGCGATCTCGCCGGTCTTGAGCGCCTGGGCGAAGGCCTCGTTGGAGGGATAGATGCGCGCGCCGGCCTTGCGGCAGGCGATCAGCCGCTCCTTGCCCGGCTCGAAGTCGCTCACCGATCCGCCCGAGGCGAGCGCCGCCGCCACCATGTTGAACTGGCGCTGGATGTCGATGATGCCGAGCTTGTTGCCGTGCTTGGGATCGAGCGTGTCGGCGAAGCCCGTCGGCTCCGCCATCATGTCGGGATTGTAGAGCACGACCTTGCCCGAATAGATGTGGCCAATGCCGTAGGCATATTTCATCGCCGGGACCAGGTTCTTGGCATTCGGCATCTTCGAGTAGTCGAGCTGCTCGACCAGGCCCTGCTCGTTCATGTCGAACATGTCGTTGGCGGACAGGCCCTGCACGTCGGTCGTGCCGCGGCGCAGCGACTTCTCGGCCATCATCTTGGCCTTGCGCGGGTCGGCGTTCTCCTCCGCCTTGATGCACTCGTAGCCCTTGGGCGTGAGCAGCGGCGTCTCGATGTTCTTGGCCAGCAGGCGCGAATAGTCGCCGCCCCAGGTGCCGACGACGACGCGCTTGTTGTCCTGCGCGCGCACGACGGCGGGCGCGCCCACGGCGAGCGCGGCAGCGCTGCCCAGCAGGTGGCGTCGATTGAGGGTGAAAGCCATGCGAAGTCTCCCTTTATTGTGCGAATACGAGGCCGGCCGAGGCGGGCCAGCCGACATGAACCTGTTGCCCGACCTCGGGTGCGAAGCCGCCCTCGCGGTTGGCGATCTGCACCACCAGCCGGTCCATGGGCGACAGGCGGACATGGATGTCGATCTGCGCCCCGAGGTACGAGACGAATTCCACCGTACCCGGGAGGTCGTTGTCGAGTCCGGAAAGCGGTTGGGCGGCGATCTCGACCCGCTCGGGCCGCAGCGCCAGGGTCGCCTTGCCCGGCGCGCCGTCCGTGCAGGCAAGGCGGAGGCCGCCGTCGCTGGTGAAGCGCCCCGGCGCCTCGATCGTGCCGTCGAGGAAGGTGCTGCGGCCGACGAAGCCCGCCACGAAGCGGTCGGCCGGGCGCTCGTAGAGGTCGCGCTGGTTGCCGACCTGGCGCACCGACCCCTCGTTCATCACCACCAGCCGGTCGGCCATGGTGAGCGCCTCTTCCTGGTCGTGCGTCACCATCACCGTCGTGAGGCCGAGCTTCTTCTGCAGCTCGCGGATCTCGACCCGCACCTCCTGGCGCAGCTTGGCGTCGAGGTTGGAGAGCGGCTCGTCGAGCAGCAGCACGTCGGGCCGGATGGCAAGCGCACGGGCCAGCGCCACGCGCTGCTGCTGGCCGCCCGAAAGCTGGCGCGGCAGGCGGTCGCCGTAGCCGGCGAGGCGCACCAGGGCCAGGACCTCCTCGACGCGGCGCTCGATGTCGGGTCGCGCGAGCTTGCGCATCTCGAGGCCAAAGGCCACGTTCTGTGCCACCGTGAGATGGGGAAAGAGCGCGTAGCTCTGGAACACCATGCCTGCGTTGCGCCGCCACGGCGGCAGCAGCGTCACGTCCTGGCCGCCGAGCCTCACCTCGCCGGCGCTGGGCTCGATGAAGCCCGCCACCATGCGCAGGGTCGTGGTCTTGCCGCAGCCCGAGGGGCCCAGCAGCACCAGGAACTCGCCGTCCTCGATGCTGAGCGAGACGTCGCGCACGGCGTAGAAATCGCCATAGCGCTTGGCGAGGTTGCGGATCTCGAGGCGCGCCATGCCTAGACCACCCGCGTGAGCTTGACGTAGCGATCGGTGATGAGCAGCGCGATGCCGATCAGCAAGATCTGCACCACCGAGACCGCCGCGATGGTGGGATCGATCTTCCATTCGAGATACTGCAGCACGACGATCGGCAAGGTGGTGCGGCCGGGGCCGACCAGGAAGAGGCTGAGCTCCAGGTTGCCGAACGAGG
>CANIRG010000398.1 GCA_947469635.1 Rhodospirillales bacterium | reverse complement strand
TGCTGTCGGCCGACGAGATGGACCTCTACGTCAAGCACAAGCCCTCGGCCTGCCACTGCGCCTTCGGCAACTATCACATCGGCCCGCACCGCCTGAGCGAGATGTGGCGGCGCGGCATCGACATCGGGCTCGGCACCGACGGCGCGGCCTCGTGGGGCTCGCTCGACATCTTCCAGGTGGCGCACATGGCGCGCGTCGGCCAGCAGGCGATCATGGGAACGCCGCTGGCCTATCGCAACGTCATGCCGAGCGAGACGCTTCTCAAGGTGGCGACCAACGGTGGTGCCCGCGCGCTCGGCATCGAGAAGGAGATCGGCAGCCTCGAGGTCGGCAAGAAGGCCGACATTCTGCTGGTGAGCCGCAACGAGCTCGACCATCTGCCACTCTACGATCCCTATTTCGTCGCGGCCAACACCATCGTCGGACGCGACGTCCGCACCGTTGTGATCGACGGAAATGTCGTGATGAAGGATCGCGAGTTGCTCACCGTCGATCGCGAGGAGATCGACCGCCGCCTGGCCGAGCGGCTGCCCCATCTCATGGAACGTTTCGACGCGATGACGGCATGAATGCTCATGCGGACCGCGGGCCTCCTGGCCCGCATCTTGCAGAAGAGCGAGCCTGGAGGCTCGCGGTCCAATGAGTGCCATCGCGATCGGGAACGCGAGCAAGCGCTTCGCGCTGGCCGGCAGCAGGGACGGCGTGCTGGCGCTCACCGATCTCTCGCTCACCGTCGCACCGGGCGAGTTCGTCGCCGTGCTGGGGCCGAGCGGCTGCGGCAAGAGCACGTTGCTGCGGCTGGTCGCGTCGCTGGAACAGCCGACGGCCGGCACGGTGAGCGTGAACGGCGCTGCGCCCGAGCTGGTCGCGGCCCGGCACGCGCTGGGCGTCGCCTTCCAGGACCATGCGCTGCTGCCCTGGCTCACGGTGCGGGACAACATAGCGCTGCCTTTCAGGATCGCCGGCCGCAAGGTCGACAAGGCGGCGATCGCGCGGCTGATCGAGCTGGTGGGGCTGACGGGTTTCGAGACGGCGCGGCCCAGGCAGCTTTCCGGCGGCATGCGTCAGCGCGTCTCGATCGCTCGCGCGCTGGTGCTGGAGCCCGAGGTGCTGCTGCTCGACGAGCCGTTCGGCGCGCTCGATGCAGTGACGCGCCGGCAGATGAACGTCGAGCTGCAGCGCATCTGGTCTGCACGCCAGATCACGACGCTCCTGATCACCCATTCCGTCGACGAGGCGCTGTTCCTCGCTGACCGGGTCCTCGTGATGAGCGGCCGGCCAGGGCGCATCGTGCGCGAGGTCAAGGTGCCGTTTCCCCGGCCACGCGAGCCCGTCGTCATGCGCACGGTGCAGTTCCACATCATGGTCGACGATCTCACGGCTGCGCTCGAGGGCCCGGCGGCATGAGGCGCGCGTTGCTGGGCGCGCTCGGCATCGCGCTGTTCCTGGCGCTGTGGGAGGCCATAGGCCGTCTCGGTCTCGCGGGCATCAGCTGGCCGCCGCTCAGCTCGGTGCTCACCATGCTGACGGACGAAAGCCGCCGGCCGCTGTTCCAGCGCGCGCTCCTCGCCACGCTCGAATCCACGGGCTGGGGCTATGCCTGGGGGACCAGTGCCGGCCTCGGATTGGCGACGCTCGCCCATCTGGTGCCGCTTCTGCGCCGCGGCTCGGACCGGCTCGCGGCCGTGATGAACTCGGTGCCGTCGATCGCGCTCGGCCCGATCTTCCTGGTGCTGCTGTCGCGCGAGTCGACACCCGCCGCCGTCTCCTCGATCCATGTCTTCTTCATCGTCTTCGTCGCGGTGAGCTCGGGCCTGCAGCGCGCCAGCGACGCGCATCGCGACCTGTTCTCGGTGCTGGGCGCGGACCGCCTGAAGCGCTTTCGCCGCCTCGAATTGCCGGCGGCGCTGCCGGCACTCGCCTCGGGCCTGCGGCTCGCCTGGCCGGCGGCGCTGATCGGCGCCATCATCGGCGAGTGGTTCGGCGCGCCGCGCGGCATCGGCATCCTGATCATCAATGCCATGCAGAATTTCCAGATCGTGCTGCTGTGGTGCGCCGTGCTGCTGGCCGTGGCGGCGTCGCTGCTCTTCTACGGCCTGCTGACGCTGCTGGAGCGCGCGGCCTATGCGCGGTTCGGCTCATGAAGCGGCCGTTCCTGCTGCGCCTCGTCGAGGACTATTGGGGCATCCTGCTGTTGCTGATCGCGTGGCAGCTCTGGGTCGTCGTGAGCCGCTTCAATCCCATCGTCATGCCGACGCCCGTCGCGGTGCTGGGCGACCTCGTTCGGCATCCCGACATCTATCTGCGCAACGTCGGCATCACGCTGGCGATCGCGGTGTTCGGCCTGGTGGCCGGCATGCTGGTGGGCACGGGCCTCGCGATCGCTGCCTGGTTCTCGCCGGTCGCCTCGGGCCTGCTCAACCCGCTCACGGTGCTGTTCAGCTCGGTGCCGGTGGTGGCGCTGATCCCGGTGATCGCCCGCATCCTGGGCTACGACACCTCGACGGTGCTGGCGATCGTGGTGATCATCACCTTCTTCCCGTCCTTCGTCTTCGCCTCGTCGGGCCTGCGCGCCCCGCCGCCGGGCAGCGAGGACCTGTTCCGTGTGCTGGGAGCCTCGCGCCTGTCGCTGCTGTGGCGCCTCGCGTTGCCGGCGGCCATGCCCAACCTCGCGGTCGCCTTCAAGCTTGCCGCCGCCCACGCCATCCTGGCCGCCATGGTGGCGGAGTTCCTGATGGGGACCACGGGCCTCGGCTACCTGTTTGCCAAGACCAAGTCGGACTTCCAGACCGAGCAGGCGTTCGGCGTCTCGATCGTGGCCACGGTGATCTCGGCCGCAGCCTATCTCGGCGCGGGCTGGGTCGAGCGGCGGGTGAGGGACAGATACGCCTGAGTGTTATTCGGCGACGGCCCCGGAGTCCTTGACGGCCTTGCCCCACTTGGCGACGTCACGCTGCAGCACCTCGGTGAGCCCGGCTTGCGGCGAGGCCACGACTTCGAGGCCGAGCCTGGCCAGGCGCTCCTGCGTCTCGGGCTGGCGCAGGGTGGCCGCGATCTCCTGGTTGAGCTTCGCGGCGACATCGGCCGGGATGGCGGGCGGGCCCATGATGGCGAGCCAGCTGTCGCCGTCGAACAGGATGCCGTTCTCGACGAAGGTCGGCACGTCGGGCAAGGCGGGCGAGCGTTTCGCCGAGGCGATGCCCAGCGCCCGGACCTTGCCGGCCAGGATATGCGGCATCGCGGTGTTGACGCTCACCGACGACAGTTGCACCTCGCCGGCCAGCAGGGCCTGCACCGCCGGGGCGCCGCCCTTGTAGGGCACGTGCACCATCTCGAGCCCGCCCGCCGCGGCGCGGAACAGCTCCACGGTGAGGTGCGAGCCGTTGCCGGTGCCCGCGGACGAGTAGGTGAGCTTGCCCGGCTGGCTCTTGGCCAGAGCCACGAACTCCTTGACGTTCTGCGCCGGCACCGACGGATGCATGATGATCACGGTCGGGAAAGTGGCCGCGAGCGTGATCGGCGTGAAGTCCTTGAAGACATCGTAGGCGAGCTTCGTGCCGTACAGTGTGGGCGCGATGGCATGCGTGCCGTTGTCGGCGACCACCAGCGTGTAGCCATCGGGCGACGATTTCGACACGAGTGCGCTGCCGACCGTGCCTCCGGCGCCGGGGCGATTCTCGACCACGACCTGCTGGTTCAGGCGCTCTCCGAGCTTCTGCGCCAGGATGCGGCCGAACGTGTCGGAATTGCCGCCCGGCGCGTGCGGCACGATCAGCCGGATGGGCTTCGATGGAAACGACGTCTGGGCGGCAGTGGGAAGCGCGCTGGAAGCGGCCAGCGCGCCGAGGAGCGCCAGCGCCTGGCGGCGTGATGTATGGTTCATGCCGCCAGCTTACGCCGCGAGCTTCTTACGCCGCAAACTTCCCGAATTCCCAGGTCCGACCTGGTGCTGCCGCGAACAGCGCCTTGGTATATTCGTGGGTCGGCGCGCCGAACACCTGCTCGGCCGAGCCGTATTCGACGACGCGGCCCTTGCTCATCACCGCGACGTAATCGCAGATCTGGGCGGCCACGCGAAGGTCGTGGGTGATGAACAGAACGGCGAGGTTCAGCCGCTGGCGGATCTCGTCGAGCAGCTCCAGCACCTGCTTCTGCACCGACACGTCGAGGGCGGACACCGCCTCGTCGGCGATCAGCAGCTCGGGCTCCATGGCGAGCGCGCGGGCGATGCAGATGCGCTGGCGCTGGCCGCCGGAGAACTGGTGCGGGTAGCGGTCGAGCGAATTGGGGTCGAGCCGCACGGTCTCCATCAGCTTGCGGGCGCGGGCCAGCGCCTCGTCGCGCTTGAGGCCAAAGTTCATCGGCCCCTCCATGATCGAATCACCCACGGTGATGCGCGGGTTCATCGAGCGGTAAGGGTCCTGGAAGACGATCTGCACGCGCCGCCGGTGCGGCCGCAGCTTGCTGGCCGACATGGTGGCGATCTCGGTGTCGCCGAGATAGACCTTGCCCTCGGTGGGATCGATCAGGCGGGCGATGCAGCGCGCCACCGTCGACTTGCCGGAGCCGGATTCACCCACGATGCCCAGCGTCTCGCCGCGGCGGATGTCGAGGTCGACGTCGACCGCGGCTTTGACCACGCGCGCCTTCTGGAAAAAGCCGGCGCCGGTGTAGGTCTTGCCGAGCTTCTCGGTGCGCAGCACGGTCTCGCCGTCGAGCCGCACGCCGCGATGCACGGGATGGATCGACGGCACCGAGGAGATCAGCATCTTGGTGTAGCTGTGCGCCGGCCGGGACAGGATCTGCTCGGTCGGGCCCATCTCGACCAGCTCGCCCCAGCGCAGCACGGCCACCCGATGGGCGATCTCGGCCACGACGCCGAAATCGTGGGTGATGAACAGCACGCCGGTGCCCTGGCCGTCCTGCAGCTCGGCGATCAGCTTCAGGATCTCGGCCTGCGTCGTGACGTCGAGCGCGGTGGTGGGCTCGTCGGCGATCAGCAGCACGGGATCGAGCACCAGCGCCATGGCGATCATGATGCGCTGGCGCTGGCCGCCCGAGAGCTGGTGCGGGTAGGAGGCGTAGATGCGCTCCGGCTCCGGCAGCTTCACGCGGTCGAGGATGGCGATGATCTTGGCCTTGCGGGTGGCGCTGTCGAGGCTGGTGTGGGTGTTCAGCACCTCGTCGATCTGCTCGCCGCAGGTCATGACCGGATTGAGAGCGGTCATCGGCTCCTGGAAGATCATCGACATGCGCGTGCAGCGCAGCTCGCGCAGGCGCGCTTCGCTCGCCGCCAGGATGTTCTCGCCCTCGAGCAGGATCTCGCCCTCGGTCGGCTTGAGCGCCTTGGCGAGCAGCCCCATGACGGTGAAGGCGATCACCGACTTGCCCGAGCCCGACTCGCCCACGAGGCAGACGATCTCGCCGGGATTGACGGTGAAGCTCACCTTCTCCACGGCATGGACGCGGTCGGCTCCCCGGGGGAGCGCGACGCTGAGGTTGCGGACTTCGAGGACGGGGCGCTTGTCGTTCATCTTGTCCGACATCAAACCTTCTTGCTCATCTTGGGATCGAGCGTGTCGCGCAGGCCGTCGCCCATGATGTTGATCGCCAGCACGGTGAAAGCAAGGAAGATGCCCGGGTACAGGATGTTGTGCGGGAAGACGCGGAACAGCGTGCGGCCCTCGGCCATGATGTTGCCCCAGCTCGGGATCTCCGGCGGGATGCCGATGCCCAGGAAGCTGAGCGCGGCTTCGGACAGGATCGCGGCGGCGGCCAGGAAGGTGCCCTGGACGATCAGCGGTGCCACGGTGTTGGGCAGGATGTGGCGGAACAGCAGGATCCAGGTCGGCGTGCCGACCGAGATGGCGCCCTCGACATAGGGCTCCTCACGCACCGTCAGCACGATCGAGCGCACCAGGCGCACGACTCGCGGCACGTCGGGCACGACGATGGCGAATATCACCGTGATGAGGCCGGCGCGCCAGATCGACACCAGGGCGATGGCGAGCAATATGCCCGGAATCGCCATCAACC
>CANIRG010000397.1 GCA_947469635.1 Rhodospirillales bacterium | reverse complement strand
GGTCGCTCGGCTATTTCAGCTTGAGGCCGATCACCCGCACCAGCCCGTCCGGCATCGGCCGGTAGCCTTCCAGCCGGTCGACATGGGCGATCAGCATCTGCGGATGATAGAGGTAGACCATCGAGCCCTCGGCCAGGTACTTGGCGGTGATCTTGGCATAGACCGCCTTGCGCACGGCCGGATCGCTGGCCGCCCGCGCTTCCTGATGCCAGGCGTCGATCTGCTTGTCGCAGTAATGACCGAGGTTCTGCGGCGCGCCGCAGATGTGATGGATGATCGAATTGCCGTCGGGATCGCTGCGGCCGCTCCACCAGTTCATGTAGAGCTGGAAGTTGCCGTCCTCGCCCTCCTTGAGCGCGGTCGCGCCTTCGGTGATGCGGATCTTGAGGTCGAAGCCGGCTTCGGCCGCCATCGACTGCAGCACTTCGGCGACGGCGCGCGTCTCCGGCGTGTTGACCACCATGAAGTCGATCGACAGCCGCCCGGTGACGCCGGCCTCCTTCATCAGCGCCTTGGCCTTGGCGAGGTCGCGCCTGGGGACGGGGAACGCCTCCTGATAGTAGGGATGCTGCGGGTTGATCCACTGGTTTCCGGGGACGAACTCGCCGTTGAACACCACCTGGTTGATGGCCTCGCGGTCGAAGGTGAGATCGAGGGCGCGGCGCACGCGGGCATCCTTGCCGAGAGGATTGTCGGCCTTGGGCCCGTTGGCGACGTTGAAGATCAGGCTGGTGAAGCCCAGCGATATCGCCTTGCTGAGCCGCAGCTTGGGATTGTCGCGTATCGTCTTGATGTCGGTCGCCAGCACGCGCTCCGTCAGCTCGAGGCCGCCCGCCCGCAGGTTGGCCAGCCGCACCGTGGCATCGACGATCGGCAGGTAGGTGATCTTGTCGATGAAGACCTGGTCCTTGTTCCAGTAGTCGGCGAACCGCTCCACGACGATGCGGTCCTGCTGGACGCGCTCGACGAGCCGGTAGGGGCCGGCGCAGACGGGCTTCAGGCCAAACTTGTCGCCGGTGGCTTCGGCCGCCTTGGGCGACACCATCATGCCGGCACGGTCGGTGAGCTGGTTGAGCAGGGGCGAGAAGGGTGCCTTCAGGAGCAGCTTGATGGTCAGCGGATCGACTGTCTCGACGCTGTCGATGATGCCGATCTCGGCCCTGCGATAGGAGGCCTTCATGGTGAGATGGCGGTCGATGCTGAATTTGGCGGCAGCGGCATCGAAGGCCTCGCCGTCATGGAATTTCACGCCGGGCCGGAGCTTGATGGTGACGGTCTTGCCGTCCGCCGAGGTCTCGTGGCCGAGCGCGAGCTGCGGCACGATGTTGAGCTTTTCGTCGATGTCGAACAGCTTGTCGCAGATCGAGGCGAAGACGATGCGGGCGGTGTAGCTGCGCGCCAGGGTGGGATCGAGCACGTCCGGATCGTCGGCCAGGCCGATGCGCAGATGGCTTTGGGCAAAAGCGGGCGCTGCGACGCCGGAGACGAAGAAGGAAACAGCGAGGGCCAGGGCGGTCCCGCAAGCTTTCTGTCTCATCGTCCCTCCGCAGGTTCCGGTCGTTGACGGGCCTTACCCGTCAGAGGACGTGCATGCTCCATGCCAGCCTCGCCGGAGGACGCCTTCAGAGGTCTCCAATAGGGGTGTCATCCAGCGCCTGCCGGAGGATGTGGGCCAACTCCCTCTTGCTGAAGGGCTTGTTGAGCAGCAGGACGCCTTCGCCGAACTCGCCGCCATCGAGGATCGCCTCTTCGGCGTAGCCCGACATGAAAACGACCCTGGTGAGCGGCCACCGCTGCCCGACCTCGTCCGCCAGGGCCCTGCCGTTCACCGCGCCCGGCATGCTGATGTCGGTCAGCAGCAGGTCGCAGGGCGGCGCCATGGTCTCGAACGTCGCAAGGCCGGCCACGCCGTCCGGCGCCTCCGTCACGCTGTAGCCCAGGCTCTGCAGCTGATCCACGACCGCGGCGCGGACCTCCGCATTGTCCTCGACCACGAGAATCCGTTCGCTGCCGCGCGGCATCGGCTGCCGTTCGCGCGCCACGGCCACTTCGGCCTCGCTGCTGCTCCTGGTGAGGTAGAGGTTGACGGTCGTGCCCCGGCCGAGCTCGCTGTGGATTTTGACGTGACCCTTGGACTGCTTGATGAAGCCGTAGACCATGCTGAGGCCAAGGCCTGTTCCCTTGCCGACCTCCTTGGTCGTGAAGAAGGGTTCGTAGACCCGCGCCAGCACCTCGGGCGCGATGCCCGTGCCGGTATCCGTGACGCTGATCATCACATAGTCCCCGGCAATGGCGTCGGGATTGAGGGCGACGTAGTTCTCGTCCAGGGTTGCGTTGCGCGTCTCGATCAGCAGGTCGCCGCCTTCCGGCATCGCGTCGCGCGCATTGATGCTGAGGTTGAGCAGGGCCGATTCGAGCTGGGCACGGTCGATCTCGGCGCCCCAGAGATCGTCGGCGAGGATCGACGAGATCTCGATATGCTCGCCGAGCGTCCGTCCCAGCAGCCTGCCGATGCCGGACACGAGGGCATTGATGTTCGTACGTTGCGGGCGCAGCAGCTGCTTGCGCGAGAAGGCGAGCAAATGGCGCGTCAGATCGGCGGCGCGCTGGGTCGCGGCGACGATCGCTCGCAGCCGTCCGAGCAGTTCCGGATCGCGGGACGAATCTTCCTGGAGGGCCTCGGCGTTGGCCATGACGACCGTGAGAATATTGTTGAAGTCGTGCGCCACGCCGCCGGTGAGCTGGCCCACCGCTTCCATCTTCTGCGACTGCCGCAGCTGCTCTTCCGTCCGATTGTGCTCCGTCATGTCGCGGCCGATGAAGAAATGCCGGCGGTCCTGCGCGGACCAGACGGCCATCCAGGCCAGCGAGACGGCGTGGCCGTCCTTGTGGGTGTAGCGGCACCTGAAGTTGCGGGCGACGCTGCCGCGCCGGGCGGCCCGCATCTCGTTGCGGATCAGCTCCAGATCCTCGGCGAAGATGAAGTCCTGCGCGTTGCGGCCGATCAGCTCCTCCGACGCATAGCCCAGCACGGTCTCCGAGCTGGGGCTCACCCGCATGAACTTGCCGAAGCCGTCGGTCACGTGAATGACGTCCTGCGACGTCTCGAAGATGCGCTCGGTCTGGCGCTCCGCCTCCTTGCGGGCCGAGATGTCGATGATGACCGCCAGGCGCGCGGGCTCGCCGTTGAAGTCGATCTCGCGCAGGAACACATCGACGTCCACGACCTGACCGTCCTTGCGACGATGCCGCCACTCGTTGACCAGAAGGCGGTCGCTGGGGGACAGCTGCAGCCACTGGGTGAGCCGCTCCATGTCCTCCGGCGGTCTCATCTCCCTCAGTGTCATCGCGAGGAACTCGTCGCGCGAATAGCCGTACTTCGCGATCAGGGCGTCGTTGACCTCGAGGAAGCGCAGCGTCTCGACGCTGTAGACCCACATCGGCAGCGGTGAATTGACGAACAGCGAGCGGAAGTTCTCCCTGCCCGTCAGGTCGCGCCCGCTCCCGATATAGCCCTTGAACGTGCCGTCGGCGTCGATCAGAGGGGCGCCGCTGACAGCCACCGGCCGCGACACGCCGCCGGAGTCGACCACCGTCGTTTCGACGTCGCGGAACGACCGGCGGTTGGCGACGTCGGCGATGTGGGCGAGCTTGCCGCGATGGACATCGATGGTGGCGGGGGTGAGGTCGCCGAAGGTCTTGGAGAAGCCCTCCGAAAGGACGCCGAACCGCAGATCGGCGTCCATCTCCCACCACCAGTCGGATGCGATGCTCGCGAGGAGGGAGAGTTTTTCGATCGCGGTGGACTCCGACTGCTGTCGCCTTGTGGCAACGGTATCTAGTGCGCGTACCTCGCCGCCGCAGCGGCATAGCCGACGCGCCGCTGGGGTGGCACGGGATGGCGGCCGCTGACACGCTCCAGCATCAGCCGCACGTCCTCGCCGGCATCGGCCTTGAGCGCCGAGTCGAGGAAGAGCTGCTCCAGCACGTCCTGCTGGGCGTGGCTGCCGCCCAGCAGATACATGTCGCTCACGACCGGCCGCATGTGCTCCAGCACCTCGGCATGCTTGCCCTGACGGTGCGCAAGAACGGCCTGGCAGAGCGGCAGGGCGATGCGGCCGACGAGCCGGGCCACGGTGCCATTGCCTTTTCCGTGTGCGCGCACCGCCTCGATCATGCGGTCGCCCGCCTCGGTGCGGCCGGTGGCGGCGAGCGCCATCATCCAGTGCGGCAAGGTGAAGGCCGACAGGCAGTCGCCGATGCGCGCCTCGGCCTTGTCGGCGAGCTCGACCCAGCGCTGGCCGACGTCGACGCCGTGGCGCTCCAGACGGAACAGCATGGAGGAGGCGTTCTGGACGTCGATGTACATGTCGGGCAGCGCCTGGGTGAGCGGCGAGCCCATGTCGCGGAAGCCGTTGTCGTAGAGCTTCAGCACCTCGTCGAACTCGCGCCGCTCCATGTGGAACATGGCGCGATGCCAGTAGAGGTGGTGCTTGAGGTTGTTGCCGCCTTCCCAGTTGGGTTCGAGGCGTTTCAACCACTCGATGCCCTCGCCGCGCCGTCCCTGCATCTCCAGCACATGGGCGATGCCGTGCGCGGCCCACAGGTCGCCGGGATCGGCCTCGATCGCCATGCGCCCCGCGCCCTCTGCCAGCGTGTAGTTGCCCGACTCCTCGTGCGCGAAGCAGCGGCAGGCCAGCATCATCGCCCAGCCTGGATGCTCGCTCGACCAATGGGGAAAGACCTTCTCGACCTCGACCTGCATCGTGCCGGGCCGGCCGAGCCAGAAGGCGTTGAAATGATGCAGGCGGAAGGCAAGCGCATCGTGCGGATGCTCGGCCAGGATGCCTTCCCAGACCTCGAGCCCGCGGTCGAGATCGCCGTCGATCCACCGCGCCAGCGCCTCGATGTGGGCCGCCTCGCGCGTCGTGGTGCGCGAGGCCTGCCTGCGTGCGTCGGCCAGCGCCTCGGCCGCGGCGGGGAGGTTGGCCGTGTTGTAGGACAGCAGGTTGAAATAGCCGCTCATGACGTGGCCGAGCGCGAAGTCGGGATCGGCCTTCATGGCCGCCCCGAGATGGCGGCCGGCATCGGTGCGGTATTTCAGATACGCCATGGTCGCGCGGTCGAAGGCGTCCGCCGCCTCGGTCGAATCGGTGGAGAGCGTGAGGCCGTGCAGATCCTTGCGCATCGGAGGTTCCCTCTACAGCGCCCCCGGCGCCGGGCCGCGCGCTGGCTTGGCGTCGAGCTTGGGCGGATGGGTGACGATCGACTTCAGCGCCGGCGTGGGCTTGCCGAGCTTGGCGATGTTGGGCAACGGCCGCGCGAGGCCGGGGATCGACTTGAACGCCGTCTCCATGGCATGCGCCACGCCCAGCACCTCGCCATCGCCGCGGAAGCGGCCGATGACCTGGAGGCCGAACGGCATCTTCTTGTGGTCGACGCCGCAGGGCAGCGACACCGCCGGGTTGGTGGTGAGCGTGACGAAGTATTTCGTCGCCATCCAATGGTAGTAGTTGCTGAGCTTCTTGCCGTCGATCTCGTCGAGATAGAGCTGCTTCCAGGGGAAGGGCGTGACGCCGACGGTCGGGCCCAGCACGACGTCGTAGTCCTTGTAGATCTCCTGGAACTTGCGGAAGATTCGCGTCTGCTCGCCGTGCGCCCAGGCGAAGTCGGCCAGCGTCAGCTTGGCGCCCAGCTCGTAGTTGGCGACGATGTTGGGGCCGAGCATCTCACGATTGTTGGTGTAGGCATCCTGGTAGCGCGACAGGAACGACACGGCGCGTATGACGTCGAAGCAGCGGTCGGCGCCGCCGTAATCGACCTCGACCTTGTCGAGGCTGCGGAACAGCGGCTTCATCGCCTTGATCTTCTCGCGGAATGCCGCGCGGATTTCCTTCTGCACGGGCGCGCCGCCGAAATCCTCGGTGTAGGCCACGCGCAGGCTGCCGAGATCGACCGGCCAGGGATCGGCGTAGGCTTCGGGGTCGAGCGGGAAGCTGAGCGGATCGCTGTCGTGCTTGCCGATCTGCGTGGCGAAGAGGAGGCAGACATCGGCGACGCTG
>CANIRG010000396.1 GCA_947469635.1 Rhodospirillales bacterium | reverse complement strand
CAAAGGCGCCGCTGTCGTTTCGATGAATTGGCCATCGCGAAATGATGCCCAATTCGGCAGCCTTGTAAAACCCGGGAAACTCAATCCCGGTCGGCTTTCAAGCCGCATTCCCCATTGGATTTACCCACTCGATTTCCTGATGAGCCTCTTTTATTTCCGGTCAATAAAGACCAGCCGCGTCAGGCGAACTGTAGGCATATGCCCCCCTAGGCATTTGATCGCTGCGGCCCGCTTCCCCCGCGGGCTCGACGCTTGTCGATGCCAAATGGGGACAGGCGATGAAGCGTATCCGCTTACTACTGGTCTGTCTGGCCATTGCCGTCGGCTGGTCATCGACGAGCTTTGCGCAGAGACAGTCGGCAGCCGGCGGTGGCGTCACCGTTCTCGACGCGACAGGCGTCCTCAATGGCGTCGACATGCCGCGTCAGCCGGCACCGGCACGTTGAGCGTAGGGGTCATCGGCGGCCCGCAGATGAATATCTTCTCCACGAACAATCCCCTCGTGCCGGGCGCGGTCGCCGTCTCGACCGACGCCAGCAGCACGTCGAATATCCTCTTCAACAGCAGCTCTACCGTGTTCGGAAACATCGGCGTCACCCAGCCGGGCGGTCCGTTCTTTCTCGGCATCAGCGGCGGCAGCTTGGGCGCGACAGTCACCTTCCTCGGCGGCGTCTTTGCCACCACGACGACTGTCAACGGAACCGGAACGTTGAATTTCAACAACGGTGCGACGAACATAACGGCTACCAACTTCGCGGCCGACGGCACCATCGGCCTGGCGGCAAACACGACCCTCATCGGAGCTCTCACGACCACGGCCGGCGCGAATACCGGCACCCTGGTGATGGGCAGCGCGAGCGTCCTCGATGGTGCGATCGGCGGCGGCATCGGAATCAGGTCCATCAATCTGCTCGGCAGCGGCGCCACCTCGACGGTCACGGGCGCCGTGAACTCCTTTGCGTTCGGGCTCGGCACCAACACGCTGAACGTCAGCGGCGCCGTCACGATCGCCAACGGCCTGGCCGGCGGTGTCGTCAACACGACCCTGTCGAGCGCCGGCGTCTTCGGCAGCATCAGGCCGCTCGGCGCGACCAATCTCGGGCCGACCCTTCTGGTCAACGTGACCGTGACGCCGGGCGCCAGCATTGCGGTCGGCACCGTCTTCAACATCGTGCAGACCCAGACAGGCACCGTGCAGAGACGCACCACCGGCACCATCGTCACGGTGGTATCGAGCACTCCGGGCTACGTCTTCGCCGCCGTCCCCGTCGGTGGCACCATCGCCGGCCTGGTCTCCATCGTATTGATCTCCGGCCCCACGGTGATCACGGCCCTTCCGATCACGCAGGTCGGCCCCTCGGTGCCCGATCTGGCGGTGCCGCTCGTGGTCTTCCAGAACAGCCGCCTGTTCCAGAGCCTCTGGCTGTCGCGCCTCGACGAGATCACGTGCGGCCAGGTGCGGCAGCCGAGGGAAGGCGAAGAGGCTTCGCCCTGCCCGCAGAAAGTCAGCGGATGGTGGCTGAAGGGTTTCGGCGCGCTTGGAAGCCAAGGCGCCGACGGCACCTTCGCCGGCTACAACTCGAACATAATCGGCACGATGATCGGCTACGATATGGCCGTGGTTCCCGACACAAGGATCGGCATCGGCCTAGCCTATGCCCGCAGCGCCATCGCCGGCAACGCCAATGCCGGCAGCGTCGGCTTCGACACCTACCGGGCGACGGCATACTTCGCCCACGAACAGGGACCCTGGTTCCTCTACGGCGACGCCTCCTTCGGCATCAACACCTATACGAGTACGAGGAACGTGACGCTTCCCGGCTTCAACAGCACCGCGCAGTCGTCCTACAGCGGGCAGGAGTACACGGCCTCGGCGACCACGGGATATCATTTCTTCGCCCAGGGCTTCACCCTGACGCCGCTGGCCTCGCTCCAGTATACCCGACTCAATATCGGCGCTTACACCGAGACCGGCGCGATCGACGTTAACCTCGGCGTCCGGTCGCAGAGCTACGATTTCGTCGAGTCGGGCCTCGGCGGGACCGTGGCACGGCCGTTCGCCTATGGCGGCAAGACCTTCGTTCCCGAAGCCCATGCCAAATGGCTTCACCTGCTCAACAATCCGACGGCGCAGAGCGCCGGCGTGTTCACCACGGATGGAACGCCGTTCGTCGCCCTGGGCCGCGTCAACTCACCGGACACCTTCAACGTCGGCGCAGGTCTCACCTTCCTGTCCTGCGGATGCGCGGCCAAGACATGGTCCCTCGAAGCGGTCTACGACTACTATTGGCGACCCGACAGCTACTCCGCGCACAAGGGCATGGTGAAGATTTCCGGCCGGTTCTAGACCGAGAGTCACGCCGCCTGGGCGCGGTCGAGCGCCTCGGCGCCGCTGCGCAGGCGCGGGATCAGCTCGCGGCCGAAATCGATCGTATCCTCGAAAGGATCGAAGCCGCGGATCAGGAACGAGCGGACGCCGAGCTTGTAGTATTCGAGCAGGGCGCGAGCGACCTGCTCGGGCGTACCGACCAGGCACGAGGTGTTGCCCGAAGCGCCCGTCGCCTCGGCGATGGGCATCCACAGCCGCTCGTCGTGCGTCTCGCCCGCAGCAGCAAAGTCGAGCAGGCGTCGCGCCGAATGGTCGAGCGGCGCCTTTTTGTTGCCGAAGCCCGTGGGATCGCCCGGCTTGCTGATCGACGCCAGGATCCGGCGTGCACGCTCCCACGCCTTGTCTTCGGTCGCACCGAGGATCGGCCGGAACGACATGTTGAAGCCAGGCGTGCGGCCATGCAGGGAGGCACGTGCACGAAACTCGGCGACGCGCTGGGCGGTGGCGGCCAGCGGCTCGCCGAACATCGCGAAGACATCACAATGCCTGGCGCCCATGGCGAGCGCACCTTCCGAGGAGCCGCCGAAGAACAGCGGCGGATGCGGCTTCTGAAAGGGCTGCACGTCGGAGCGCGCGCCGCGCACGCGATAGAACTCGCCGGCGAAGTCGAAGCGGCGTTCGCTGCTCCACGCGAGCTTCATCACCTCGAGATATTCGGTGGCGCGGCGATAGCGCTCCTCCTTGAGCGCGAAGTCGCCGTCGCCATTCTGCTCCGCGTCGCTCGCGCCTGAGATGACGTGCAAGGCGATCCGACCCTCGGTGAGGTGGTCGAAGGTCGCGATCTTGCGGGCGGCCAGGGTCGGCGCCACGAAACCCGGGCGATGGGCGATAAGGAAACCCAGCCGTTCGGTGTGATGGGCGGCGTATTGGGCTACCAGGAAGCCCTCGGCCGAGGACGCCGTGTAGCCCACGAGGGCGAGGTCGAAACCCGCCGCGTCATGGGCCTGGGCGAAAGCCTTGAGATAGGGCGCGGAGATACCACCCTTGATGACATGCACCGTGGCCTCGCCGCCCGGCGGCGTGACGCCGATCATTCCGATCACCCGCACCGGCATGGCCTTCTCCGTCGCATTCCCTAATAGCTTGATATTCTTGCGCATTCTTCGCAAGTTGCAGCCAGCCGCAATTGCACCATCTTCGCGGCGCCTCATCTCACGCGGAGGGTGCCATGCTCAAGGCTCCGATCGGACTTTTGGCCGTCTCGCTGGCGACAATGACGCTGCTGTCGGCATCGGTCCACGCCCAGACGCGCGTCGGCGTGACGTCGGGAGCATCGGGCGATCCGCTCGGCAAGCCGCCGGCACAGGCCGAGCGCGTGCTGCATGTCGGCGTCGACGTGCAGGCCAACGAGCTGGTCACCACGGGCGCCAGCGACCGCGCCCACCTTCTCTTCCTCGATGGCTCCTCATTGACGGTCGGTCCGCAGGCGCGGCTCACCATCGATCGCTTCGTCTACGATCCCAACCGCAAGGCGGGCGAGCTGGCGATCACGGCCACGCAAGGTGTCTTCCGCTTCGTCGGCGGCAAGATCAGCAAGACGGCGCCGGTGACGGTGAACACGCCTTCGGGCTCGCTCACCATCCGCGGCGGCATCATGATCGTGCGCGTCGAGCCCAACCGCACGGTTGCGACCTTCGTCTTCGGCATCGAGATGATGGTCAAGGCCAACGGCAAGACCGAGATCGTGAAGCGCCCCGGCTGGCAAGTGACGCTCCTGTCCGGCCAGGCGCCGGGCAAGCCCGTCCAGGCGCCCTCCGGCAGCCTCGCTCCCGAGCTCGGCCAGCTCGAGGCGCTGCACGCCAAACCCGGCAGCGGCAACGCCGACCAGCAGGTGCAGAGCTCGGGCTTCGCCGATCAGAATTCCGGCCGTGGCGTCGGGGTCGTCGGCCCAACGGCGGACCCGACGCTGGGAGGTGCGGCCGGCAACTCGATCAACGGCGCCGGCAACCAGCTCCAGAAGCCGTTCGCCAACTCGCCGGCGGTGACGGGTGCGGGCGGCCAGCGCCGCAGCACGGGCCCGTAGGCGGCTACAGGAAGCTGGCGACCGTCTTCTGGCTGCGCGACGCCGGGATCATCTTCCGCACGAAGCGGCCGAGAAGCGCGTCGTTGGCCTCGACGTAGGGCGACATCTCGCGATGGAGCAGAAACTGGGTCTCGCTCGTGCCCAGGATCGCCAGGCGCTGGAAGTCGTAGCCGGTCACTTCCCCTGGTCGATCAGATGCAGACGCAACGTCCCGCCCTCCGGGAACCAATGCAACGCCTCGTCCCGACCTGCATCCACATAAAGCATACGATCAACCCGTCTTGTGCCCGCGCGCCTTCCACCACTCGGCGAGCTCACCGACCAGGCCCTTGCGGAAGGCCATGACGATGACGACGAAGATGGCACCCTGGATCACCAGCACGAACTCGCCGAAGGAGGCGAGGTAGTTCTGCATCGTCACGATGACGAAGGCGCCGATCACCGGGCCGATGATGGTGCCGAGGCCGCCGACCAGCGCCATCAGCACGACCTCGCCCGACATGGCGGCGCTGACGTCGGTGAGCGTCGCGAACTGCAGCACCATCGCCTTGGTGGCGCCCGCCAGGCCGGAGACGGCGGCCGACAGGACGAAGGCCATGAGCTTGTAGCGGTCGGCATGATAGCCGAGCGAGAGCGCGCGCTGCTCGTTGTCGCGGATCGCCTTCAGCACCTGGCCGAACGGCGAATGGATGAAGCGGTAGATGGCCGCGTAGCCGAACAGGAAGATCGCCAGCACGACGTAGTAGAGGACGCGGTCGTCCTTGGTCGGGATCAGGCCGAACAGCAGCGGCCGGCGGGCGATGCCCTGCAGCCCGTCCTCGCCGTGCGTGAACGGCATCTGCACGCACAGGAAGTAGACCATCTGCGCGAAGGCGAGCGTGATCATGGCGAAGTAGATGCCCTGGCGCCGAATGGCCAGCGCGCCCGTCACCAGGCCGAGCACGGCGGCGCCGGCGACGCCTGCCAGGATGCCGAGCTAGGGCGGCCAGCCCCATTCCTTGACCGTATGGCCGAAGAAATAGGCCGCCATGCCGAAGAACATCGCATGGCCGAAGCTCATCAGGCCGGCGTAGCCCAGCAGAAGGTTGAAGGCACAGGCAAACAGCGCGAAGCACAGCGCCGTCATCAGGAAGACCGGATAGGCAAACCACGGCGCCACCAGCGCGAGCGCGAGCAGCACGAAGCCGGTGATACGTTGGGCGCTCATCGCGACTGCCCGAACAGGCCGGCCGGCTTGATCAGCAGCACGATGGCCATGATGACGAAGATCACCGTATTGGAGGCCGGCGGATAGACGACCTTGGTCAGGCCCTCGATCAGCCCCAGCCCGAAGCCCGTCACGATCGAGCCCATGATCGAGCCCATGCCGCCGATCACCACGACGGCGAACACCACCAGCACCAGGTTTGTACCCATCAGCGCCGAGACCTGGGAGACGGGCGCGGCCAGCACGCCTGCCAGCGCCGCCAGCCCGACACCCAGCCCGTAGGTCAGCGTGATGAGGCGCGGCACGTTGATGCCGAAGGAGCGCACCAGCGCGGGATTCTCGGTGGCGGCGCGCAGATAGGCGCCGAGCCTCGTGCGCTCGATGCCGTACCACGTGGCGAGGCAGATCGCGAGCGCCGCTACCACGACGAAGACGCGGTAGGTCGGCATGATCATGAAGCCGAGGTCGGTGCCGCCGGTGATGGGCGCGGGATAGGGCGCGCCCGACGAGCCCCATTTCCACT
>CANIRG010000395.1 GCA_947469635.1 Rhodospirillales bacterium | reverse complement strand
TCATGGCCAGGCTCGGCGGATGGACCGGCTACTACGGCAAGCCAGGGCCGAAGGTCATACGCATAGGGTTCGCCCGATTCCAGGCCATCGCGTTCGGCGCCAAACTCAGACTACAAGATGTGTGAATCCGATAGGCGCTGCGCGCAGGGAGGCAAGGCGGCACTTCTCGGAACGGGACGAGTGAATGCGATGAGCGACCTCGGCTCATGATCCACGAGCGAGCCGGAGGCTCGCGGTCCGGAAGATCATGACCAGAGCTGCCGGCTCGCGATTGCCGCGCCCTGCGCCAGGGTCTCGAGCTTGGCCCAGGCAATGTCGCGATGCACGCGGCCGCCCAGGCCACAATCCGTGGAGGCGATGACGCGGTCGCGGCCCACCAGCTTCGCGAAGCGGCCGATGCGTTCGGCCACCAGCTCGGGATGCTCGACGACGTTGGTGGCATGGCTCACGACGCCGGGCAGGATCAGCCTGTCGTCGGGCAGCTTGGTGTCCTTCCACACGCTCCATTCATGCTCGTGCCGCACGTTGCCGGCCTCGAAGGAATAGGCGCCGGCCTCGACGGCCAGCATGACATCGACGATGTCGCGCATGGGAATGTCCGTGGTGTGCGGGCCGTGCCAGCTTCCCCAGCAGAGATGAAAGCGGATGCGGTCCCGGGGCAGGCCGCGCAGCGCATGGTTCAGCGCCTCGATGCGCGGCATGGTGAACCTGCGGTATTCCTCGGCGGTCGGCTCAGGATTGATCTGGTCGAAATTCTCGGCGATCGCCGGGTCGTCGATCTGCAGCACCAGCCCGGCATCGACGATGGCCTTGTATTCCTCGCGCATGGCGTCGGCGCAGGCGAACACGAACGCCTCGTCGGTCTTGTAATGCTGGTTGCCGATGCGGGCGCAGCTCGCCGGGCCGATCGAGGTCATGAATCCTTCGCTCACGCCGTTGGCCGCCAGCGCCGCCTTGAAGTTGGCGATGTCCGCGGCAATCGCGGCATGGCCTGTGTAGCTGAGCGGCCCGACGCAGAACGGCCAGTCGGTCGCGCGCGGACCGGTCGACGCACCCGACTCCGGATCGCTGTAGGCCGCGGCAAAGCGCTGGCGGTCGCGCCGGTCGGCGAAGCTCGACAGCACCGTATGCCCGGGGCTCGAACGCTGCGCCGGGAAGTCGTAGAGGCCGAGGCCCGTCACCTTCAACCCGCCGAGCCGCTGGAAGGAATAGCTCCACCAGGCACGGTAGTTGATCTTGTGGCCCATCGACTTGCCGTACTCGCCGTCGCCCGGCACGGCGATGCCGGCCGCCACCTGGCGCCGCACGACGTCGCTCACCGACGCCGCGAGCGACTTCTGGAAGACCGCCTCGTCGACGGTCCCGGCCTCGCGCTGGCGGTTGGCCTCGATGAGATCGTCGGGGCGCGGCAGGGAGCCGGCGTGGCTGGTGAGGATGCGGTCGCTGCTCTTTCTCATGGTCAGCGCCCCTTGAACTTGGCCGGCTTGCGCTTCTCGGCGAAGGCGCGGGCGGCTTCCTGGAAATCCTCGGTGAGGTAGAGCCGCTCCGGCGCGGTCATGTGCATGAGCTCGCGGCTGAAGCGATCCATGTACCAGCGCCGTAGCCGCACGGTGGAGCGCACGCTGAGCGGCGGGTTCTTCACCACCTCGGCCGCCAGCTCGCGGGCGACGTCGAGATACTTGCCCTTGGGCGCGACGCGGTTGATCAGGTTGGCCCTGAAGGCTTCCTCCGCCGTGAAGAAGCGGCCGGTGAGCGCCGCTTCCATGGTGAAGGCGCCGCCGCCGCGGAAGTGCATCAGGCCCCAGTACTTGCTGGCGCCCAACCCGCGCGAGGTCTCGGTGATCTGGAACTTCGTGCCCTCCTCGGCCACGATCAGGTCGCACTCCAGCACGATGCCGACCGAGAGGCCGAGCACATAGCCGTGGGGTGCTGCGATCACCGGCTTCCAGTTCACCGCCTTGGTGAGCAGGTCGGACGAGTGGGTGCCGCGTCCCTGCGGGCCACCCAGCCGCTTGAACTCCTCGCGGCTGCGCAGCTGGCGCTGGTGCACGTCGGCGCCGGTGGAGAAGGCCCGGCCGGTGCCGCAGAGGATGGCGATGTCGGCCTCGTCGTCCATGTCGAAGCGGTGCAGCGCCTCGCTCAGCACGCCCACCAGCTCGTCGCTGAAGGCATTGAGCTTCTCCGGACGGTTGAGCGTCAGCGTGACGACCTGGCCGTCGCGCTCGTAGGTGACGAGCTCCATGGTTTCCCCCTTTGCGGTCGATTCGTTCCTGCCATGGTGCCATGCTGGCTGGGAAAGCAAAGGAGGAAACCAGTACAGACATGACCAGGCGAAAGAGCATCAACTACCCGGGCTTCAAGCACGAGAACCCGATTCCCAACGCCAGCCGCATCGGCAACATCCTGATGTCGAGCATCATCAGCGGCCGCGACCCCGATACCGCGACCATGCCGCCGGAGGCCGAGGCGCAGATCGCCAACATCTTCAAGCAGATCAAGCTGTGCGTCGAAGCGGCGGGCGGCAGCGTCGACGACATCATCAAGGTCAATTTCTGGGTCAAGGATCCCGCCGTCGGCCGCAAGATGCTGAACGGCGAATGGTCGAAGATGTTTCCCGATCCCGCCTCGCGCCCGGCACGCCACACGCTGGCGCTCGGCGCCGGCAACCCCAACCACGTGACCTGCGATTTCGTCGCCGTGATCGGCTAGGCGCGTTCACACTCAACCTCTTGCCGCGCAGCAGCGCAAAGGTCCTCGCTTCACTCGGGATGACAATTGTGTTGGGAGCTACCCGGTGCGGCCGATCAAAAACCGGTGTCGTCCCAATCGAAGCGAAGGACCTCTCCTCTTATCTCAGATCGAAGACAGAAGCAGAATCCCCGCATTTTCTCTGCCGTTCCAAAGTGCTAGTTTCCCGTCCCGATGACGACACTGGATGACATCGAAAAAGCCGTCGCCGAATTGCCCATGGATCAGCTCGCGCGCTTTCGAGCCTGGTTCGAGGAATTCGAGGCGATGCGCTTCGATAAGAAGATCGAGCGCGACGCCGCCGGCGGCAAGCTCGACCGCCTGGCCGAGCGGGCGCTTGCCGATTTCCGCGCCGGTCGCGCACGCGAGCTGTGAGGCACTTCGCGAGCACGACCTTCTGGCAATCCTACGCAAGACTTCCGGAAGGCATCCGAGCCCTTGCCGACAAGAGCTATGCACTGCTCAAGGACAATCCGCGGCACCCTTTCACTTCGATTGAAGAACGTCGACTGATGTTGGTCGGTTCGTGTTGGCGCGCGGTATCGTGCGCTGCCTGTCGAAGTCGGAGACGGCCTGCTGTGGTTCTGGATAGGCTCACACGCCGACTACGATGCGATGGTCTGATCGAACCCCGGCCAAGGCCTCGACGTCGGCATGCTCGCCGTCGAGGGCGCCGTCGGCGATGAGCGCCAGCGCCCGGCTCACCGTGTTGGCCGTGCCGCGCCAGAAAGCGAGGTCGGGCGCGATCTCGGGCCGGCAACGCAGGCAGGGCCGAAAGCCCGCCTCCTGAGCCGCGGCGGCCGAGGCGAAGAAGCGGCAGTTCTCGAACTTGGGCGTGCGGGCGGGGCAGATCGGCCGGCAATAGATGCCGGTCGAGGTGCAGGCGACGAAGACGTGGCCGTCGAAGCGGGCGTCGCGGCTCTGGAGGGCGCGGTAGCAGGTCCCGTGGTCGAGCAATTCCATGGAGGCACTGTGCTACACACTTCCGCGTAACGCTGGCCATTTTCGGACCTGAGCGACGGCGCCCATGACTGGCGTCGGCGCGGCCAAGGCGACAATGCCCTTTTTACCGCCCCGCGCGCTCTTCCAGCTCCTGGATCAGCGGCTCGATCGCGCCGCCGTTCCTCTGGATGTGGGAATGAAATTCCGAACGCTTCGTCATCGACAGGCTCACGCCCACCACCCTGACGTCGGCGATGCGCGGGCCCTGGCCGCTGTCGCGTACTTCCCAGGTGAGCCTCATCGGGAATCCGCCGGCCTGATCGATCAGGCTGGCGACGTCCCACGTGCCGCCGTCGCGTGGCGTGACTTTTTCGATCTTGATGTCGTAACCCGCCAGCTTGCCCAGCCGCTGGCTGTAGGCCCGGCTCTCGATCGTCTCCAAGGCCACGAGCAGGCGAGCGCGTTGCCGCTCGCTGGCCCCGTTCCAGTGCACGCCCAGCGCAGCGCGGGCCATGGCGGGCCAATCGAAATGGCGCCGCAGAACCTGGGCGATGGCGGCCTCGCGGTTGGAGCCAGTCTGCGATCGCGCGATGGCGCCGACCTCGGCGGTGATCGACTTGACGAGCTGGGCCGGGTCGGTTGCCGCCGCCGCCGGCGACGCGGTCAGAACGGCCGCCGCGCCGACAGCCAGGAGAATGCCAAACAACTTCTTCATCGAATTGCCTTTCCGTGATCGCGCTTCGGCCCGCCATCGAGGCGGTGGATCCAGGCGCGTATGCGAGGGGCACTTTCAAGCGCTGGTGAACAGCGGGGCGTGCCGGGAACGGAGCGCAGCGGTGTGGTGCGCTCGGGTCGTGGGCGCCAGATCCTCCGGCGCTTTCGAAATCGAGCGCAGTAGATGCCGGGGAAACGCGGCTTCAATATGACCGCGTTGGGCTTCTCAATCGTGGCGGCATCAAGATGGCGCATGCGGCGATTGGCGAAACGTGGGCTGACCGTTCGCATGGAGTCCGCTGTAGCCTGCCGTGGTAACTTGATCTTATGACCGAATCCCCCGAACTGATCGCCCTGCGCAAGAGCCTCGGAGGCCCGTTGGACGGGCTTCCCGCCGACCTCCAAAAGCAGATCGCCAGCAAGGCCATCGAGCTTGTTCTCGACGGTGTCGAGCGTGGCTTGGTGCCGTTGGAAGACTGGGAAAAGCGCTGCATCGCCGAGGCATTGCAGCAACTCCGCGGCCACCACCATGAGCTGGCCCGCGCGGCGGCCCGACGCGCCCTGTGGCCGGACGAAAACCGCCGCGCGTCGGAGATCCGCAAGCATCCCATCCGGCCGGGCATGACGACGCTGGCCGAATTTCGCCACTTGCTGGCCACCGCGCGCGAGCTTCCTCCCGCCCTTTCCTTCGCCGAGGCACGGACGGCGCGCGAGGCGCGTGCGGCTTAGGCCGAACCGGCTCCATTGCTAGAACGCGCCGTAGGGCGACGGCCGAAAACGCAGGTTATTCGCCCGGCCTGCGACGCCTGACGCCCCAAGCCACTGGCCATCGCGCGGAAGCTGGGCGATAAAACCGGACTGGTTCCACCGACGAGGAATTTCCATGACCGTCAAAGACGCAGACCTCACCAGCACCGGTTCCAACGAAGCCGCGACGGCAGAACCTACCTTCGACCGCCGCGGATTCATGGTCCTGGGCGCAGGCGGCCTGCTGGCAGCCGTGCTGCAGAGCGCCCGCCCGGCCGAGGCGCAGAGTGCCCAGCGGCGCGGGACCCTGGTCATCGCGCTGGATATCAGCGATGCCACCGGCCTCGATCCGGTGCGCGTCTACCAGTATTCCAACCCGCTGCCGACCCATGCCGCCTATGACGGGATGGTCACCTTCGACCCGGGTGATTCGGTCAACATGAAGCCGGCGCTGGCCACCGAGTGGACCTACCAGCCCGACGGCAAGACGGTGCGGCTGAAGCTGCGCACCGACGTCAAGTTCTCCACCGGCAAGCCGATGACCGCCGAGGACGTCCGCTTCTCCTTCACCCGCCAGCTCAACATCAAGGACCAGCCCTGGCAGTACATCAATCACATCGAGGAATTGAAGGTCGTCGACCCGCACACGATCGACATCGTGCTGAAGGACCCGAAGCTGCCCTTGATGACCATCATCGCCACTCCCGCCTTCGGCGTGCTGGAGAAGGAAGTGGTGCTCGCCCATGGCGGCACCGATGCGCCGGACGCCAAGGAGAAGGACAAGGCCACCGAGTGGCTGAATGAGAATTCCGCCGGCACGGGCCCGTACCGCCTGACCGGCTGGCAGCGCAACCAGCAGATCCAGATGGTGAAGAACCCGCATTACTGGCGGGGGACTCCCGGCTATGAGCGCGTCCTGATCCGCCACATGAGCGAGAGTGCGGCGCAGCTCCTGGCCATCCAGCGCGGCGACGTCGATGTGGCGTTCAATCT
>CANIRG010000394.1 GCA_947469635.1 Rhodospirillales bacterium | reverse complement strand
TTCTGCCTTGTGCGCACCTCGAACGAGGGCAAGCGGCAGGAGGGCATCTCCTTCCTCCTGATCGACATGACGTCGCCCGGCATCAAGGTCGATCCGATCTACCTGGTCGACGGCACACGCACGCCGATGCGGCACGAGGTCAACCAGGTGTTCTTCACCGACGTGAAGGTGCCGGTGGCCAATCGCGTCGGCGAGGAGAACATGGGCTGGACCTACGCCAAGTACCTGCTCGAGTTCGAGCGTGGCGGCCAGGCGCACGGCCCGCGCCTGCGCAAGGCGTTCCGCCACCTGACCGAGCTGGCGCATACGCAGCTCGATGCCGGCGAGCCGCTGTCGGCCAATCAGGGCTGGCGCGAGAAGATGGCCGCGGTCGAGATGGAGATCGACGCCATCGAGATGAACGAGCTGATGTTCTACTCCAGCCTCAAGACCGGCGACGCGCCGGGCAACATGGCCTCGATCGTCAAGATGCGCGGCACCGAGGTCCGGCAGAAGGTGACCGAGCTCGCGGTCGAGGCGGTCGGCTGGTACGGCACGCCCTTCACCGAGCTGCGCAACTACGACAGCAACGTCGTCCCGGTGGGCGGCGAATATGTCGACGACGTCGCGCCGCGCTACTTCAACAACCGCAAGACCACGATCTACGGCGGGTCGTCCGAGGTCCAGCGCAACGTGCTCGCCAAGGCGATGCTGGGGCTTTGACCCTCTGACTTTGTCCGAGCGGTCTTGAAGTTTACGAAATTCCTCGTATATGAAGAAGCGAGCTGGCTTCCACGCATGCCAAGAAGGCGGTCTTGCAGGCCCTGATCGAGGGGACGTACCTGCATGAGGTGCGAAACGAGATCGACGTCAAGAACGAGCTGTCGACAGGCGGGATAGCTGTCGCTGACGTGGTTGCCGTCATTCGAAGGTGCAACGGAACGCATCATACAATGAGTCCCCACCATCGTGATGCGTCGGTCGTCGTGCATGTCCTGAGACGAGACGGGTGGTACATCAAGTTCTGCTTCCTGGACCGAGACACGTGGTTCATCAGTGTCCACAGGTGAGGTTGCCGTGAAACTGTATCTCGCTGGCGAAAAGAGCGTAGCGATCTGCGATGCCGATGGTCGGGTTTCCACGACATTCAAATATCGAGACGTCCCGTTCAGCGATTCGTCAGGCACCGCAAAGCAGATCCTGGTGGGTGTCTGCGATCGATGCGGCAAGGTCGTTTCAATCCCTCCCCAATCGACTCCCGCGATCAAGGCTTCGCGCACTGTAGCCGATGTGCCGATCGAAGCGATGCTTCCTGCGGTTTATCTCGATGCTCTCGACCTGGCCTGCTACCGGATCGATCCCTCTACGACGCCAGACTTTCGCAAGCGGCTTTTGCTGTACTACCTCCACCGCTCGTCGAGGAACAAGACGTCGATCCAACGTCTCGCCAGGGCAATCAAGCGAACTGACAAGATATTCAGCGGAGCGGCGGCGATTTCCGGGAAGCGGAGGTTGTCGATGAAGGTGTCGCCCGCCGTGTCGCGAATGGTGGACCTGTTGGCGGAGGCCACCAAGTCATCCAAGACCGATCTGATAAAGGGCACAGTGGTTCAGATCAGGGAAGGTATCGTGGAGCCGGTGAAGCCGGAGCATCTGGTGGAGCTCCGCACGCTTGCCATGCTTGCGAACTGCTAGACTGCATCGAGAAATCAAAGGGGAAAGCATGGACTACCGTCGTCTCGGCCGCGCCGGCCTGAAAGTCTCCGAGATCTGCCTCGGGACCATGACCTTCGGCAACGGCGCCGACCAGGCCGAGGCGAGCCGCATGGTCGATACGGCGCTCGGCGCGGGCCTGAATTTCTTCGACACCGCCAATTCCTATGTCGGCGGCGCCTCGGAAACGATGCTGGGGGAGGCGCTCAAGGGAAAGCGGCAGGACGCGATCATCGGATCGAAATTCTTCAATCCGATGGGGCACCGGCCCAACGATTCGGGCATGTCGCGGCTGCACATCAAGCAGCAGATCGAAGCCAGCCTGAAGCGGCTGCGGACCGATTACATCGACATCTATTACATCCATCACGTCGACCATCAGACGCCGCTCGACGAGATGCTGCGCGCGCTCGACGATCTCGTGCGCCAGGGCAAGATCCTCTACACCGCCTGCTCGAACTACGAGGCGTGGCGGCTGATGGACGCGCTGTGGCTCGCCGACATCAACGGCTGGGTGGGCTTCTCCGCCTACCAGCCGCAGTACAGCCTGGTGGTGCGCGACATCGACGAGGAGGTCGTGCCGGCCTGCCAGGCCAAGGGGCTGGGCATGGTCGCCTGGTCGCCGCTGGCCGGCGGCTATCTCGCGGGCAAGTACACGCCGGGCAGCCTCAAGGTGCAGGGCACGCGGTCGTCGGAGGGCTGGGGCTTCAACAGCAAGTTCTTCGCCGCCAACCACGGCGAGATCCTGCAGACCCTGTTCGACGTCGCCAAGGAGCTCGGCCGCCCGCCGGCGCAGGTGGCGCTGCGCTGGGTGATGGATCAGCCCTTCATGACCTCGGCCGTCGTGGGGGCGCGCAATACGGACCAGCTCAAAGAGACCTTGGTAGCCGGCGGCTGGCGCTTGCCTCTCGAGGCGCTGGAGCGGCTGAACAAGGTGTCGGCCCAGCCGATGCGCTATCCGCGCGCCTTCGAGGATCCGATGCCGGAGCGCCGCAATGCGGCGGTCAAGATGCCGGGGATGTAACGCCGGGCGTCAACCGGCGAGCACCGGCTCTCCGACGATCTGCGTCCTGTGCATCAGCCGGCGCAGGCTTTCGTCGAAGGCGTCGCGGCGGTGCATGACGCAGCGATTGTCCCACATCACGAGATCGCCGATCCGCCATTTCTGGTACCAGGCGAAATGCTCCTGCGTGGCATGCGCCCAGATGGCGTTCAGCAGCCTCTCGCTTTCCTCGATCGAGAGGCCGTGGATGTAGGCGCCGGGACGACGCCCCAGGAACAGCGACTTGCGCCCGGTCACGGGATGCAGCCGCACTAGCGGATGCACCGCGCCGGGCGTCTGGCGGACGTCCAGGGTGCGCTGGAAGCCCTGGCGCAGCTCGCCCGCCGAGTTGCGGCTCGAATCGTGGATGCAGGTCTTGCCTTCGACGGCGCGCTTGAGATCCTCGGGCAGGGCCTCGTAGGCCGCGTCCATGTTGAGGAAGCCGGTGTTGCCGCCGTCGGGCGGGACTTCGAGCGCATAGAGCAGGCTCGCGCGCGGCGGCAGCGGGTTGTAGGACATGTCGGTGTGCCACACGAGCTCGTAGTTGCCGAGCCCGCCCAGCGGCTTGCCGTTCTTCACGACGCTGGAGATCACCGCCACCCATTCGACGGTTTCTTCGGTGAGCTCCGAGAAAGCCCGATCGAATCCCGCCGTCGGCACCGGCACGCGGTCGAGCTCGCCGAAGCGGGCGCTGAACTTCATCAGGGACGGATCGTCGAGCTTCTGGCCGGCGAAGCGCAGCACCAGATGCTCGCCCCAGGCCTCCGCGATACGGCCGAAGGTTGCGTCGCTCATCGGCTGGCGGAGATCGACGCCGTGAACGTCGGCACCGAGCGCTCCGCCCGTGGGCTGTATCCAGATCTCGCTCATGGCAACTCTCCCTGAGTTGACGCAACGTTCTATGGCTGACCATTTTAGCAGGATGAACGCCATCCGGGCTGCCAAGATCGCCATTCTGCTGTGCGCAAGCCTTGCGGCTCCGCCGCTCCGCGCCGAGACGCCCGTGTCCCGTTTCATCCCGCTGCAGCTCATCCTGGGCGACCGTTGGGATGGGAGGCAGACCATCAGCTATCCGGTCGGGCGCTTCACCGAAGCCGTGCCCGAAGGAGCCGCCAGCACCTGGACCGGCCCCAGGCAATGGACCCATCCCAAGACCGGCCGCAGCTTGACCGTGTATTTTCGGTCGCGCGAGGGCCGCAACCTGTCGAACAACGCGGATCAGATATTCGCCGTGCGCGACGATCTCAGTGCCATCGGCCGCGTCGCCGATTCGCGTTTCGGCATCTCGGCCTGCGATCAGGAAGCCAAGTACCCGCTTGGCCTGTGGACCAGGGGCGAGACCCGCACGTTCGACTATGTCTGCTGGTATGGCAGCACGGCGCGGCCGCAGGTCGTGACGCTGACCATCCAGGAGATCGACTACACATACGACGGCTACGAGCACAGTCTTCGGCTCGAATGGATCCTGCGCGCCAGGGATGAGCCGCGCGTGAACGACCATCGCGTCTACATCTTCGCCCCCGGCCGCGGCATGGTGCGTCAATGGAAGGTGCCGTAGGCCCCTACAGGAAGTAGTGGGGGACGAAGCGGCTGTTGTTGTGGGTGATGCGGCGTTCGTCCTCGCGCATGCCGACGCCGGCGGCCTTGCCTTCGATCACCCACGATCCCGTGACGGCGTGGTTGCCGTCGAAGACGGGCAGGGGCTGATAGGCCTGCCAGACATAGCCTTCCTCGCCGTAGCTGCCGGCAGCGGTGTCGAACAGGCCCGGCCCGACCAGGGTGACGTTGTGGCCTTCGCGCCCGAAGATCGGCTTCTTCACATGGGCGCTGCCGAGATCGGCATGCTGGGTGTCGAAGGCCGGCAGCAGGTTGGCGTGGTTTGGGAAACCTTCCCACAGGATCGGCAGCAGCATCTTGTTGCTGAGGATCATCTTCCACGCCGGCTCGATGAAGGCCGTGGTGTCGCTCAGCACGTTGGCGCCGAACTGCTCGCGGGCCATCCATTCCCAGGGGTAGAGCTTGGCCATGACCTGGATCGGCATCTCGTCGGGGTCGGTGAAGCGCTTGCCGTTCCAGCCGATCTGCGGGACGGCGAGGGGCTTGCCGGCGAGCCCGGCCTGGATGGCGGTGTCGCGCATGTAGTCCGAGGTCGCGAGATCCTCGGGATGGTCCTCGAAGCGGGCGAAATGCACCAGCGCCTCGGGCGGCAGGCGCTGGACGATGCCGCGCCAGGCCTCGATCAGCTTCTCGTGGATCGAATTGAACTGGTCGGCCTCGGGCTTCACGTCCTTCAGCCAGTGCCACTGCACGACCGCCGCCTCGTAGAGCGCGGTCGGCGTGTCGGCGTTGTATTCGAGCAGCTTGGGCGGCGTCTTGCCGTCATAGGCGAGATCGAAGCGGCCGGCGAGGGTGGGATCGGAGCGGCGCCAGACGGTCTCGATATAATCGCCCCAGGCCGGCGGGATGCGCATGCGCTCCCACATCTTATTGGCCACGACATACTCGACCGCCTTCAGGCAAATCCCGTGCAGCGCCTCGGTCGCGGCCTCCATCTCGTCGACTTCGTCGGAGGTAAAGACGTAGCAGGCCTGCTCGGTCCAGTAGGCCTTGCCTTCGAGCATGTAGAAATCGAAGCCGAGCTTCTCGAGCCTCTGCTGCCAGCCCGACCGCGGCGCCACCGATTCGCGGCGCATCTCAGCTCGAGCCGCTCGAGCCGTGGGAACTGGCGGTGCCGCCGAAACCGCCGCGCTGGCTGGTGGTGGTGCCGGCCGATGGGCCCGACGAGGTCGAGCCTGGGGTGGAAACGCTCGAACCCGAGGAGCCGGTCGAGCCGCGGAAAGCCGACACGCCGCTGCTGCCCGTGGTGCTGGTGCCGGTGCTGCCGGTCAGCCCCTGCGGCGTGCAGTTGGGGACGCCCGGCGGACAGGTGCTTGCGACCGGTGGCCGGTAGAACGGATTGCCCATGCCCATGATGAAGGGCAGCGCCGTGAGGCCACCGACGGCTGGCGCGCAAGAATAGAGAAGTGCCGCGCTGCCCACCCCCACGAGGGCAAGCTTGACCACGGGGGACATGCGTTTCTTGCCATCGTCGGGGGGCGGCATGGACATGATCAGCTCGTCAGGCAGGCAGCGTTGATGAGGCCGAAACATACGGAGAAGCCGGCCATCGTGATGCCGGCTGCCGAATCGTTTTCTTCGATCGCCTTGGTGAGGTGCGGCATGGCGAAACGCAGGACGACATGAACGACGACCTGGACCGCGAGCGCCACCAAAGCCCACAGCACGACGTCGGTGAGGTTCGCCGAATGGGCGATGGTGTTGGCCAGCGGCATGCAGAAGCCCAGCATCGCCCCAGACAACGCCGTAGCGGCCGCCGAGTTGCCGGCACGGATCAGCGCGAACTCGCGCCAGGGCGTGATCAG
>CANIRG010000393.1 GCA_947469635.1 Rhodospirillales bacterium | reverse complement strand
GTGGAGCCGCGGCCGGTGTTCACGAACAGCGCCGTCTTCTTCATCTTCTTGAAGTGCTGCTCCTTCATCAGGTGATGTGCGTCCTTGGTGCCGGGCGCATGCATCGAGATGATGTCGGAGCGCTGCAGCAGCTCGTCGTAGCCGACGGGCTGCACGCCGTAGTCGCTCATCACCAGCTCCTCGATATAGGGATCGTAGGCCAGCATCTGGAAGCCGAAGGGCGCGGCGCGCTTGGCGACGGCGCGCGCGACATGGCCGAAGGAGATGAAGCCCAGCGTCATGCCCATGAGTCGCGGGAACTGATAGAGCTGCGGCCGCGCCTTGGCCCACTCGCCGTTGCGCACCATCCGGTCCTGCTCGACCAGGCGACGCCAGCTCGCGAGGATCAGCGTCATGGCATGGTCGGCCACCTCCTCGATGAAGGTGTCGGGGCAGTTGGTGACGGGGATGCCGAGCGCGGTGGCGGCCTCGACATCGACCGAATCGACGCCGACGCTGGCCAGCGACACGACCTTGAGCTTCTTGCCGGCCTGGATCACCTTGGCGGTGATGCGCGGCCGGCCCTTGCCGTAGATGGCGTCGGCATCGACCACGGCGGCGGCCAGCTCGTCCTCGCCGCCCTTGACCTCGACGATCTCCGCGCCGAGCGCCGCCAGCGCCTCCAGCTCGAGCGCATGGTCGCTGCCGCCCGGGCCCGTCGTCACGATCTTGTAGTTCGCCATCTGTTGTCTCCTCCCACGATTTCGCGGCACTCTATCGCATTCCGGCCAGCGTCCAACCACGGTGAAAGAGCATGCCTCCTCGCAAAAATGTCCTGTTGATCGTCACCGACCAGTGGCGCGGGCCGATGCTGCCCCGGCTCGGGGCGGACTATCTCAAGCTCCCCAACATCGACAGGCTGTCGGCCGAAGGCGTGACCTTCGCCAACCATTTCACCCAGTGCGTGCCCTGCGGCCCGGCACGGGCGAGCCTGCTCACCGGCCAGTATCTGATGAATCACCGCGCGGTGCAGAACACGATTCCACTGTCCTCGCGCTTCACCAACCTGGCGCGCGAGCTGCGGAAGGGCGGCTACGACCCGGCGTTGGTGGGCTACACCACGACCACGCCCGATCCAGGTACGACCGCACCCAACGATCCGCGCTTCTTCGTGCTGGGCGACATCATGGAAGGTTTCCATGCCGTTGGCGCCTTCGAGAACCGCGATGCCTATTTCGGCTGGGTGGCGAGCCAGGGGTTCGAGCTGCCCAAGGTCCGCGAGGACATCTGGATACCGCAGGGAGAGTCGGCCGGAGGCGCCACGGCGCAGGCGGCGGTGATCCCCAAGGAGCTCTCCGACACCGCCTGGTTCACCGAGCGCGGGCTCGACTATCTGCGCGGCCGCAACGGCAAGCCGTGGTTCCTGCATCTCGGCTACTACCGGCCGCATCCGCCCTTCATCGCCCCTGAGCCCTACAATTCGATGTACCGGCCGGAGGACATGCCCAAGCCCGTGCGGGCCTCGTCGCCGGCGGAGGAGGCGAAGCAGAACGAGCTGCTCCGCTACTATGTCGAGAACATCAAGCAGGCGAGCTTCTTCCAGGACGGCAAGGGGCTGGGCGCGCAGATGACCGAGGCCGAGGTGGCGCAGATGCGCGCGACCTACTGCGGCCTGATGAGCGAGATCGACGACCAGCTCGGCCGCGTCTTCGACTTCCTGAAGGAGACCGGCCAGTGGGACGACACGCTGATCGTCTTCACCTGCGATCATGGGGAGCAGATGGGCGACCATCATCTCCTGGGCAAGATCGGTTACTTCGACGAGTCCTATCGCATCCCGATGATCGTGCGCGATCCCTCGGCCAAGGCCACGCGCGGCAGCGTCGTCTCGCAGTTCACCGAGACCATCGACACCATGCCGACGATCCTCGAGTGGTTGGGCCTGCCCGTGCCGCGCCAGTGCGACGGCGCCTCGCTGCTGCCGTTCGCTTCAGGTTCGCCTCCTGCCGACTGGCGCACCGAGGTGCACTACGAGTACGACTTCCGCGATCTCTTCTACAGCCAGCCTGAGTCAAAGCTGGGCGTGCCGATGGACAAGTGCGCGCTCGCCGTCGTGCAGGACGAGAACTTCAAGTACGTGCATTTCGCCGCCTTGCCGCCGCTGTTCTTCGACCTGAAGAAAGACCCCGGCCAGTTCGTGAACTGCGCGACCGATCCCGCCTATGCCGCGCGCACGGGCGAGTACGCGGCCAAGATGCTGAGCTGGCGGCTCGGTTTCGCCGAACGCTCCCTCACCGGCTACCGCGCCACGCCGCAGGGGCTGGAGGTGCGCGCGGCGTAAGACACGACCTCACCCTGAGGAGCAGCCGCAGGCTGCGTCTCGAAGGGTGGGCAACGGGCACCGCGCTCGTGGCCCGCCCTTCGAGACGGCGCTTCGCGCCTCCTCAGGACGAGGTGATTATTGTTCGCTAGATTGTAGGGACCATGACAACAGACACCTATCGACGGTCGGCCGCCGACGATCATCCGGCCAACGCGTCGCCCGAATACAAATCGACCGCCACCCGTTCGCCGACGAGGCCCCCGGTCGTGCTGCCGCAGAGCCTGTCGGAAATCACCGGCCCGCTGCTGTCGACCGAGCGGCTGGGCGCGCTGGAGAACGACCTCACGCGCCAGCGCATGAGCGCGCCACTGGGCGAGCGCATCATCGTGCAGGGCCGCGTGCTCGACGAGAACGGCAAGCCGGTGCCCGAGGCGCTGGTCGAGATCTGGCAGTGCAACGCGTCCGGCCGTTACCACCATCCCGGCGACCAGCACGACGCGCCGCTCGATCCCAACTTCTACGGCGGTGGCCGGGCGCGCGCCGATGGCGATGGCCGCTACAAGTTCATCACCATCAAGCCCGGCGCCTATCCGTGGAAGAACCACCACAATGCCTGGCGGCCGGCGCATATCCATTTCTCGCTGTTCGGTCCCGCCTTCGCCACGCGGCTGATCACGCAGATGTACTTCCCCAACGATCCGTTGCTGGCGATAGACCCGATCTACAATTCGGTCCCCGAAGGCGCACGCGCGCGCCTGCAGGCGTCGTTCGACATCGACCTCACCCAGCCGGAATGGGCGCTGGGCTACAGGTTCGACATCGTGCTGCGCGGCCGCAACGCCACGCCAATGGAATAGACATGCCTTCCGTAACGCCTTCGCAGACCATCGGTCCGTTCTATTTCGGCACGATCATCAACGGCTATCGCCACGACCTCGCGCCGCCGGGCGTGCCCGGGGAGCGCATCGACGTGGTGCTCATCCTGCACGACGTCCAGGGTGCGATCGTGCCCGACGGGCTGCTCGAGATCTGGCAGGCCAACAGCGCCGGCCGCTACAACCACCCCGACGACCGGCGCAACCTGCCGCTCGATCCGGGCTTCGAGGGCTTCGGCCGCGCCTCGACCGACACGAGCGGCTGCAGCCATTTCTCCACCGTGAAGCCCGGTCGGGTGCCGTGGCCCACTGGCGGCCTGCAGGCGCCACACATCAACATCTCCATCTTCGCTCGCGGCGTGCTCAACCGCTTGGCGACGCGGCTCTACTTCGACGGCGATCCGGCGAACGGCGAGGACCCGGTGCTGAACCTCGTCGAGCCGGCACGCCGCGCGACGCTGATCGCCAGGCGCGACGGCAGCGGCGTGTGGCGGCTGCCGATCCATCTCGGCGGCGCCAACGAAACCGTCTTCTTCGACTGCTGATCCGATGGCCGGCTGTCTGGTGAATGCGCTTGGCGCGTCGGCTGCATCGGCAGATGCCTTCTCCGACACGGCGACGCTGCGCCATATGCTGCGCTTCGAATCGGCGCTCGCGCATGCCGCGGCCGAGGCGGGCTTGATCCCCAAGACGGTGCCGGCGGTGGTCGACGCCTGCTGCGATCCCGCGCTCTATGATCCGCCAACGCTCGCCGAAGCCGCGCGCCGCACGGCGACCCTCACCGTGCCGCTGGTGAAGGCGCTCACCGCCGAGGTCGCCAAGCGCGATGCGGCGGCCGCCGCCTATGTGCATTGGGGCGCGACCAGCCAGGACGTGCTCGACACGGCGCTGGTGCTGCAGCTCGGCGAGGCGCTGCCGGCGCTGCTGAAGGAGCTCGACGGCATCGTCGCGGCCTTCGCGGCGCTGGCGCAGACGCACCGCACCACGACGATGCTCGGCCGCACGCTCTTGCAGCCGGCGACGCCGCTGGCGCTCGGTCAGAAGATCGCCGGCTGGGCCTCGGACATCGACCGCGCCACGCGGCGTCTGCGGGCAAGCTTCGACGAGACGCAGATCGTGCAGTTCGGTGGCGCCTCGGGCTCGCTGTCGGCGCTGGGCGACAAGGCCGAAGCGGTGATGACCGTGCTGGCCAAGCGGCTCGACCTCACCCTGCCGCCCGCGCCCTGGTTCACCCAGCGCGTGCGCGTGGCGGCGCTGGCCCAAGACATTGCGCTGGTGACGGGCGCGCTCGGTAAGGCCGCGCGCGACATCTCGCTGATGATGCAGATCGAGGTGGCCGAAGCGTCGGAACCGTCGGGCCCCGGCCGCGGCGGCTCCTCGACGATGCCGCACAAGCGCAATCCCGTGGGGGCGGCGCTGATCCTGGCCGCGGCCCATCGCGCGCCGATGCTGGCGGCGACGATCGTGTCGGCGATGCCGCAGGAGCACGAGCGAGCGCTCGGCGGCTGGCAGGCCGAATGGCCGACGCTCGCGGCCCTCGTCGAGACGCTGGGTTCGGCGGTGCAGGCAATGAGCGAGGTGGCGCCCGGCCTCACGATCGACACCGACGCCATCCAGGCCAACATGGATGCGACCGAAGCCGCCGTGCTGGCCGAGCGCGCGACCTTCCTGCTCGCCGCCACCATGGGCAAGACCGAGGCGGGCAAGCTGGTCGAAGCCGCGCTGGCGAAGGGTGGCTCCTTCGTCGAGGCGCTGGGGCAGCTCAAGACGGAACTGGCCGACGAGAAGGCATTGCTCGGCTACTCGCCCGAGTTCGTCGACCGGCTGCTGGCCGACCTCAAGAAAAGGTAGTGTCCGACGAGACCGCCCTCCATGCGGCGGCGAGGCATGGCCCGCTCAGCCTTGTCGAGCGACTGATCGCCGAGGGCGCGATCGAATGGCAGCCCGACAGGAAGGGCCGCACGCCGCTCGACGTGGCGCGTGAAGGCGATGCCACCGACAAGGAGGCCATCGTCGAGCTGCTGGATCGGCCGGTGATCCGCGATGCGTCCTTCAAGGCCGCCGTGTCGGCGATCCACCGCGGCGACGTTGCTGGCCTTGCCCACATGCTCGATGCGCAGCCACGGCTCCTCGGCGAGCGCATCGTCGAGCCCGAGTGCTATCGGCAGGCCAACCGACCGCAGTATTTCCGCGATCCCGGGCTCTTCTGGTTCATCGCCAACAATCCGACGCTGATGAAGACCATGCCGACGAACATGGTCGAGGTCGCGAGCACGATGATCGAGCGCGGTGTCGACAAGGCCGCCCTCGACTATGCGCTCGAGCTGGTGATGACCAGCGCGCCGGCCCGCGAGCAGGGGCTGCAACTGCCGCTCCTCGAGCTTCTCCTCGCCTCGGGCGCGACGGTCACAGAGCGGAGCATCGACATGACGCTGGGCCACCGGGAGCTGGCGCCGATCCTGGCGCTGCTGGAGGGCGACCTGCCGATGAGCGCGCCGATCGCTGCGGCGCTCGGCCGGACCGACCGGCTGATCGACCTGCTGCCGGCCGCCTCTGCCGAGGAGATCCAGCGGGCCTTTGGCCTCGCCGTCATCAACGGCCAGGTCGATGCCGCGCGCCTGGCGCTCGATGCCGGCGCCGATCCCAACGCCTTCCTGCCGGTCCATGCCCACAGCCTCGCGCTCCACCAGGCGACGCTCGACGAGAACCTACCCTTGATGGAGCTGCTGCTCGCCAGCGGTGCGCGGACGGACGTCGCCGACAAGCTCTGGAAGGGAACGCCCCTCGGCTGGGCGATCCATCAAGGCAAGGCACGAGCGCGCGCCTATCTCGAAAGCCTCGACTGAGCTGGGGGGCGCGCGACTCCAGTCGCGCGTCATTCGTCGAGCCTACGGAAGATCGCGCCACTGGAGTGGCGCGCTCATAGGCGCTAACTTAAAACGAAGGGCGGGAATGGCCTTCGTTTTCGCCTTCTGTTGGGCTCGATGAGCAGGCGTGTGAGCTTGCAGGCATTGTCGATGATACGTGCCGGGCT
>CANIRG010000392.1 GCA_947469635.1 Rhodospirillales bacterium | reverse complement strand
TGGCGCGATCATGGCTTCACGAAAAGACGCGCCACTGGAGTGGCGCGCCCCCAGCCATGAGACGCGCCCCCGTCCTGATCGCGGGCGGTGGGCCGGTCGGCATGACGCTTGCCCGCACGCTGGCGTCGTTCGGCGTGCGCTCTCTGCTGGTGGAGCGCAATCCCACGACCACGCGGCATCCCAAGATGGACATCACCAACGGCCGCTCGATGGAGCTGTTCCGCCGCCTCGGCCTCGCCGACAGGCTGCGCGCCGTCGCGGTGCCCGAGGAGAACAACTTCGACATCTCCTGGATCACCTCGCTCACCGGCCGCGAGCTGCACCGCTTCCGCTATCCCAGCGTCGTGCAGAAGCGTGCCGAGATTCGCGCCCGCAACGACGGCACCCAGCCGCGCGAGCCCGCCATGCGTGTCAGCCAGGTGATGATCGAGCCGGTGCTGCGCGACGCCATCCTGGGCGATCCGCTGGTCGATGCCCGCTGGGGCGTGGCCTTCGAGGGGTTCGCGCAGGACGACGAGGGTGTCACCGCCACCCTGCGCACCGTTGAGACCGGCGTGACCGAGCAGGTACGCTGCGATTTCCTCGCCGGCTGCGACGGCGGCTCCAGCATCGTGCGCGACCAGCTCGGCATCGGCCTCGAGGGCAAGGCCGCCGTCGCGCACCGCTACATGATCCATTTCAAGTCCGAGGTGCGCGACGTCCTGCAGGCCTTCGGGGTCGCCTGGCACTACCAGACCGACAAGGGCACGCTGATCGCGCAGGACGACAAGGACACCTGGACCCTGCAGACGCGCATGCCGGCGGAGGGCGAGCCCGATCCCGAGGCGATGCTGGATGCCTGGGTCGGCCGATCGTTCCCGCGCAAGATCCTGGTGGCCAATCCCTGGTTCACGCATCTGCTGCTGGCCGATCGCTACCAGGGCGGCCGTGTGTTCCTGGCGGGTGACGCCGCGCATCAGTACATCCCCACCGGCGGCTACGGCATGAACACCGGCATCGGGGACGCCGTCGATCTCGGCTGGAAGCTCGCGGCGGCGCTCAAGGGATTTGCCGGGCGGGGCCTGCTGGCGTCCTACGAGCGCGAGCGGCGGCCCGTGGGTTATCGCAATCGTCTGGCGTCGGAGCGCCACACCGGCGTGCGCCTCGAGATCGCCGAGCTCTATCAGAGCGAACGCGATCCCGATGTGCTGGGACGCGCCATCGCCGCCCTGGGCAATGCCGAGAACGAGAGCTGGGGCGTCGAGTTCGGCTATCGCTACGACGGTGTCGAGCCCAACCCCGTAGTCTACGAGCCCACGACGGCGCCGGGCGCACGCCTGCCCAGCGTCTTCCTGCGCGACGGCTCGGCGCTCTACGACCGGCTCGGCCCCTGGTTCACGCTGCTCTGCTTCGGCGGCGCCGATCCCTCGGAGCTGATCGATGCAGCGCCGGCGCCGCTCGACATCGTGGTCGTCGACGATGCCTCGCTCGCGCCGATCTACGAGGCGAGCCTGGTGCTGGTCCGGCCCGACACCCACGTCGCCTGGCGCGGCAACGCGTGCGACGATGGCGTAGCGGTGTGGGCGAAGGTGTTGGCATGATCAGACGAAATGACGAGGTCCCTCCACTCCGCGCCTTCGGCGCTCCGGTCGGGATGACGGTGCGCCTCACCATCCGTCATCCCGACCGGAGCGAAGCGGAGTGGAGGGACCTCGTCATGCTGATGCGACACGATGACGGTATAGGATGAAAATCGCGATCATCGGCGGCGGCATCGGCGGGCTGTCGGCGGCGCTGCATCTGCTGAAGGCCGGGCTCGACGTCCATGTCTACGAGCAGGCGCCGCGCATCACCGAGCTCGGCGCCGGCATCCAGATCAGCCCCAACGCCTCGCGTCTGCTGCATCGTCTCGGCCTCGAGGCGGCAATGGACCATATCGGCGTGCTGCCGCGCGCCGTGCACCAGCGCCGCTGGGACGACGGCCGCACCCTGCAGCGCGCGCCGCTCGGGCCCGATGTCGAGGCGGCGTTCGGCGCGCCCTACTATCACTTCCATCGTGCGGACCTCGCCAACCTGCTGGCCGATGCCCTGCCGAGGGAGCGGCTGCATACCGGCCACCGGCTGGTCGGGCTGGACCACAGGGGGGAGCGCGTGGTCGCGACCTTCGACAATGGCGCCACGGTCGAGGCCGATGTGCTGGTGGGTGCCGACGGCATCCATTCCCGCGTGCGCGATCTCGTCTTCGGGCCGGAGAAGCCGCGCTTCACCGGCTGCGTGGCCTGGCGCGGGCTGGTGCCGGCCGATCGCATCGCTTCTCTCGGCATCGAGGTGGCCTCGCACAACTGGATGGGGCCGGGCGCGCATTGCGTCCACTACTGGGTGTCGGCGCGGAAGCTCATGAACGTGGTCTGCGTCGTCGAGCACGGCACCTGGACCGCCGAGGGCTGGACCGACCGTGGCAATGTCGCCGACGTGCTCGCCCGCTACGAGGGCTGGCATCCGATCGTGCGCGGGCTCATCGCCGCCTTTCCCGAAACATTCATCTGGGCCCTGCACGACCGCCTGCCGCTGCCGCGCTGGAGCGACGGGCGCGTCACGCTGCTGGGCGACGCCTGCCATCCCATGCTGCCGATGATGGCGCAGGGGGCGGCACAGTCGATCGAGGACGGTGCCGCACTGGCGGCGCTCCTGACGACGACGCTGGACGACGTGCCTGGCGCGCTGCGACGCTACGAGGAGGTGCGCAAGCCGCGGGCCACGAGATTGCAGGAGATGAGTGCTGCCAACCGCATGCGCTTCCATCTGGTCGACGGGCCGGAGCAGCAGAAGCGCGACGAAGCGATGGCCAATTCAGGCGATCGCTCGATCGCCAACATCAGCTGGCTCTATGGCCACGACGCGGCGCTACCGGCGTAGGGCAGACGGCATCTCAGGCCTCGTCGCGCAGGACGACGCTCAGCAGGGAGGTGTGGATCTCCAGATGCCCGTTGTAGGAAATGAAGCCCAGCTTCCTGAACTTGTTCATGAAGTGGCTGACCCGCGAGCGTGTCGTGCCGATGATCTCGGCCAGGGTTTCCTGGCTGATCGGGGTCGTGATCGGCTGCGGGCCGCCTTCCTTGCCGAAGTTCGCCAGCAGAAGGAGCGTCCGGGCGAGCCGCTTCTCGCTCGAATTGAAGAGCTGGTCGACCAGGTCCTCCTCGACCCGGCTGTTGCGGGTGAGGAGATGGGCGATGAACAGCGCGCCGAAAGTCGGTTCGGCATGGAGGACGCGGTTCATCTCGGCCTTGCCCACGCGCATGACCTCGCTTTCGACCATCGCCTTGGCTGTCGACAGGCGCAGCGGCTGGCCGATCAGGCAGCCTTCGCCGAAGAACTCACCCACGCCCAGGATCCCGACGACGGCTTCCTTGCCCTGCTTGGAGGCGACCGTGATCTTGATCTTGCCCGCCTGGACGTAGAAAACGGCGTCGGAGGGGCTCGCCTGCCGGAATACGATGTCGTTCTTGCGATACTTCGATACCGTCCGGCCCCGGCTCACGGTGGCGAGAAACTCCTTCGGATCGAAGGTGGGCTTTGCCTTCTTCGCCATGATTTCCTTCCCAGGAGCGTGGCGCTGGCGTCCTGCATCACCTTGTCGATTTCCCGATCAGCTTAGGCGAGGTGGCGGGGACAGGCTGTCCTCTTTTGACCGCTGCCGGCCGTCACACGCCCCACAGCAGGCCGCCATCCACGCCCGCTCCTGAAAGGCGGCAACGGCCTGCATGCCTTTGGCCATCGCTGTATCGATATGGCCCCCTCAGGCCTTCGCCTGCGTCCGATACCAGTCGAGGATCTCCGCGCCCGTCCACATCACCACCCCGTCGTGGCCCTTGATGTAGTCGTACAGCATCTCGAGATACTTGATCCGATGCGGCACGCCGGTGAGATAGGGGTGGATCGAGATCGCCATCACCCGCGGGGCCTTGGCGCCGTCGAGCCACAGCCGGTCGAACTGATCCTTGCCGCGGCGGAAGATCTCGTCGGAGGGCTGCTGCTGCACAGCGCTCATCACCACGTCGTTGATCTCGACGGTGTAGGGGACCGAGACGATGTCGCCGTGGCGGGTTTTCAGCGGCACGGGCTGCTCGTCGAGCACCCAGTCGGCGACATATTCGATGCCGGCCTCGGCCAGCAGATCGAGCGTCTCGTCGGTCTCGGTGAGGCCGGGACTCTCCCAGCCGCGCGGCGCCTTGCCGGTGAATTTCCTGGTCGCCTCGATCGTGTCGACGATGGCTGAGCGCTGGTCCTCGACCCTGTGCATCGGCTTCTGCACGAAGCCATGGCCCATGAAGTCCCAGCCGGCATCGAGCGCTGCCTGGCAGGCCTCGCGGTAAAGCTCGCAGGCCGTGCCGTTCACCGCGAAGGTCGCCTTCAGCCCGCGTGTGCCCAGCACCTCGAGGAAGCGCCAGAAGCCCACACGCATCCCGTACTCGTGCCAGGCCCAGTTCGGCACGTCGGGCAGCAGCGGCTGGCCCATGGGTGGCGGCAGGACGGCACGCGGCATGGCGCCGGAGGGCAGCCAGTTCTCGACATTGACGATGGTCCACACCGCCACGCGCGCGTTTCCCGGCAAGGTGAGCCTGGGCCGCCTGTGGATGGGCAGGTAGGGGGTGCGGTTGCGAAAGCTGTCGCCGGGCTGCGAGGTCATGGCGCGATTCTGCCGCAAATCCGGGCGCCGGCGATACCGGCGTGAGGAAGCGAATGTCGCAATAATTCTTGATAAAAAGTGGCGTTTATGGCAATATTGATTGCCGCAAGAGAAAGGTTCCTCGCTGTGCCCGGCATGACAGAGTTTTCGGTATTTCCGGTATTTCCGGCACTCTTCAACGACACAGTCACTGTCTTGTCGAGCGCAGTGACGGATCCTTCGCGAATTCGCGAACGTTCGCGAAACAGAGATCTCGAGGCGCGTAAAACGCAACTACACCAGGGACTTGCCGGGCGATCCTGCATGTTTCGCGAAAAAAAACGGCGCCCCGAGACGAGCGCCGTTTCATCTCCGGATATTCAAGGGAAGAGGCGGGCGCCTCATCCTGCCTTGTTGGGGTTGATCAGGAACTTCTCGCCGGTGGCGCGCTTGCCGTAGGCGGCGATGTTCGCAAGCTCCAGCGCCTCGGGCAGCGAGACCACGCGCGTATAGTGGCTGGCGAAGGTCGTCTTGAGAGAACTCACCACGCGCTGGCGCAGCCGCACCTGCTCGGGCCGCCCGATCTTCTGCAGGAACGGCGTCAGCAGCCAGCCGCCGACGCCCCACATCATGCCGTAGTTGCGGCTGAGCTCGACCGGCCCGGCGCTGAGGCTGCCGTAGAGATAGACCTGCTTGTGCGTGCTGGAGCCGTAGCGGCTGTATTCCTTGGCGGTCTTGTTGATGGCGATCTCCATCGACGTCAGGATCTGGCTGGCGAGCTTGCCGCCGCCGATCGCGTCGAAGGCGATGGTGGCGCCGGTCTCGACCAGGGCCTGCGTGAGGTCGTCGGAGAAGCTGGGCAGGCTCGAATCGACGACGTGCCTGGCGCCGATGCCCGCGAGCAGCTTGGCCTGCTCCTGGCTGCGCACGATGTTCACCAGGCCGATGCCGTCCTCGTTGCAGATCTTGTTCAGCATCTGGCCGAGGTTCGAGGCGGCGGCGGTATGGACCAGCGCCTTGTGGCCCTCGCGCTTCATGGTCTCGACCATGCCGAGCGCCGTCAGCGGATTGACGAACCACGAGGCGCCTTCGGCCGCCGTCGTGCCGGCGGGCAAGGCCTGGCAGTCGATGGCCTTGAGCAGCCGGTACTGCGTGTACATCGAGCCGCCGACCATCGACACGGTCTTGCCCAGGAGCGCCTGGGCGGCCTCGGACGAGCCGGCCTTGATCACCGTGCCCGCGCCCTCGTTGCCGACCGGCATGGGCTGGTCGAGCCGTGCTGCCAGGAAGGGCAGGGAGGCTGCCGGCACCTTCGCGGTCACCACGACATCGGCGCCGCTGCCGGTGGACCTGGCCGTCGTCATGTCGGCGGGTCCGAGGAGCAGGCCGAGGTCCGACGGGTTGATCGGCGTCGCCTCGACCTTGACCACGACCTGCTCGGGGCCGGGCTCGGGGATGGCCGGTTTGGCCAAAGACAATGTGAGCTCGCCGCTCTTGCTGATCAGGGAGCGAAGCTCCAGTCCCGTGCTCATTCCTCAGTCTCCTCGTCGATGATGATGCAGCGCGCGCCGTCCTCAGCGATCGAG
>CANIRG010000391.1 GCA_947469635.1 Rhodospirillales bacterium | reverse complement strand
CTGGCCGCAATCTCATGGAGCGTCTGAACAGTCATGGCTTCGCCTTCACCGGAAACCGTGGCGCTTATCGTTCTCTTTTTGTTCCTATCGCCGGCAAGCTGGCGTCGAGGCTGGTTGGGAGTCAACCGAGCATAGACAGGTGAAGTTAAGTCTTCCCTGCCGCGAGCGACCCGGGTTGAAAGCTTCGAATTCTCCGGAGCTGTGATCTTAAAAAAGTCTGTGACCCCAGTGTGACCCCGGACTTAAAAGAAAGCCCGGAAACTCAACGTTTCCGGGCGAGTCAAACAGGGAGGCTTCACGTCTGGGAGACGTGGGATCAAAGAGGATCCCGAGTTTCGAACCGATCAGCCGAAACCGTTCGTGTCGAAGACCTGCGGACAAACTACGCCCCGTTGAGGGGTTTGTTAGGGTCGAAGTTCGGAACACTGGCATGCGGCTCGCGCATGCCTTGCACCGCGTATGCAATACTGCAGGTCAGGTCGGCTAAAAGCGCGCTTCGGCCACCTTACGCAGCAGGAAATCGCGGAACACGGCGATGCGCTTGGAGTGCCGCAGCTCCTCGGGATAGGTGAAATACACATCGGTCGTACGGACATTGATGTCCGGCAGCACGACGTCGAGCTTGGTCGATTCGCGCGCCAGATAGTCGGGCAGTGAGGCGATGCCCATGCCCGACTCCACAGCGCGGAAGATGCCGTAGACGTTGTTCACGCGCAGCACGACGGTGCGAGGATCCTGCTCGGCATTGCCCTCGCGCAGCAGCCAGTTGACGTCCTGCACTGGCGCGCGCGCATCCTCGCCGAAGATGATCAGCCGGTGCTGGCCGAGCTCGTCGACGTTCTTGGGCCGCCCGTACTTCTCGATGTAGGTGTGCGAGGCATAGACGTGGCTGCGCACGGTGAGCAGGTGCCGCTGCACCAGGCCGGGCTGGCGCGGCATCATCATGCGGATGGCGACGTCGGCCTCGCGCATGCCGAGATCGAGCTCGTTGTCCGACAGCACCAGGCTGACGTCGATCTCGGGATACATGGCGATGAACTCGTGCATCTGGGCGGTGAGCCAGGTCGAGCCGAAGCCCACCGTGGTCGTCACCTTGAGCCGGCCCGCCGGCTTGTCCTGGTTGGCGCGCAACAGCGCCTCGGCGGTGTTGACCTTGGCCGCCATGTCGCGCGCGGTGCGGTAGAGCAGCTCGCCCTGCTCCGTGAGGATGAGGCCGCGGGCGTGGCGGTGGAACAGCATGACGCCCAGCTGCTCCTCGAGCGCACCGATCTGGCGCGAGATGGCGGACTGGCTGAGCTTCAGGCCCTCTCCGGCATGCGTGAAGCTTCCGGCGTCGGCGACCGCCTGGAAGATCCGCAGCTTGTCCCAGTCCATGACCTCGCCTCCCCTGTTCGCGCGCCCACCGGCGCGCCTTGCTGCCGCCGTTACTCGGCGGCTTGCGCGACCCGCGACTCCTGGCCCGCCAGCCATTTCTCGGCTTCGAGGGCCGCCATGCAGCCCGTGCCGGCGGCGGTGACGGCCTGGCGGAAGATCTTGTCCTGCACGTCGCCCGCGGCGTAGACGCCCTCGATGTCGGTCGCCGTCGAATCGGGCCTGGTGATCAGGTAGCCCTCGCTGTCCATGGCGAGCTTGCCCTTGAACAGCTCGGTGTTGGGCGAGTGGCCGATGGCGATGAACACACCGTCGGTGCCGATCTGCTGCTCGACGCCCGTCTTGACGTTCTTCAGCCGCACGCCCGTAACCAATGGCGCCGGGTTGCGATCGCCCAGGATCTCCTGCACCGCATGGTCCCACAGCACCGTGACCTTGGGATTCTTGAACAGCCGGTCCTGCAGGATCTTTTCCGCGCGGAAGCTGTCGCGACGATGGACCAGCGTCACCTTCGAGGCGTGGTGCGTGAGGTAGAGCGCCTCCTCCACGGCGGTGTTGCCGCCACCCACGACGACGACCTCCTTGCCGCGGAAGAAGAAGCCGTCGCAGGTCGCGCAGGCCGAGACGCCGCCCCCGCGGAATGATTCTTCGGTCGGCAGGCCCAGCCATTTCGCCGTGGCGCCGGTGGAGACGATCAGTGCGTCGGCCTCGTAGCGGTCGCCCGAATCACCGATGCAGACGAAGGGCCGGCGGCTCACGTCGACCTCGACGATCGTGTCGAAAAACAGCTGCGTGCCGACATGCTCGGCCTGCTTCTGCATCTGCTCCATGAGCCAGGGACCCTGGATCACGTCGGCGAAGCCCGGATAGTTCTCGACATCCGTCGTGATGGTGAGCTGGCCGCCCGGCTGGATGCCCTGCACCAGCATGGGCTTGAGGCTCGCGCGAGCCGCATAGATCGCCGCCGTGTAGCCGGCAGGACCCGAGCCGAGAATGAGAACTTTACCGCGATGAGTTGCTGCCATGACCGTCCCGCATCCCGCCAACCGCATAACTACCGAGATATATGCAAACCTCCCCCATGATGCACGACCGTTCTGCGGCTTTCGCGCAATTCTTCACGGTACATGATCGAATTCCCGCAACTTTATTGCGCGCGTGGCATGGTTCTGGCATAGAGCGCGGCCAATGGAGGGAACCAATGGCCCGGGCTAAGCTCGACCGAATCGATCGGCGCATCCTGAACGACCTGCAGTCGAACGGTCGCATGACCAACGTGGACCTGGCGGAGCGTGCCGGCATCTCGGCGCCGCCCTGCCTCAGGCGGGTGCGGGCGCTCGAGCGCGGCGGCATCATCAAGGGCTACCACGCCGATCTCAGCTCCGAGGCCCTGGGCTATAGCGTCTCGGTCTTCGCGCTCGTGGGCCTCAACAGCCAGGCCGAGACCGACCTCAAGTCGTTCGAGGAGTTGATCGCCACCTGGGACGAGGTGCGCGAGTGCCACATGCTGGCGGGCGAGGCCGACTTCCTGCTGAAGATCGTGGCCGAGACCTGGGACGACTATCAGAAGTTTCTGACCACGCGCCTCACCTCGGCGCCCAACGTCAGCCATGTGAAGTCGATGATGGTCTTCCGGACCGCCAAGCACATGCCGGGCGTGCCGATCTCCACGGATTGAACGAAAGGCGGCAAGCATGGACGGAATGGTCAATGTCGACGTGACGCTGGAGCGTCTTCACGAGATCGCCGACGCCTTCGCGCGTCGCGACGTCGACGGCATCGTCAATTCATTCGCCGAGGACGGCGAGTTCCGGAACGCCAAGGGCCCCGACTTCTGGGGCCAGAGCTTCAAGGGCAAGGAGGCGATCCGCAGCTATTTCACGCCGCTGTTCGCCACGGCCTCCGACGTCGCCTGGAAGCACACCAGCGAGTTCATCCACGGCAACCGCGCCGTCACCGAGTGGCACCGCACCGCCACCCTCGCGTCAGGCGAGCGCCAGTCCTGGCTCGGCTGCGATCTCTACACCTTCCGCCGCGGGCTGATCATGATGAAGGACACCTATATCAAGGTGGTCGCGTAGAGATCCCTCTGAGCGGCGCACGCGGCAGCCCCAGCAAAACTGTCATCCTGAGCGCAGCGAAGGATCTCATCCCCGCTCGCCATCGGCACGAGATCCTTCGCTACGCTCAGGATGACAAGCAGCCTGGGCGTGCGCCGACCAAGGAATCGGGAATGCTCTTGCGGGGAACGCCGTGTATTGATAGCGTCACACGAATACACAGCGTTACCGTGCTGAGGCATCCATGAAAAACCTCCTGCAATCCGGCCGCCTGCTGGTCTCCGACCTCGCCACCACCCTGCTTTTCCTCGCCATACTGCTGACGACGAAGAACCTGATCCTGGCGGTGGCGCTGGGGGTCGGGTTGGGCGTGCTGCAGATCGGCTGGCTGCTGGCCAAGCGCAAGCCGATCGACACGATGCAATGGCTGAGCATCGGGCTGGTGGTGGTGTCGGGCGCGGCGACGCTGCTCACCTCGGATGCCCGCTTCGTGATGCTGAAGCCCACGATCGTCTACTGCATCGTCGGCGCCTACATGCTGCGGCCGGGCTGGCTCAACCGCTACCTGCCGCCCATCGCCATCGCGGTGGTGCCCGACATCGCCTGGTTCTTCGGCTTCGCCTGGGCCGGGCTGATGTTCGGCTCGGCAGTCCTCAACATTGCGCTCGCCCTGACGCTGGATCCGCTCACCTGGTCGGCCACGATGTCGATCTGGGGGATCGTGAGCAAGGTCGCGATGTTCCTCGTCCAGTTCGCCGTCATGCGCACCATCGGCGTACGGCGTGGTCGCGCCGCCGCAGGGGCGACGGCTACTTGAATTGGACGCCCACGACCTCATAGGAGCGCGCGCCGCGCGGCGTCTGGACCTCGACGGTGTCGCCTACGGTCTTGCCGATCAGGGCGCGTCCGATCGGCGACGTCACCGAGATGCTGCCCTTGGACAGGTCGGCCTCGTAGGGGCCGACGATCTGGTATTTCATCTTCTCGTCGGTATCCTCGTCGGCCAGCCGCACGGTGGCGCCAAACTTCACGACCTTGCCCGAGAGCTTGGAGAAGTCGATCACCTCGGCGCGCGAGATGATGTCCTCGACCTCGATGATACGACCTTCGATGAAGCTCTGCTTCTCGCGCGCGGAAGTGTATTCGGCGTTCTCCGACAGATCGCCATGCTCGCGCGCCGCCGCGATAGCCTTGATGATCGCCGGACGCTCGACGCTCTTCAGCTGCTTCAGCTCGTCCTCGAGGGCCTTGAGCCCCGGGGCGGTCATCGGAACCTTTTCCATGCAGGGATCGTCCTTAATGATTCAGCACACGTCAACGCCGAACCGCCGATGCGGCTCCGTCGACTGTGAAAATGTCGGCGTCCGAGCCCTAGAAGGTGCCCTTGAAATATGATTGGAGCGGCGCCACGTCCAACCCGCCCTCCATCACCGCGGCGATCCCCTCGACCGATGCCTTGGCACCGGCCACGGTCGTGTAATAGGCGATCTTGTGCATCAGCGCGGTCCGCCGCAGCGTGAAGCTGTCGGTGAGCGCGCTCGCCCCGTCGACGGTGTTGAACACCAGCTGCACCTTGCCGTCCTTCATCAGGTCGACGATGTGCGGCCGGCCTTCCAGCACCTTGTTGACGCGTTGCGCCTCGACGCCGTGACGGCCGAGGAACTCGGCGGTGCCGCCGCTTGCCATCACCTTGAAGCCGAGCTCGACCAGTCGCTTCACCGACTTCACCAGGGCAGCCTTGTCGCCGTCCTTCACCGACACGAACACCACGCCTTCGACGGGCACCTTGGCGCCGCTGCCGAGCTGCGACTTGGCGAAGGCGCGGCCGAAGGTCGAATCGAGACCCATGACCTCGCCCGTCGAGCGCATCTCGGGTCCGAGCAGGACGTCGACGCCGGGGAAGCGCGCGAAGGGGAACACCGCCTCCTTCACCGCGACGTGCTTGCCCTTGTTCTTCTTGATGGCGAGGCTTTTCAGCGACTCGCCGGCCATCAGGCGGGCGGCGAACTTGGCGATCGGCTGGCCGGTCGCCTTGGCCACGAACGGCACGGTGCGGCTGGCGCGCGGATTGACCTCGAGCACATAGACGTCGCCGTCCTTCACCGCATACTGCACGTTCATCAAGCCGACGACACGCAGCGCCTTGGCCATCGCCTCGGTCTGGCGCTCGATCTCGGCGATGATCTTGGCCGGCAGCGAGTAAGGCGGCAGCGAGCAGGCCGAATCGCCGGAATGGATCCCGGCCTCCTCGATATGCTCCATGATGCCGGCGACGAAGACGTTCTGGTCCTTGTCGGCCAGCGCATCGACATCGACCTCGATGGCATCGCGCAGGTAGGAGTCGATCAGCACCGGATTGCTGCCCGAGACCTTCACCGCATCGCGCATGTAACGTTCCACCGCGTCGCGGTCGTAGACGATCTGCATGGCGCGGCCGCCCAGCACATAGGACGGCCGGATCACCACCGGGTAGCCGATGCGCTCGGCGATGACGATCGCCTGCTCCTGCGAGGTCGCGGTGCCGTTCTCGGGCTGGCGCAGCTTGAGCGCGTGGATGAGCTTCTGGAAACGCTCGCGATCCTCGGCGAGGTCGATGGCGTCGGGCGAGGTGCCGAGGATGGGAATGCCGGCGGCTTCGAGGGGCTTGGCGAGCTTGAGCGGCGTCTGGCCGCCGAACTGCACGATGAGGCCCAGCAACTCGCCGTTGCGGCGCTCGACCTCGACCAGCTCGATCACATCCTCGGCCGTCAGCGGCTCGAAGTAGAGACGGTCGGCGGTGTCGTAGTCGGTCGACACGGTCTCGGGGTTGCAGTTGACCATGATGGTCTCGTAGCCCGCCTCGCGCAGGGCGTAG
>CANIRG010000390.1 GCA_947469635.1 Rhodospirillales bacterium | reverse complement strand
CATCCCCGACAGCCCACCCGAGGAATAAACGAGGACGCAGGAAGGCCCCCCGCGGGGGGCCTTCCTGCCATCAGCCGTGACGCACTTTTACTCCGGCCAGCCGATGCATTTTTACTCCGGCGTTGACAATCGCGGTACTCATTTCGCACAGCGCCCGGCTTTACGTTCGTCACAAAGAGAGCCGTCAGAACTTTCGACATTCGATCCCGCTGGGGTCACACTGGGGTCACAGACGATGGTTGCTGTGGCGTTCCATCATGTACCACGAAGTGCAATAAAAGCCAATAAACAAAGGGAAAACGGCCTCGGATGTTCAGCGGTGTTTTTCCACGTTTCACCCCCTATTGCGTCTCCCAGACGTGAAGCCTCCCTGTTTGACTCGCCGGGCCTTGTGGCCCGGCTTCTTTTTTGTGGGGTCACTCGTTGTGAGGCGATGTGCCGCTGCCGTGGAGGCCGAGGCAGCCTTCAGACGAATTGATATGCAAGGCAGCAGGCCCCACCTATATTCCAATCGGACCTGCACATTCGGCTTATGTTTTCTGAAATCCGCCAAGCCATTCTTCCCCTGGCTCTACGCAATTTGAAGCGCCGGGGCGATCTGGGCCGCGCAGGCTTGCTCATCGAATCGCTGGCGCGCCATTGGCGCGACCCGCGACCGCTGCAGCTCCTGATCGTGGCGCCGCGCCGCGATGTCCAGCTCCTGCGCTCCACCCTGCCGGGCTTTCCCAACATCGACGTCTCGGTCCGCTCGGAGAGCGAGTTCTTCCCGCCGTTCAGCCGCTTCTACATGATGACGGGCTGGTTCCGGCAGCAGATGATCAAGCTGCACGTGCCCGCCATGCTGGGCTTCGGCGGCTATCTCACGCTCGATTCCGATGTCGCCTGCGTGGGCGATTTCGACTCGAGAACGTTCGTCAAGGACGGCCGGGCGCTGTCGCGCTGGGAACCGAAATACCATCACGACTGGTGGCAGAGCGTGGCCTCGATCGTGGGCGTGCCCTACGATTCGCGGACCCATGGTCTTTCCGTGACCCCCAACATCCTGCACGGCGAGCTTGCCGCGCAGACGCTGGCGCATTTCCGCCGTGGGCCGATCGACCCCATGACCTCGCTGGGCTTCTGGGTGCTGCGCCGGTTGGGCACGATCCCGTGGACGGAATATTCGCTCTACACCAGCGTAGCCGAGCTCAAGGGCAACCTGCTCGACTATCACATGCACTGGGACCCCTGTTACTTCTCCGATATCCAGCTCTTCTCCGAGCGGTCGTGCGTCTGGGGAGTCGACGATTTCGAGCGGCTTGTGCAGCTGCCGAACGGATCCAACCCCGGCGGCAAGTTCATCATCGTGCAGAGCCACGCCCGCATCCCGCTGGAGCGGGTGCGCGACTACTGTCTGAGCTTCGCCGGGTAGTCGCTTTCATATGGACCGCGGACCTCCAGGCCCGCGGCCCGCAGGAGCGCCCGCAGCTAAACCTTCCCGTTGTGCTCGCCGATCTTCGGCGCCTTGTCGGGGCCGCCGGCGCGTTCGCCGTCGATGCTGAGCGGCAGACCGTGGAACAGCGCGGCGGCGGATGCGTAGGGCGCGGCGAACATGCCGAGCGCCGCCACCTGCGCCAGTTCCATCACCTGCGGCACCGAGTTCAACGGCCCGTTGGGCACGCCCAGCGCATCGAGCTTCGCCGACCAATAGGCACGAGTCTGGTGCTGCATGATCGCGGCAATCATGCCCAGGAGTTCGTCACGGCGCTGGGCACGGTCGACATTTGTCCTGAAGCGCTCCTCGTCGGGCCATTCGGGATGGCCCAGCACCTCGGCGAACTTGCGCCATAGCCGATCGTTGCCGGGACAGATCATCAGCGGCCCGTCGCTGCACTCGAACGCCTGGTAGGGCGTGAGCGAGGGATGGCCGGTGCCCTGGCGCGGCGCCATCTTGCCCGTCACCGACCAGGACGCGACGTGGTTGGACGCCCACATCAGCCCCGACTCGAACAGCGAGGTGTTGACCAGGCTGCCCTGGCCGGTCGCGGTGCGCTTGGCCAGTGCCGCCAGCACGCCGATCGCCGTCCACATGCCGGTGGAGAGGTCGATGATCGACACACCGATGCGTGCCTCGGGCCCCGACGGATCGCCGTTGAGCGAGATCAGTCCGGCGACCGCCTGGATGATCGGCTCGTAGCCCGGCCGGTCCTTCCACGGCCCGAGATGGCCGAAGGCGCCGAGGTCGGCATAGATCAGGCGCGGGAAGCGCTTGCAGAGCGTGGCGCCGTCGATGCCGAACTTGGCCGGCACGTCGGCGCGCAGATTGTGCACGAAGATGTCGGCCGTCCCGATGCGCTCGATCAGGGCCTCGCGGTCGGCGGCGCTCGCGAGATCGCAGGTGATCGACTTCTTGCCGCGATTGAGCGCGATGAAGCCCACCGCGTCGCCGTCGATGAAGGGAGGGCCCCATTTGCGCGCGTCGTCGCCCTCGGGCCGTTCGACCTTCACCACCTCGGCGCCGAGGAAGGCCAGGATCTGGCCGCAGTAGGGGCCGGCGAGGTTCTGGCCGAACTCGACGACCTTGATGCCGCTGAGCGGCCCCGCAGCGCTCATCGCAGGTTGCTGCCCAAAATCTCGCGCGCGATCACCATGCGCTGGACCTCGCTGGGGCCTTCGCCGACACGTCGGATGCGCATCTCGCGATACCAGCGTTCGAGCGGCAGGTCCTTGGTCATGCCCATGCCGCCATGGATCTGCATCGAGCGGTCGACCACGCGGCCGCCGCCTTCCGACGCCGTGAGCTTGGCGATCGAGGCTTCGATCTTGAACGGCAGCCCCCGGCGCGCCTTCTCGGCGGCCTCCAGCGTGAAATGCCGGGCGGTGCGGATGTCGATCTCGTTGTCGACCAGCATCCACTGAACGGCCTGGCGGTTGGCGAGCTTCTCGCCGAAGGTCGAGCGCATCTTGCACCATTCGATCGCCATCTCGTGGGCGGCGATGGCGACGCCGATGCAGCCGGCGGCGTAGGGGATGCGCTGGCGCGTGAGGCGGTCGTTGGCGACGGCGAAGCCCTTGTTGACCTCGCCCAGCACCTGATGGTCCGACACCCAGCAATCCTTGAACTCGAGCTCGGTGGCGTAGTGCGAGGAGCGCAGCGTGTGCACGACGCGGCGCACGTGGAAGCCCGGCGTGTCGGAGTCGATGATGAAGCAGGTGATGCCGGCGCGGCCCTTCGAGGCGTCGGTGCGGGCAAAGACGATGCCGTACTGCGCGCGGTCGGCGTTGGAGATGAAGATCTTGGCCCCGTTCAGCACCCAGCCATTGTCCTTGCGCTCGGCCCTGGTCTGGATGGCGCGCGCCGGATCGCTGCCGCCCGACGGCTCGGTGAGGCCGAAGAAGGCCTTCTTCTCGCCGCGCAGGGTCGGATAGAGATAGCGCTCCTTCTGGTCGGCGTTGGCCTCGAAGATCTGCGCGAGGCCGGCGCCGCCGAAGGTGCCGTAGCAGGGGACATAGAGGCCGGCGCGGTGCTGCGCCATCTCGATGGCCAGCAGCACGCGTGTGACGATATCGATGTCCGGCCCGCCGTATTCCTTGGGAATGTCGATGCCGAACAGCCCCATCGCCTTGGTCTTCTCGACGAGCCGCGCGTGATCGGCCGGGTCGAGCTCCGACGCGTCGGGATCGAGCCCGGCCTCGAGCGGAATGATCTCCTCCCGCACGAAGCGGCGGACCTGGTCGATCAGCATCTGCTGTTCTTCGCTGGGCTCGAAATCCATCTGTGCGTCCTCAGTAGCCCTCATGTTCCTCTCCCCCGCCAGGGGGAGAGGCTAGGAGAGGGGGAATCGATGTGCGTTGCCCCCTCTCCCCGCCTCTCCCCCTAGCGGGGGAGAGGAGCTTGAAGGGCGCGGTTCATGCCGGACTCAACCGCCCTAGATTCGGCGGCGGGTTCTTTTCGTTGTCGGCGGGCAGGCTGCCGTGATCGGCCTTGTGCACCATCAGCAGCTCGAACCAGCGCGAGCGATACTGTTGGTTCACCTCGACGCGGAACTGCTGGCCTGTGCCACGTTCATTGGCTTCGCGCTGCAGCTCGCTGCGCAGGCCGAAGGGCGAGCGACCGCCGGCCTGGCCGATGTAGAGGATCGTGCCGGCAGCGTCGGCGATCTGGTAGACGCCGAGCTGGCCGGGCAGGCGCGTGGCCTCCTCCACCGTGAGCGGCCGCCAGGGCTTGTCGAGGCGGACCTTGAACGGCATCGCCTACTTGCCTGTGAACTTCGCCGTGCGCTTCTCGAGGCGGGCCTTCATGCCCTCCTGCGCATCCGTGCTCTGCATTGCCGCCCGCACCGCCGCATCGACGTCGTCGTGCGGGATGGAGTCGCGGAACTCGAGCTGGCGTACCGTCAGCATCTTCATGGCCTTGAGCGACAGCGGCGCGTTGCGGGCGAGGCGATCGATCACCTTGCCTGCTTCCGCTTCCAGCTCCTCGGGCGGCACGCAGCGCGCGATCAGGCCCAGGGCAAAGAGCTTGGTCGAGGGCAGGGGATCGCCCAGCAGCAGCATCTCGCGCGTCGTCACCGGCCCCAGCACTTCCATCAGCTTCTTGGCCAGGAACCAGTTGGGGGCGAGACCGACCTGCGCCAGCGACATGCCGAAGCGCGCCTTCTGGCTCGCGACAACGAGATCGCAATGCAGCGCCAGCTCGTTGCCGCCGGCGATGGCGTCGCCCTGCACCACCGCCACCACGGGCAGCGGACAGAGCTCGATGGCGCGCAGCATGATCTCGATGCCGCTCGCCTTGCCGGCGCCGGCCGACTTGCTGCGCTCGGCCATGTCGAGGCCGGCGCAGAACACGTCGCCCTTGCCGCGGATCACCAGCACGCGATCGTCGGCCGCGACCGGCGCCTGCAGGGCCTCGATCATGTTGCCCAGCAGCTCGCTGTCGAGCGCGTTCTTCTTCTCCGGCCGGTTCATCCAAACGGTTTTGACCGGGCCGTCCTTCTCGATGATGACTTTTGTCATGGCAAAGTAACCTCATGCTGAGGAGGTCGCGTAGCGACCGTCTCGAAGCATGGGCCCCGCGCACCATGCTCGTTGCCCACCCTTCGAGACGCGGCCTGCGGCCGCTCCTCAGGGTGAGGTGTAAGGGAGGCGCCGATCAGGTTCATTCCGCTTCGATGCCCGCGGCCTTGATCTGCGCGGTCCACCACACCGTCTCCTTCTTCACGAAGGCGGCGAAGTCGTCGAGGCCGATCACCGTGGCTTCCATGCGGCCCTGCGTCATGGCCTTGACGGTGTTGGGATCCTTCATCGCCTCGGCGATGGCGTCGTAGAGCTTATGCTGGATGGGCTTGGGCGTGGCGGCGGGCGCGAACACCGCCAGCCAGTAGACCAGCGAGTAGCCGGGTACGGCTTCGGCGATGGCCGGCAGATCGGGCGCCACGCTGGTGCGCTTGGGGCCGGTGACGCCGAGGCCGAGCACACGGCCGGCCTGGATCTGCGTCAGCGCCTGCGGCAGGTCGGGGAACATCAGCTGCACCTGGCCGGTGGCGACGTCGCCCAGCGCCTGCGGGCTCGCCTTGTAGGGCACGCGCTCGATCTTCACGCCGGCCAGCGAGTTGAACATCTCGCCCGACAGGCGCTGCGAGGCGCTGGCTTCGGAGTAGTTGAGCTTGCCGGGGTTGGCCTTGGCGTAGGCCACCAGCTCGCCGATGGTCTTGAAGGGCAGGTCGTTGTTGATGACCAGCGCGTTGACGCCCGAGACGCAGTTGGCGATCGGGGCGAAGTCCTTCTCCATGTCGTAAGAAAGCTTCTTGAAGAGGGCCGTGTTGGCCGCGTTGGTGGTGTTGGTGCCCATCAGCAGCGTGTAGCCGTCGGGCGCCGCCGTCGCGACGGCCGACGCGCCGAGCTGGCCCGAGGCGCCCGGCTTGTTGTCGACAACTATCGGCTGCTTGAGGATGTCCTGCAGCTTGGCGCCCAGCCCGCGCGCCACAAGGTCGGTGGCGCTGCCGGCGGCAAAGGGGACGACAATCTTGATCGCCTTGTCGGGGTAGGCCTGCGCGAAGGCCTTCGGCGCCGCGGACAGGGCGACGGCGCCGGCGAGCGCGGAACGGCGATTGAGCTTCACGTGATCCTCCCTAAAAACGAGGCCGTTGTAGCCTCATGTTCCTCTCCCCCGCTAGCAGCCTGTCGGACTTAGCGTCCTCAGGTAGTTTTTGTTAGAATCGCGCTTCGATCAAGCAACGAGAGCGCAGCGTAGATGAGCAACTTCCGGCAGGTTGACCGCGGCACCGGCTTTTTGTTGCCGCCGAGTGTTG
>CANIRG010000389.1 GCA_947469635.1 Rhodospirillales bacterium | reverse complement strand
GCAGCCCGTGCTTGAGGGCACGCGCCAGCCGCTCGAACTCGTCGGTCGCCTCGTACGGCGGATCGATCAGCACCAGCGCCCGCCGCTCCGGCGGCGGCAGGTCGGCCTTGAGCGCGTGGTAGCCGTCGGCGCTGCGCACCTCGACCTTGAGGTCGCCGGCGAATTCGCGCTTCAGCGCCTGCGCATCGGCAGGATGCTTCTCGCAGGCGACGAACCGGTCCTGCGGCCGCAATGCCGCCCGGATCAGGCGCGGCGAGCCGGGATAGCGGCGCGGCGGACCGGGATGGACGCCGAACTTGCGGTCGTAGGCGGCGACGGCCGCCAGATAGCGCGTCACCGCCGCCGGAGCATCGGGCTTCGCCGCCGCCACGAGGCGCGCGATCCCGGCCTCCGACTCGCCGGTCCTGGCCGCCCGATCGCTGGCGAGATCGTAGCCACCCGTGCCAGCATGGGTGTCGAGCACGAACAGCTTCTTGTCCTTGGCGGTCAGCAGCCGCAACAGCTCGCAAAGTGCGGTATGCTTGAGCAGATCGGTAAATCCACCTGCGTGAAAAGCATGGCGATAGTTCATGGCATGGCTATAGCATGGGAACCGACGAATTCACGGAGAACGCCTTGGCCACGCACGAGCTTCATTCATCGCCCGAGACCTGCCACTGGGGCTACTTCGACAGCCAACTGAAGCCCTCGCTCCGGATCAAGTCGGGCGACATCGCCACGATCCATTGCGTCTCGGGCGCAGCCGAGATCCTGCCGCAGCCGCCAATGAACGTGCTGCCCGAGCATCGCACCATCCTGAGCACGCTGAAGCCGCATCTCGGCCGGCACATCCTCACCGGCCCCGTCCATGTCGAGGGCGCCGAGCGCGGCGACGTGCTGGCGGTCGAGGTGCTCGACATCAAGTTCCGCACCAATTGGGGCTGGAACGTGCAGAGGCCGTTGATGGGCACGCTGCCGGAGGACTTCCAGTTCCATCGCCTCACCCACATCCCGATCGATTCCAACCGCGGCGTCTGCACCATGCCCTGGGGCCTCGAGATCGAGCTGAAGCCGTTCTTCGGCATCATGGGCGTGGCGCCGCCGCCGGAATGGGGCCAGTGCAGCTCGGTCGAGCCGCGCGCCTTCGGCGGCAACATCGACAACAAGCATTTCAACATCGGCACCACTGTCTACCTGCCGGTGTTCGCCGAGGGCGGCCTGTTCTCCACGGGCGACGGCCATGGTGTGCAGGGCGACGGCGAGGTCAACCTGACGGCGCTGGAGACCAGCCTCAGCGGCACCTTCCGCTTCACCGTGCGCAAGGACATGAAGATCCAGAACCCGCGCGCCGAGACGGCGACGCACTGGATCACCCACGGCTTCGATCCCGATCTCGACGACGCCGCCAAGGAAGCGCTGCGCGACATGATCCGGCTGATCACCGCCAAGACCGGGCTGAAGCCCGAGGACGCCTACATGCTGTGCAGCCTCAAGGGCGACCTTCACATCACGCAGACAGTGGACGGCAACAAGGGCGTCCACTGCATGATGGAGAAGAAGCTGATCGGCGGTTGAGATGGCCGTCACGGCAAAGGATCTCCTCGGTGCCTGGCACCTGGAGAGCTGGTCGTTCATCCATGACGACGGCCGGCCGGCCGAGTATCCGCTCGGCGCCGATGCCAGGGGCATCATCCTCTACACCGCCGACGGCCACGTCAGCGCCACGCTGATGCGGGCGAACCTCGGCGAGAGCTTCGCCTATGCCGGCCGCTACGAGGTGCGCGACGACGCGGTGTTCCATTCCATCGAGGTGGCGACCAACCCGTCGCTGGTCGGCGTGACCTCTACCCGGTACATCGAGCTCATGGGCGAGCGGCTGACCCTGTCGGGTCCGGACTTCTCGGCCGGGACCGGCCGCACGCAGCGGATCGCCTGGCGGCGGTCCGGCTAGGACCTTGTCGCGGACCTCTCGAACTCCGAATGGTGCGTGACGGCAATCGCCGCCGTCACAACCGTGGCCAGGCGCAGCACCATATGGGCGACGAGGTTGAGCTGCATGCCGAGAGGAAGGATCTCGGTCGCCAGCACATAGCTGTTGAAGGCAAGGCTCGCGCCCTCGTAGACGATCAGGACGTAGAGTGATGCCTTGGATCGGCTGAGATAGATCCACGCGACCAGCGCCGCGAGGACCGCCATGTCGGGTCCGATCTCGATCAGCATGCCCACGACCGAAATTCCCGCCAGCGGCGCAAGCAGGAGCCCGGCCAGGAACCAGATGCCATGGGCTGCCGCACAGGTGAGCGGCGCCGCAAGCTGGCGGTGCACCCCGAGCTTCTGGAACAGGAGCCAGCAGCCAAATAACGCGGCCAGGACGATCAGGAAGCTGAAGCCCAGCAGCCGAAAGCCGACGATGCCTCCGGCTATGCCGACAACCATCGGGACGACCTGCACCACCTTGTTGTCCATGTTGCCTCCTGCGTGCCGGCTACTTCGCGTACTCCTCCGCGGCAATGGCGAAGTTCAGGTTCTGCGAATCCTTGAGCATGAAGGTGGTGATGCCGATCAGGTTGCCCTGCGCATCGAACAGGCCGCCGCCCGACGAGCCGCGCGAGATCGGCGCCGTGGTCTGGAAGAGACGGCTTGGCGCCAGCGTGCGCTTCGACGAGACGATGCCCTCGGCGATGGTGAGCTCGAAGCCGAGCGGCGCGCCGATGGTGAAGGCCCGCTCGCCCACCCTGACGTCGGAATACTTCCGTACGGCGACCCAGCTCGACAGCGGCGTTTCGGTGCGAAGCACGCAGCGATCGGCCTCGACATTGCGCGACACCACCCTCGCCGACAGCCGCACATCCTCGCGCAGCAACGTGGCGCCCGTGTTGGTCTCGACGACATGACAATTCGTCAGCAGCTCATGGGCACCGATGGCGACCGCGGACCCCTGCGCGGTGGACGTTTTCACCACGAACACCGAGGGCGATGCCCGGGCAAAGACGTCCTCGGGCCGCAGATCGACGCTATCCAGCAGTGCGAGCTGGAGCGACGCCGACTTGCCGCTGAGATCCGGCGCGGAAGGTGGAGCCGCGGCGGCAGGAGGAGGTGTCGCTACGCGCGGTGTGGGGGCTGGAGCACGCGGAGCGATGCCCTCGGCGACCGGCAACGGCTCGACGCGCGGCGCGGGTCGGGCAAGAGGGGCAAGCGCGGGCTTCAGCTGCAGGCTGTTTGCCATCGCCACGAACAGGAAGCCCAGCTCGTCCGCGCGCGCCGCCGGAACGCTCATGAAGGCGGCGACGATGCCTTCGCGCCGACACTGCGCGCGCGTGTGGAACCGCTCACCCTCCGACTCGCCGGCGACTTCGAACCAGTCGTCCCGGCGGGCGTAATGGTCGACCTGCTGATCCTTGAGGCCGAGGAAAGCGACGTAGTAGCCGTCCATCGCCGCGCAGGCATCGTTGTGGGCGAAGACCGAGACGATATGTTTGACGATCCCATTGGAGACGTACTGCAGCTTGTCTTCCCGACGCGTGGCCTTGGGCGGTTCCGTCAGCTCCTTGGGAATTCCCACGGAGAAGCCTACGGCATCATCGACGAGGGTCGACCAGCCAAAGGTGTCGCGCTGGCGCAGTCCTTCAGCTACCAGCTCGGCCGACTGCGCTTTCGAGAGCGTATCGGCGATCTTGTAGCCCTTCGATTTCAACCATCCTTCGACGGCACGCCGGGTCTCGTCTCCATGGACACCATCGGCCTTGCCGCCGTACTGGCGCGTCCAGATCAGCGCGTGCTGGAGGTCGGCGGTCGTGATGTCGGCCGCCGGAAATTGATGGATCCAGCGATGGGAGAAGATGCGGCCGCTCAGCTGGGCGACGCTCGCCGTGGCAACCGCCAGCAGGCTGCCGGCGAGAAGACCGATCAACGGTACAAGACGAGGTCCCATCCCCGTCAATCTAGCGTCATGCCGCCTGCGGCACCATATCGACCGGCGGCTTGGGCACCGGCTTGAAGGTGAGCGCGATCGCCACGGCACCGAGCCCGATCCCGAACGAACCGATATAGAGCCAGCCGTAGCCGCCGGTGCTGTCGAACACCCAGCCGCCGGCCACCGGTCCCAGCGCCATGCCGAGGGAGGCCGCTGCGGAGACGGCGCCGTAGACGGTGCCCATGATGTGCAGCCCGAAATAGTCGCGGACCAGGATGGCGTAGAGCGGCATCACTCCGCCGTAGGCCAGCGCAAAGATCACCGCGAGGCCGTAGAACTCGCCCAGCTGGCTGACGAAAAGATACGTCCCGGCAGCGGTGGCCTGGATGACGAGGCCGATGACCAGCACCGGCTTCACGCCATACTTGTCGGCCGACAGGCCGAAGGCGATGCGCCCGCCCAGGCCTGCGAGCCCGGCCACGCCATAGACGCTGACGGCTGCCATCGGCGCGATGCCGCAGACGATGGCATAGGTCACCATGTGGAAGATCGGCCCGGAATGGGCCGCGCAGCAGGCGAAGTGCGTGAGCGCGAGGGCCGCGAACGCCGGGGTGCGGAAAGCCTGTATCGCGGTCATCGGCGGCTCGGTGGCAACCGTGCGGCGTGGCGCCGAGGAGGAAGAGCCGGTGGGGCGTAGCGCGAGGGCGACCGGCGGCTTGCGGATGAGGAGCGCGGCCGGGATCAACAGCACCATGGCGGCGCAACCGATCACCAGCATGGCGGTGCGCCAGTCGTAGGCGGTGATCAGCCAGCGGACCGACGGCGCCACGGTGAGCGGCGCCATGCCGACGCCGGCCGAGATCAGCGCCACGGCGATGCTGCGGTTCTGCTCGAACCAGGCCACCGCCACCGCCGTCAGCGGTGCATAGAAGGCGCCGCCGGCGATCCCGCCCAGGACGCCGAACAGCAGCTGGAACTCGAGGAGGCTGGTGGCCTGGCTGGCGGCGATGACTCCCAGGCCGAGCAGGAGGCTGCCGGCCAGCACGACGATGCGCGGCCCGTAGCGGTCGCTCAGCACACCCCAGCCGAAGGCCGCGAAGCCCATGGCGAGGAAGACGATCGTGGCCGCGCTCGAGATGCCCGTGCGCGACCAGCCGGTGTCGACCGACATCGGCTGCAGGAACACCGCGAGCGAGAAGGTGGTGCCCATGCCCACGCAGGTCGTGAGCATGCCCGCGCCGACGACGACCCAGCCGTATGAAAGCTTCATGAGGAGACCTCCCACCTCAATACATAACCCATTGGTTAAGTATTGACAATTCCCCGACCGTGGAGCGGGGCAACCCGCCCCACGCTGACACGTTTAAGTCTGCAGCCAAAGGAGACGTGACATGAAATATCTTTCACTCGCCGCGATCCTCGCGTGCAGCCTCACCGCCGCCTGCACGGTCAGGACCGAACGTACGGTGGTCGAGAGGCCGGTCGCGACGCCGGCAACGGTCGTGTATGCCGAGACCCCGCCCACCACCACCTATGTGGTGCCGTCGAACTGATCGAGCATCGGCCGCCGTCTACGGCGCCGGCTCGACCCTGAGCTCGGTGCCGTCGACGGCGGCAACGCGTACGCGTGCACCGGCCACCATGTCGGGGCCGGTCACGCTCCAGCTTCCATCCCCGAGCTTGACGCGGCCACGGCCGCCGAGGATGGGCGCGTCGAGCACAATCAGCCGGCCCACCATGCTTTGACCGCGGGCGTTGAGATTCGGATCCTCGGTGCGCGCCTGCTGAAGCCCGCGGAGCAACGGGCGCAGCATGAGAGCGGAGCCCGCGCTCACCACGGCAAAGATCACCAGCTGAAGCTCCAGGCCAACGCCTGGCGCCACCAGGAGAAAGAGCCCCGCCGCGGCCGCGCCCAGAGCCAGGAACAGGAACACCACGCCCGGCAGCGTCATCTCGCACACGAGCAGCAGTGCCGCGAGCGCCCACCAGTACCAGAAGACGATTTTGAAGCCGATCAACATGGTCTAGCCCGAGCTCGGGACTGAACCGCGCGCCCGTCCTGCCTCGACGCCGCGCGCCTGGGCTTCCTTGGCAAGCTCGCCGATACCTGCGATCGAGGCCATGATCCCGGACGCTTCGACGGGCAGGAAGAAGACCTTGCTGTTGGTGCTCGAGCCCATCTTGGACAACGCCTCGACATACTTCGTGCCGAGGAAGTAGTTGGTCGCCTGCACGCCGTTGCCGGCGATCGCCGCGGCCACGACGGAGGTCGCCTTCGCTTCCGCCTCGGCCATGCGCTCGCGCGCTTCGGCGTCGCGGAAGGCGGCCTCGCGCCGACCCTCGGCGGTGAGGATCGCCGACTGCTTCTCGCCCTCGGCCCTCTGGATCGACGACTCACGCACGCCCTCGGACTCGAGGATGGTGGCGCGCTTCTCTCGTTCGGCCTTCATCTGCCGGCCCATGGCGACGACG
>CANIRG010000388.1 GCA_947469635.1 Rhodospirillales bacterium | reverse complement strand
TCCCGGGGTTATTCCGAACCAAAAGGCAGATATCCACGCGTTACTCACCCGTGCGCCACTCGTGTATTGCTACACGCGTTCGACTTGCATGTGTTAAGCCTGCCGCCAGCGTTCGTTCTGAGCCAGGATCAAACTCTCAAGTTTAACGTGCTCCTCCATCCCATCCGAGGACAGTAGGGAGAAGCGAGATCCCGTCACTAATTACTCATCCGACTTGCGTCGATTTCGAACTAGCGACGGCGAAAACAGAAGCACCGAAGTGCTAGTGTCCGCCGCCGCCGGCGTATCCCTTTCCAAACAAACGATGCATAGAGCGCACGATCTTGCGATCGAGACCGGTCGGCGAACAGGAACCTTGTGGGGTCCGGAGACCCCCCGCCGCGGTGACCCGCGGTGGTTAGGAGCGTCCCGTTCGCCTCGGGAGCCGCGCTTATAGGGATATGACTTTTGGGTGTCAAACGTAAATTCGAAAAAAAGTGCGGAGCGGTCTCAACGCCCGAAAAGAGCCTCGAACCTATGGGATTGTTGTGCTGGAATAGGCTTTCCGGCATCAATATGTAGCGACTGCCGCTCAAGGCAAGAAATGCACAGCGGCCACTTCCTCTTTTTCGAGGTCCGGACCACCGGGCCCATGATAGGTCAACGGTTATGACGGATCTCCCCCCTCCGTCGGACCAGCCAGGAACGACGCAAAGCGCGACGTTTGCGCTGATTCGGCCCGTGCTTTTCGCTTCCGGGATCATCGCCATGGTTCTTGGTGCGCTGTTGCTGGCCCATTGGGCCAATCCCCAGCTGGCCGCCAAGCAGGTCGAACCGCCGGTCGCTTCCTCCCTGGCCTTGCCCGAGCCCGAGCCGCCTCCGGGGCTCACGGCGGCCGATCTGCAGGGCTTCCAGCTGCGCGCGCCGGAGCCCGCGGCCGAGGTCGAGCCTCCCTCCAACGACCGCTACGAGCTCACTCTGCGCCTCGAGAAGGGCGACACGATCGACAAGATGCTGGACGACATCGACGTACCGGCGGCCGATCGCAAGGAGATCGACGAGAAGCTGCAGGTGCTCCTGAAGAAGAAAAAGCTCGCCGTCGGGGAGCAGATCAGCCTGATCATCCAGCCGGTGCCCGACCAGCCCGACGTCGCGCGCGTGCTGTCGCTCAGCATTCGCCCCCAGCCGGAGCGTGAATACCTCGTGCTGCGCGAGGATGACGGCACCTACCGGGGCGAGGAGAAGGTCCACAAGGTCAGCACCCGCATCGTGCGCGTCGAAGGCGAACGCCAGGGATCGCTGCAGCAGAGCGGCGTCGCCGCCGGCGCGCCGTCGGCCGCCATGGTCGAGTTCATTCGGGCGCTTTCCTACGACGTCGACTTCCAGCGCGAGCTGAAGGAAGGCCAGAAGTTCACCGTCCTGCTCGAGCAGCTGGTGACCAGCGACGGCAAGGTGATGCACCCGGGCCGGCTGCTGGCGGGCGAGCTGCGCCTCATGAAGCGGACCGTCGCCGTGGTGCGCTTCCGCCCGCAGGGCGGCGCCGACGGCTTCTACACGCTGCAGGGCGAGAGCGTGGTTCGCTCCTTCCTGCGCACGCCCATGGACGCCTCGCGAGTGACCTCGCGCTTCGGCATGCGCGGCCATCCGATCCTGGGCTACAGCGCCATGCATACCGGCGTCGATTTCGCCGCCCAGCACGGCACCCCGATCCTCGCCGCCGGCGCCGGCAAGGTGAAGATGGCGGGCTACAATGGCGGCTATGGCCTCTATGTGCGGCTGACCCATACCGACCAGATCGGCACGGGCTATGGCCACATGTCCCGGCTCGGCCCCGGCATCAAGCCCGGCGTCTCGGTGCGCCAGGGCCAGGTGATCGGCTTCGTGGGATCCACCGGCATGTCGACCGGCCCGCACCTGCATTACGAGTTCTATCGCGGCAACCAGCCCGTGAATCCGCTGACGCAGAAATTCGCCCTGCGCGCGGCGCTGGCCGGCAAGGATCTCAGCCGCTTCCAGGGCCTCACCAAGGAATATCTCGCCCAGCTCAAGAGCGCGCCGCACGTCGGCGACGTGGCGCCGCCTGCCAAGCCCCAGACGCAGACCAAAGCACCGGCCAAGCCCGGCACCGTGCCGCAGCTCGCCCGCGGCGAGTAGCGCCCGGGGGCGCTCTCGCGCCCCCGGAAACCGATCAGTCCGCCGCTTCGCTGAGGATCCGCTGGCCGGCGACCACCAGCTCGCCGCCTTCGACACCGACATCGACGGTATCGCCGTCCTTGATGCGACCCTCCAGCAGGAGCGTCGCCAGGGGGTTCTGCAGGCTGCGCTGGATCACCCGCTTCAACGGCCGGGCGCCATAGACCGGGTCGTAGCCGCGGTTGGCCAGCCACTGCAGCGCCTTGCCGTCGAACTTGAGCTCGATCTTGCGATCGGCCAGCAGCTTCAAGAGCTTCTTCAGCTGGACCTCGACGATGTCCGTCATGTGCGCCCGGCTCAGTCGGTTGAACAGCAGGATCTCGTCGAGACGGTTGAGGAACTCCGGCCGGAAGGCGCGCCGCACCTCCTCCATCACTTCCTCACGAACCGTTTCGGTCGGCTCGCCGTCCTTGAGGGCCGCGAGATGCGCGCTGCCCAGGTTGGACGTGAGGATGATCAGCGTGTTCTTGAAGTCGACCGTGCGGCCCTGGCCGTCGGTCAGGCGACCGTCGTCCAGCACCTGCAACAACACGTTGAACACGTCGGGATGGGCCTTCTCGACCTCGTCGAACAGGATCACCTGGTAGGGCCGGCGCCGCACCGCCTCGGTGAGCACGCCGCCCTCGTCGTAGCCGACATAGCCCGGCGGGGCGCCGATCAGGCGGCTGACGGAGTGCTTCTCCATGAACTCGCTCATGTCGATGCGCACCATCGCCTGGTCGTCGTCGAACAGGAACTCGGCGATCGCCTTGGTGAGCTCGGTCTTGCCGACGCCTGTGGGTCCCAGGAACAGGAACGAGCCGATCGGCCGGTTCGGGTCCTGCAGGCCGGCGCGGGCGCGGCGCACGGCATTGGCCACCGCCACCACCGCCTCGTCCTGGCCGATGACGCGCTTGTGGATCTGCTCCTCCATGCGCAGGAGCTTGGAGCGCTCGCCCTCCAGCATCTTGTCGACGGGCACGCCGGTCCAGCGCGACACAACCGCCGCGATATCCTCGGGCATGACCTCTTCCTTCACACCCTTGCCGCCGGCCGTCTCATGGCCTTCGGCTTCCTTGAGCGTCTTCTCGAGGTCGGGGATCACGCCATAGGCAAGCTCGCCCGCCCGGCCAAGCTCGCCCTTGCGTTGAGCGATCTCGAGCTCGGAGCGCGCCTTGTCGATCTGCTCCTTGATCTTCTGCGAATCCGCCAGCTTGTCCTTGGCCGACTTCCACTGGGCGGTGAGGGCAGCCGACTTCTGCTCCAGCTCGGCGAGCTCCTTGTTCAGCCGCTCCAGCCGGTCGCGCGAGGCCTGGTCGGTCTCCTTCTTCAGCGCCTCCTTCTCGATCTTGAGCTGGATGATGCGCCGGTCGAGCTCGTCCAGCGCCTCGGGCTTGCTGTCGACCTGCATGCGGATGCGGCTGGCCGCCTCGTCCATCAAGTCGATCGCCTTGTCCGGCAGGAAGCGGTCGGCGATGTAGCGGTTGGAGAGGGTCGCGGCGGCCACGATCGCGGAGTCGGCGATGCGCACGCCGTGATGCAGCTCGTACTTCTCCTTCAACCCGCGCAGGATCGAGATCGTGTCCTCGACCGAGGGCTCGGCCACGAACACGGGCTGAAACCGGCGCGCGAGTGCGGCGTCCTTCTCGATATGCTTGCGATACTCGTCGAGCGTCGTGGCGCCCACGCAGTGCAGCTCGCCGCGAGCCAGCGCGGGCTTCAACATATTGGACGCATCCATCGCGCCGTCGGCCTTGCCGGCGCCGATCAACGTATGCAACTCATCGATGAACACGATGATCTCGCCTTCGGCCGCCGAGATCTCAGACAGCACGGCCTTGAGGCGCTCCTCGAACTCGCCGCGATACTTGGCGCCGGCGATCATGGCGCCGAGGTCGAGCGACATCAGCTTCTTGCTCTTGAGTGATTCCGGCACGTCGTCGTTGACGATGCGCAGCGCCAGGCCCTCGGCGATGGCGGTCTTGCCGACACCGGGCTCCCCGATCAGCACCGGGTTGTTCTTGGTGCGCCGGCTCAGCACCTGGATGGTGCGGCGGATCTCCTCGTCGCGGCCGATCACCGGATCGAGCTTGCCGTCGCGCGCCGCCTGGGTGAGGTCGCGGGCATATTTCTTGAGCGCGTCGTAGCCGCTTTCGGCCGACGCCGTCTCGGCCTTGCGGCCCTTGCGCAGGTCCTGGATCGCCTTCTCGAGCGCGGGCGGCTTGACCCCGGCCGTGGCCAGCGCCTCCGCCGCGTCGGTGCCCTTGGCCAGCGCCAGCGCCATCAGCATGCGCTCGACGGTGACGAAGGAATCACCGGCTTTCTCGGCGATCGCCTCGGCCTGGTCGAACAGGCGCGCGGTTTCCGGCGCCATGTAGACCTGCCCCGCCCCCTGGCCTTCGACCTTGGGCTGCTTGGCGAGGTTGGCCTCGACGGCACGGTGGACGGCGCGCGAATCGCCGCCGGCCGCGCCGATCAGGTTGGCGGCCAGGCCTTCGGGATCATCGAGAAGGACTTTCAGAAGATGGTCGGGAATGAAGCGCTGGTGGCCTTCGCGCAGCGCCAGCATCTGGGCGCTCTGCAGGAAGCCGCGCATCCGTTCGGTGTATTTCTCTTGGTTCATCTCTTTACCCTTCCATGTGACGCCCCCGAATGCTCGGCGAGCGAAAGAGCGGACCCCTATCCGGGCATCCTGCCGTCGGATATGGGGTGGGCTCGGCGCGACGCAAGACCTGACTGGCGGTACGGCTTTTCGCTGTCACACTACCGGGGTATCAACGCTGACCGACTTGATCGGGATCAATCAAACAGGGGAGAGTTTCATGTCAGGCCATGGCCATGTCGACGGCGGCAACAAGCAGGTAGCGCTGCTGGTGGCGGTTCTCGCCGCCTTGCTCGCCTTTTCGGAAACCGGCGGCAAGAGCGCGCAGACCAAAGGGCTGGGAGACCAGATCGAGGCATCGAACCTCTGGTCGTTCTACCAGGCCAAGACCATCCGCCAGACGACGCTGCGGGCGGCGGCCGAATCCGTGGAAGCGCAATACAAGGATGCCGGCAACATGCCGCCAGCCATGGCGGCCCAGCTCACCCAGTGGAAGAACGTCGCCGATCGCTACGAAAGCGAGCCGAAACCCAACAACAAGGGCGAAGGTCGCCGGGAGCTGAGCGCCCGCGCCATCGCCAAGCAGGTCGACAGCGACAAGTCACTGTCAGCCTATCACCTGTTCGAATACGGCTCGGCGGCCTTCCAGCTCGCGATCGTGCTGGCCGGCGCATCGGCCCTCACCGCGGTCATCTGGCTGACGTTTCTCTCGTATGGACTAGGCGTGGTGGGACTGATCTTCACCGCGCTCGGCTTCTTTGCGCCCAACCTCATCCACCTCTAAGGCGGAAGAGGCCTAACTGCGACGCCCGGCGGCCGGAGTGAATTCCGGCACGTCGGGCTGATCGTCGGCGGCCGGATCCGGATCGGTCGCCGTACCGCGCCCGTTCTGCAGGAAGGCAACGCCTCCCAGGCCGGGCTCGACTTCGGCCTCGCCATGATCGTCCGAACGATTGCCCTGAGAGCGGCTGCCTTGGCGACCGCCTTCGGAGCGACCACCTTCCGAACGCCCACCCTCGGAGCGTCCGCCCTCTGAACGGCCACCTTCAGAACGACCGCCCTCTGAACGGCTGCCTTCGGAACGGCCACCTTCAGAACGACCGCCCTCTGAACGGCTGCCTTCGGAACGACCACCTTCAGAACGACCACCCTCGGAGTTGGCGCCATCGGAGCGATCACCCTCGGAACGGCTTCCCTCATATCGACCGCCCTCGGAGCGGTTGGGACGATCGGCCTGGGCATAGGAGTTGTTGTTGCCGCCATTGCCGTTGGGCTGCTGCGGCTGGCCGGACTGGCCCTGCTGAGGCGCCTGTTGCTGGCCGTCCTCGCCGCCTTCTCCGCCCTCACCCCAGTTGTTGCGCGGCAAGAGGCCGCCCATCGTCTGGATCACGCGGAAATAATGGTCGGCATATTGCCAATAGGCCTCGGCCTGGACGCGGTCGCCCGAGGCGCTCGCCTCCCGTGCCAGCGCCTGGTACTTGTCGAATACCTGATGGGCGTTGCCGCGCACCCGCACGTCGGGCCCGCTCGAATCGAAGATCTGGTTTCGATTGGGCGGACGGTTGGGATTGTGGGTGTGTTGCTGCTTATGGGGATTGTGGCTACCGCCACCGCCG
>CANIRG010000387.1 GCA_947469635.1 Rhodospirillales bacterium | reverse complement strand
GGGTCGGCGACTGGGTGATCGCCATCGGCAATCCCTTTGGCCTCGGCCATTCGGTGACCGCCGGCATCATCTCGGCGCGCGGCCGGGCTCTGAGCGACTCGCTCGACGACTATCTGCAGACCGATGCCGCCATCAACAAGGGCAACTCCGGCGGCCCGCTGTTCAATGCCGATGGCGAGGTGATCGGCGTCAACACCGCCATCTATTCGCCCTCCGGCACCAATGCGGGCCTGGCCTTCTCGATCCCGTCCAACCTGTTCAAGCAGGTCGCCGAGCAGCTCCGCGAGTTCGGTCGCGTGCGCCGCGGCTGGATCGGCGTCAGCTACCAGAGCGTGACGGACGACATTGCCGAGAGCTTCAGCCTCGACCGCGCCCGCGGCGTGCTGGTGGCCAACGTCGCGGCCGACGGCCCGGCGGCCAAGGCCGGCCTCAAGCGCAACGACATCATCCTGAACTTCGCCGGCCAGGAAGTGCCCGACCTGCGCCGCTTCCCGCGCCTGGTCGCCAACGCCCGTGTCGGCAGCACCGTCGATATCGTCGTGTGGCGCGGGGGCAAGGAATTGCCGCTGAAGCTGCGCATCGGCGAGCAGGAGGAGCCCGAGAAGACCAACGTCTCGGCCCCCGGCGGCGCGCCCAAGAAGCCGGTCGAGCCCGACCAGGCCGTGACCTCAACCATCGAGCAGCTCGGCCTCACCCTCCAGAAGGTGAGCGATCAGCTGCGCGAGAAGTACGGCCTCGGCGAGAACGTCAAGGGCGTGGTCATCACCAAGGTGGCGCCCAACAGCCCGGCTGCCGAGAAGCAGCTCCTGGCCGGCGACATCATCCTCGAGGTCGACCAGAAGGCGGTGACGACGCCGCAGGAAATCACCGAGCTGGTGGGCAAGCTGCAGGCCCAGAAGAAGCGCTCGGTCCTGCTGTTCGTCGAACGCCAGGGCGACCCGCGCTTCGCCGCGCTACGGCTGACCGCGAAATAATCACTGGGCGCGCGCCACTCCATGGCGCGTCTTCTCATGCGAACCGCGGGCCTTCAGGCCCGCGGTTCGGCAAGACTTAAGAGACCTTCACCACCAGCTTGCCGAAGTTCTCGCCGCGCAGCAGGCCCATGAAGGCTTGCGGGGCTTTGGCGAGGCCGTCGATCACGGTCTCGCGGCTCTTGAGCTTGCCCGACTTCAGCAATCCGCCGACCTCGGCCGCGAACTCGCCCATCAGGGGCGCATGGTCGGAGACGATGAAGCCCTGGAGCGTGAGGCGACGCTGGACGATGGCGAACATCTTGGGCGGGCCGGCCATCGGTTCCTTGTCCTGATACTCCGAGATGGCGCCGCAGAAGGCGACCCGGCCGAAATTGTTCAGCCGCGCGAAGACGGCGTGGAAGATCTTGCCGCCGACATTCTCGAAATCCGAATCGATGCCCTTGGGGCAGAGCCTGTCGAGGGCAGCACCTGGGTCGCTCTCGCTGCGATGGTTGAAACAGGCATCGTAGCCCGCTTCCCGCACGGCCCAGGCGCACTTCTCGTCGTCGCCGGCGCAGCCCACGACCTGGGCGCCGGCGAGCTTGGCGAGCTGGCCTGCCACTTGGCCGACCGCGCCGGTCGCGGCCGACACGAACGCCGTCTCGCCTGCCTTGGGCTTGCAGATGTGCTTGATGCCGTACCAGGCCGTGAAGCTCGGCATGCCGAGCACGCCGAGATGGGCCGACAGCGGCGCCAGAGCGGGGTCGATCTTGCGCAATCCCTTGCCGTCATGGACCGTGTGCGTGGCCCAGTTCAGCATGCCGATCACGGTGTCGCCCTTGGCGTAGCGCGGGTTGCGCGTCTCGACGACCTCGCCGACCGAGCCGGCGGTCAGCGGCTTGCCGAGCTCGAAGGGAGGCGTGTAGGAGGCGAGCTCGGTCATGCGCGGGCGCATGTAGGGGTCGAGCGAGAGGAAGCGCGACTGCACCAGGATCTGGCCTTCGGCCAGGGCGGGCAGCGACGCGGTTTCCTCGCGGAAGCAATCGGCGGTGACATCGCCTGCGGGGCGCTTGGCGAGGACGATCTGGAGGATATCGGTCATGGGTTGGGTCCTTCGATGAAGTCGCTGCGGCGATAGCCTTGCAAATAGAGAAGCGCGGTGAGGTCGCCATGGTCGATGCGCGCCGCCACCTGGGCCGCCACGGCGGGCTTGGCGTGGAAGGCGACGCCGAGGCCGGCGGCCTTCAGCATGGCGAGATCGTTGGCGCCGTCGCCCACCGCCACGGCCTCGGCGATCGCGAGCTCACGCTCGGCGCAGAGGCGATTGAGCGCCACCAGCTTGGCATCGCGATCGAGGATCGGGGGATGGACGAAGCCGGCCAGCATGCCGTCCTCCTCGGCCAGGCGGTTGGCCTGGTCGGTGTCGAAGCCGAGCCTGGCGCGCACCATCGCCGTATAGAAAGTGAAGCCGCCCGAGACGAGGGCGCAATAGGCGCCGTTGGCGCGCATGGTGGCCACCAGCGTCGCCGCGCCCGGCGTGTAGCGGATGCGGCTCGAAGCCTCCGCGAGCCTGGCGGTCGGCAGGCCCTTCAGCAGCAACACGCGTTCGGCGAGCGCGGTCGGGAAGTCGATCTCGCCGTTCATCGAGCGCGCGGTGATGGCCGAGATCTTCTCCCGCAGGCCAAGGAAGTCGCCCAGCTCGTCCAGCATCTCGTTCTCGATCATGGTCGATTCCATGTCGGCGACGAGGAGCTTCTTGCGCCGGCCCTCGGCCGGAACGACGACGGCATCGACCCCGGGCAGGGCGATCGGAACGGCAGGTCCGTCAAAGGGGAGGTCGCAGGCGATTTCCCTCGCCAGCCAGTCGACGGTGCCGACGGTGGCGCCTCCGGCACGCAGCGTCTCGAGGGCAGCCTGCACCGTCGCTTCGTCGAGCGCGGATCGGGCGGGATTGGCGATCAGGACCAGGATGTTCTTCACGCCTCGCCTCTAGCAAACTGTTCGTCGCATGGCTAAGGCCGAGGTCATCCCCCAGGTCATTGTCGTCACCGGACCGACCGCCTCGGGCAAGTCGGCGCTGGCGCTCGCCCTGGCGGAACGGCGTCGAGGCATCGTCATCAATGCGGATGCCATGCAGACCTACGACGCCTTTCCGATCCTGACGGCCCAGCCCACCCAGGAGGAACGCGCGCGGGCGCCGCACCGGCTCTACGGCGAGCTGCCGCTCAGCGAGACGCTGACGGCGGCCCGCTGGGGCGCGCTGGCGAGCACGGAGATCGAGCGCGTGCTAAGCGAGGGCCGGATCCCGATCCTGTGCGGCGGCTCCGGCCTCTATCTGCGCACGCTGATGGAGGGCATCTCGGCTGTCCCCGACGTGCCGGCGGGACTGCGCGAGGCCGCCAATGCCGAGTGGCAGTCACTCGGCGCTGACGCCTTCCGCGCCCGCCTCGCCGAGCACGATCCCCAGATCGTGGCGCGGCTGAAGCCGGGGGATCGCCAGCGCCATGTCCGCGCCTGGGAAGTGCTGCAGGCCACGGGGCGCCGGCTCAGCCTGTGGCAGCAGGAGCCGGGCACACCGGCGCGCTGGCGTTTTGCGACGTTGCTGCTGTCGCCGGAGCGTGGCTGGCTGCGTGAGCGCATCGAGACGCGCTTCGATCTCATGCTGCGGCAGGAGGTGCTGGCCGAGGCGAGGGCGGTCTTCGACCGCCATCCCGATCCCGCCTGGCCCGGCCTCAAGGCGCATGGGGCGCCGGAGTTCTTCCAGCATTTCCGGGGGGAGCTGTCCCTCGAACGCGCGAGGCAGATCGCCATCGACCATACCCGACAATATGCCAAACGCCAGATGACGTGGTTCCGGGGGCAGATGACGCCAAATCTGGTGCTCGACCCGGCCTCCGGGGGAGTGGATGTCCAGGCCGCGCAATTTTTGGACAATTCTGGGGTCTGAAACTTTACGTTTCATGCTGATTTCGGGTTGACCCTCCGAAACACCGCCTCTATCTTCCGCGCCGCCGCAAACCCTGTTTTGCGGCGCATTTGTCATAGGGGAGAGCGTGAGATGAAGCCCGAGGAGCCCGCCACGACTGGCGCCGATCTGTTGGTGAAAGCCCTGATCGACGAGGAAGTCGAGGTCGTCTTCGGTTATCCCGGCGGCGCCGTCTTGCCGATCTACGACTCGCTCTTCAAGCAGAACCGGCTGCGCCACATCCTGGTGCGCCACGAGCAGGCGGCCGTCCATGCCGCCGAAGGCTATGCCCGCTCCACCGGCAAGGTCGGCGTGGTGCTGGTGACCTCCGGCCCCGGCGCCACCAATGCCGTGACCGGCCTCACCGACGCCCTGATGGATTCGATCCCCGTCGTCTGCCTGACGGGCCAGGTGCCGACGCACCTGATCGGCAACGACGCCTTCCAGGAAGCCGACACGACCGGCATCACGCGGCCCTGCACCAAGCACAATTACCTGGTGAAGGCCGTGAGCGACCTCGCGCGCGTCGTCCACGAGGCCTTCTACGTGGCCCGCTCCGGCCGTCCCGGCCCGGTCGTCATCGACCTGCCCAAGGACGTGCTGATGAACAAGCACGCCTACGAGGCGCCGCCCAAGAATGCGGTGGAGCACAAGAGCTATCGCCCGCAGACCAAGCCCGACCCGAAGAAGATCGAGCAGGCGGTCGAGATGATGGCGCATGCCAAGCGGCCGGTCTTCTATGCCGGCGGCGGCGTGATCAATTCCGGCCCCAAGGCGTCGAAGCTGCTCGCGCAGCTCGTACGCATGACGGGCTATCCCATCACCAACACGCTGATGGGCTTGGGCTCGTTCCCCGCGTCCGACCGGCAGTTCCTCGGCATGCTGGGCATGCACGGCACCTACGAGGCCAACCTCGCAATGCACGGCTGCGACGTGCTGATCAACATCGGCGCGCGCTTCGACGACCGCATCACCGGCAACCTGACGAAATTCTCCCCGGGCTCGAAGAAGATCCACGTCGATATCGATCCCTCGTCGATCAACAAGAACGTGCGCGTCGACGTGCCTGTGGTGGGCGATGCGACGCTGGTTCTCGAGGCGATGATCAAGGCGTGGAAGGCCAAGGACCCCAAGGTCGACCAGAAGGCGCTGAAGGCCTGGTGGGCCGAGATCGACACCTGGCGTGGGCGCAACTGCCTCGCCTACAAGCAGGACAAGGAGACGATCAAGCCGCAGTATGCGCTCGAGCGGCTCTATCACCACATCAAGGATCGCGACCACTACATCACCACTGAGGTGGGCCAGCATCAGATGTGGGCGGCGCAGTTCCTGAAGTTCGAGCAGCCCAACCGCTGGCTGACCTCGGGCGGGCTCGGCACCATGGGTTACGGTTTCCCGGCCGCCGTCGGCGTGCAGATCGCCCATCCCGATGCGCTGGTGATCGACGTGGCCGGCGAAGCCTCGATCCTGATGAACATCCAGGAGCTCTCGACGGTGGCGCAGTATCGCCTGCCGGTGAAGATCTTCATCCTCAACAACCAGTACATGGGCATGGTGCGGCAGTGGCAGGAACTGCTGCACGGCAGCCGCTATTCCGAGAGCTACATGGAATCGCTGCCCGACTTCGTGAAGCTCGCGGAGGCGTTCGGCGCCCACGGCCTGCGTTGCCATGAGCCCGACAAGCTCGACGCCACGATCAAGGAGATGATCGCCATCAAGGGGCCGGTCATCGTCGACGTCATCGTCGACCAGAAGGAAAACTGCTTCCCGATGATTCCCTCGGGCGCGGCGCACAACGAGATGTTGCTCGGCCCCGACGACAAGGCCGGCAAGGTGTCCGAAGAAGGCATGGTGCTGGTGTGAGTCCTGAACCTGCGCCCATCGCCGCCCATACGATCTCGGTCCTGGTCGCCAACGAGCCCGGCATCCTGGCCCGCGTGGTCGGCCTGTTCTCCGGCCGCGGCTACAATATCGAGAGCCTGACCGTGGCCGAGACCGACGCGCGGCAGAGCCAGTCGCGCATCACCATCGTGACCAAGGGCACGCCCATGATCATCGAGCAGATCAAGGCGCAGCTCGACCGGCTGGTGCCGGTCTATCGCGTGCGCGACCTCACGGTCGAGGGCCCGCACATCGAGCGCGAGCTCGCCCTGGTGAAGGTCAGGAGCACCGGCGACAAGCGCGGCGAGGCGCTGCAGCTGGCCGAGATGTTCCGCGCCAAGGTGATCGACGCCAAGGCCGATTCCTTCGTCTTCGAGGTCACCGGCAACTCCGAGAAGGTCGCGACTTTCGTCGGCTTGATGGAGGGCCTCGGCCTGGTCGATGTCGCCCGCACCGGCATCGTCGCCATGTCGCGCGGCGGCGAGGCGTTCTGATGTCTTCTCATGAGGGACCGCGGGCCTCCAGGCCCGCTCATGCTCATGAGGCGGGCCTGGAGACCCGCGGTCCGCAGCC